>CAZFOR010000016.1:0-21665 GCA_964520895.1 uncultured Eubacteriales bacterium | reverse complement strand
AACACAATCTACAAAAACAAGATCAGAAGTTAGAGGTGGTGGAGCAAAACCTTGGAAACAAAAAGGAACAGGTAGAGCTAGACAAGGAAGTATTAGAGCACCACAATGGATTAAAGGTGGTATAGCATTAGGACCAAAACCTAGAAGCTATAAATATACTTTAAATAAGAAAGTTAAGAAATTAGCTTTAAAATCAGTATTTAGTTCAAAAGTATTAGATAAAGATTTAATTGTTTTAGATACATTTAATTTTAATGAAATTAAAACTAAAAACATGATTAAAGTATTAGAAAATTTAAAAATAGATAAAAAAGTGTTAATTGTAATTCCTGAAAATGATGTTAATGTACAAAAATCAGCACACAATATTCCAGGAGTTAAAGTTTGTTTAGTAAATACAATTAATGTATATGATTTAGTAAAATATACAAAATTAATCGTAACTAAACCAGCTATTGAAAAAATCGAGGAGGTGTACGCGTAATGAAAAGTCCAGAAGATATAATCAAAAGACCAATAGTTACTGAAAAATCTAATATGGGATTAAATGAAGGTAAGTACACTTTTGAAGTAGATATGAAAGCAACAAAAATAGATGTTAAATATGCAGTTGAAAAATTGTTTAATGTTAAAGTTACTGATGTAAGAACAATGAAAGTTAAAGGAAAATTAAAAAGAGTTGGGGCACATCAAGGTATGACTTCTGATTGGAAAAAAGCAATAGTAACAATTGAAACAAATCCAAGTACAAAAATGTATTTAACAAAAGGTGGAAAAGAAGTTAAAGTTGATAAAAAATATAATGATTCAATTGAAATTTTTGGTTCAGCTAAATAAAACAGTAAAGGAGAGAATGAAAAATGGGTATAAAACATTTTAATCCTACAACACCATCTAGAAGAAATATGACAGTTTCAACATTTGAAGAAATTACAAAGAAAACACCTGAAAAAAGTCTTTTAACTAGTAAAAGTAAAACAGCAGGTAGAAATTCTTATGGTAGAATAACTGTTAGACATCATGGTGGTGGATGTAGAAGAAAATATAGAATTATAGATTACAAACGTAGAAAAGAAGATATGTTTGCAACTGTAATTGGTATTGAATATGATCCAAATAGAAGTGCAAATATAGCATTATTAGAATATGAAGATGGAGAAAAAGCATATATAATTGCACCATATGGATTAAAAGATGGAGATAAAGTAATGTCTGGTGAAAAATCAGATATTAAACCAGGTAATTGTTTGAAAATAAAAAACATACCAGTAGGTACATTAATACATAATATAGAAATGTATCCTGGTAAAGGTGGACAATTAGTAAGAGCTGCTGGTAACTCAGCACAACTTATGGCTAAAGAAGGTAAATATGCACATGTAAGATTACCATCAGGAGAAATGAGACTAATTAGTGTTGAATGTAGAGCAACAATTGGTGAAATTGGAAATAAAGATCATGAAAACATTAAATTAGGTAAAGCAGGTAGAAGTAGATGGATGGGAATTAGACCTACAGTTAGAGGTTCTGTAATGAACCCTAATGATCACCCACACGGTGGTGGTGAAGGTAAATCTCCAATCGGACACGCAGGTCCAATGACTCCTTGGGGTAAACCAGCACTTGGATATAAAACAAGAAAGAAAAATAAACAATCTAACAAATTTATTGTTAAGAGAAGAAAGTAAAAAAGGAGGAAATCTAAATGTCAAGATCACTTAAAAAAGGACCATACGTAAATGAAAAGTTACTTAAAAGAGTAGAAAACATGAATGATGAAGGTAAAAGAGAAGTTTTAAAGACATGGTCAAGGGCATCAACAATTTTTCCACAAATGGTAGGTCATACTATTGCTGTACATGATGGTAGAAAACATGTACCTGTATACATTACAGAAGAAATGATAGGTCATAAATTAGGAGAATTTGCGCCAACTAGAACATATAGAGGTCATGCAGGAGAAAAAACTTCTAAAGTAAAATAAGGAGGTAAAGATAGTGGAAGCTATAGCAAAATTAAAATATGCAAGAATTTCAGCTAGAAAAGTGAAAATTGTTATAGATTTAATAAGAGGAAAACAAGTTGATGAAGCATTAGCAATATTAAGAAATACACCAAAAGCTGCATCTGAATTAGTTGAAAAATTATTAAAATCTGCAATTGCAAATGCTGAAAATAATAATAATTTGAAAAGAGAAAATTTATATATTAAAGCTATATATGCTGATCAAGGTCCAACTGCTAAAAGAGTTAGACCAGCACCACAGGGTAGAGCATATAGAGTTAGAAAAAGAACTAGCCATACAACAATAGTTCTTTCTGAAAAAGAAAACTAAGGAAAGGAGGATTTTAAATGGGACAAAAAATGCATCCACATGGATTAAGAGTGGGTATAATTAAAGATTGGGACTCAAGATGGTTTGCTAATAAAAAAGATTTTTCAACAAACTTAATTGAAGATCAAGAAATCCGTATATTTGTTAAGAAAAAATTATTTCAATCAGGTGTAGCAAAAATTGAAATTGAAAGAAAAGCTAATAAAGTAATAATTTCAATTCATACTGCAAAACCAGGATTAGTAATAGGTAAAGGAGGAGAATTAATAGATTCTCTTAAAAAAGAAATACAAGAAAAAATAGGCAAAGAAATATCTTTAAACATAATTGAAGTTAAAAATATTGATATTAATGCACAATTAGTTGCTGAAAATATTTGTAACCAATTAGAAAGAAGAATTTCATATAGAAAAGCAATGAAACAAGTTATGCAAAAAGCTATGAAATCAGGTGCTTTAGGAATTAAAACATCAGTATCTGGTAGATTAGGTGGAGCAGATATAGCAAGAACAGAATTTTATAGAGAGGGAACAATTCCTCTACAAACTTTAAGAGCTGATGTTGATTATGGCTTTTATGAAGCAGATACTACTTATGGTAAATTAGGAGTTAAAGTTTGGATATATAAAGGTGAAGTTCTTCCAACTAAAAAAGATAAAGTGGAAGGAGGAGACAAATAATGCCATTAATGCCAAAAAGAACAAAGTACAGAAAAATGCAAAAAGGTAGAAATAGAGGTAAAGCAACAAGAGGTATTAAAGTTGTAGACGGTGAATACGGAATACAATCTTTAGAAGCAGGATGGATTACTTCTAATCAAATAGAGGCTGCCAGAGTAGCGATGACTAGATACATAAAAAGAGGTGGTAAAGTTTGGATTAAAATATTCCCAGACAAACCAATAACTAAAAAACCAGCAGAAACTCGTATGGGTAGTGGTAAAGGTGCTCCTGAATATTGGGTAGCTGTTGTAAAACCAGGAAGAGTAATGTTTGAACTTGCAGGTGTTCCAGAAGATATAGCTAGAGAAGCTTTAAGATTAGCTATGCACAAATTACCTGTAAAAACAAAAATAATTACTCGTGAAAAAGAAATGGATGGTGATAGTAATGAAGGCTAAAGAAATAAGAGATATGTCATCAGAAAAATTACAAGAAGAATTAACTCAGTTAAAGAGTGAATTATTTAAATTAAAATTTAGTTTAGCAGTTAATGGATTAGAAAATCCAATGAAAATCAAAGCTGTTAAAAAAGATATAGCCAAAATTAAAACTATATTAAGGGAAAGAGAAATAAACTAATATCCTAAATGCTAGGGAAGGAGGAAAACTTAGTGGAAAGAAATCTTCGTAAAGAAAAAATTGGAAAAGTAGTTAGTGACAAAATGGATAAAACTATTGTAGTTGCTATCGAAACAAAAGTAAGTCATCCAATTTATAAGAAAATGATGAAAAGAACATATAAATTAAAAGCACATGATGAAGAAAATACTTGCAATATAGGTGATACTGTAAGAGTAATGGAAACAAGACCTCTATCAAAAGATAAGAGATGGAGATTAGTTGAAATTATTGAAAAAGCTAAATAATTATATAAATTAATTAATTAGGAAGGAGGGCATATAAGTGGTACAACAACAATCAATTTTAAAAGTAGCCGATAACACTGGTGCAAAAGAAATAATGGTTATCAGATGTTTAGGTGGATCATATAGAAGATATGCTAAAATAGGTGATGTAATAGTTGCATCTGTTAAATCTGCACAACCACATGGAATGGTAAAAAAAGGTGATGTAGTTAAAGCAGTTGTAGTAAGAACTAAACAAGGAGCTAAAAGGGCAGATGGTTCATATATTAGATTTGATGAAAATGCCGCTGTTATCATAAAAGATGATAAGAATCCAAAAGGTACTCGTATCTTTGGACCAGTAGCAAGAGAATTAAGAGATAAAGAATATATGAAGATTTTGTCATTAGCACCAGAGGTACTATAATATAGAAAGGAAGGTGTGAGGGTAGAATGCACATTAAAAAAGGTGATACAGTTGTTATTAATACAGGTGTTGACAATGGTAAAAAGGGTAAAGTATTATCTGCTATGCCAAAAGATGAAAAAATCATTGTTCAAGGTGTTAATGTAAGAACTAAACATAAAAAAGCTAGAAAAGCTGGAGAAGAAGGTGGAATAGTTAAAACAGAAGGACCAATTAGTGTTTCAAATGCAAACTTAATTTGTCCAAAATGTGATAAAACTACTAGAACAGCTCATAGCATAGATAAAAAAGGTAATAAGGTTCGTATATGTAAAAAATGCGGAGCAGAAATTAAATAAGGAGGTATATTATAATGGAAAGAATGAGAGAAAAATATCAAAACGAAGTAATACCTGCCCTTATGAAAAAATTTAGTTATAAATCAATAATGCAAGCACCAAAACTTGAAAAAATAGTTATAAATATAGGTGTTGGAGATGCAAAAGATGCTCCAAAAGCATTAGAAAATGCTATGAATGATTTAGGAATAATTACAGGTCAAAAACCAGTAATTACTAAAGCTAAAAAATCAATAGCTGGATTTAAAATAAGAGAAGGTATGAATTTAGGATGTAAAGTAACTTTAAGAAGTGCTAAAATGTATGAATTTTTAGACAGATTAATAAGTGTAGCAATTCCAAGAGTTAGAGATTTTAGAGGATTAAATCCAAATTCATTTGATGGTAGAGGAAATTATTCAATGGGTGTTAAAGAACAATTAATATTTCCAGAAATCGAATATGAAAAAGTTGATAAATTAAGAGGTATGGATATTATATTTGTAACAACAGCTAAAACAGATGAAGAAGCAAAAGAAATGTTACTATTAATGGGAATGCCATTTAAGAAGGAGGGATAAAATTGGCTAGAAAAGCAATGATAGCAAAGCAACAAAGAACTCCTAAGTTTAGCACAAGATATTATAATAGATGTAAAATATGTGGAAGACCACATGCATATATACGTAAATTCGGAATTTGTCGTTTATGTTTTAGAAAATTAGCACATGAAGGAAAAATTCCAGGTGTAAAAAAAGCAAGTTGGTAAAAAGTGCTTAACTTAAATAATAGAAAAGGAGGTTAAAAAATGAATATAACTGATCCAATTGCAGATATGTTAACAAGAATAAGAAATGCTAACATGAAAAGACATGCAGTAGTTGATATACCTGCATCAAACATGAAGAAACAAATAGCTAACATATTGTTAGAAGAAGGATATATAAAAGAAATACAAGAATTATCTGATAATAAACAAGGAACATTAAGAGTAACATTAAAATATGTTGGAAAAGAAAAAGTTATATCAGGTATGAAAAGAATTAGTAAACCTGGACTTAGAGTATATGTTGGAGCTGAAGAACTTCCAAAAGTACTAGGTGGTTTAGGAATAGCTATTGTTTCAACATCAAAAGGAATCATGACTGATAAACAAGCAAGAGCCTTAGGTGTTGGCGGAGAAGTATTAGCATTTGTATGGTAATACATAATAAAGGAGGGAATGTATAAGATGTCTAGAATAGGTAACAAACCTGTGACTATACCATCTTCAGTTGAAGTAAAAGTTGAACCTAATAATGTAGTTACTGTAAAAGGACCAAAAGGTGAAATGACTAAAGAATTAAACAGTAGAATTAATATTAATGTTAATGGTTCAGAAATAACTTTCTCAAGACCATCTGAACAAAAAGAAGATAAAGCATTACATGGATTAATTAGAACATTAGTAAATAATATGATAATTGGTGTAACAGATGGATATGAAAAAGTATTAGAAATCAATGGTGTTGGTTATAGAGCACAAAAACAAGGTAATAAATTAGTACTTTCTTTAGGTTATTCACATCCAGTAGAATTTGTTGAAGCTGATGGAATAACATTAGAAGTTGAAGGACAAAATAAAGTAATTGTTAAAGGAATTGATAAAGAAAGAGTTGGTCAATTCGCAGCTGAAATCAGATTTAAGAGACCACCTGAGCCATATAAAGGTAAAGGTATTAAATATGCTGATGAAAGAATAAGAAGAAAAGAAGGTAAAACAGGTAAAAAATAGAAAGGAGTGTTAAATTATGATAACAAAAAGAAATAGAAATGAAGCAAGAATTAAAAGACATTATAGAATTAGAAATAAAATAAGTGGCACTCCAGAGTGTCCAAGATTAAGTATTTTTATAAGTCTTAAAAATGTTTATGCACAAATAATTGATGATACAAAAGGTGTTACAATAGTAAGTGCATCAACAATGGAAGATGAAGTAAAAGACAAAAAAGCTAATATCGAAACATGTAAAGAAATAGGTAGAATTATAGCTGAAAAAGCTGTAAAAGCTAATATTAAAAAAGTTGTTTTTGATAGAGGTGGATATTTATATCATGGAAAAGTTAAAGCTTTAGCAGATGCTGCTAGGGAAGCAGGACTTGAATTCTAAGTAAAAGGAGGGAAATAAATGCAAAACGTTGAAGAAAATGCAAATAAGTTAAAAGAAAAAGTTGTTTCAATTAACAGAGTTGCAAAAGTTGTTAAAGGTGGTAGAACTTTTAGATTTAGCGCATTAGTAGTTGTTGGAGACGAAAACGGACATGTTGGTGTTGGTAAAGGTAAAGCAGCTGAAGTTCCAGATGCAATTAAAAAAGCAATTGAAAATGCAAATAGAAATTTAGTAGAAGTACCAATCGTAAATACAACTGTACCTCATGAAATAGTTGGAGTATATGGAGCAGGAGAGGTTTTATTAAAACCAGCTGAAGAAGGTACTGGATTAATTGCTGGTGGTAGTGTAAGACCAGTATTAGAACTTGCAGGATATAAAAACATTAGAACAAAATGTATAGGTTCTAGTAATCCAAGAAATGCTGTTAATGCAACAATGAAAGCATTAATGTCATTAAAAACAGCTGAAAATGTAGCTAGATTAAGAGGTAAAAAAGTAGAAGACCTTATGTAATTAAAAAATATAAACGGGGGAGGTGCAAATAAATGAAATTAAATGAGTTAAGACCAGCTCCAGGATCAAAATCATCACCTAAAAGAGTAGGTAGAGGAACAGGTTCTGGTTTAGGTAAAACATCAGGCAGAGGTCATAAAGGACAAAATGCAAGATCAGGTGGTGGAGTAAGACCTGGATTTGAAGGTGGACAAATGCCACTTGCAAGAAGACTTCCAAAAAGAGGATTTAAAAATCCAAATAAAAAAATATATACAGAAGTTAGTTTATCAATGTTAGAAAAATTTGAAGGTTCAGTTGTTACAGCTGAAGCATTAAAAGAAGCTAAAATGATAAAGAAAATTAATGATGGTATTGTAGTACTTGGTACAGGAACATTAACTAAAAAGTTAGATGTTAAAGCAGCAAGAATTACAAAAACTGCTGTAGAAAAAATCGAAGCAGTTGGTGGAAAGGCAGAGGTGATTTAATATGATTAAAACACTTATAAATGCATGGAAAATACCAGAAGTAAGAAAAAAAATATTATATACATTAATATTAATAGTAATTTTTAGAATAGGTTCAATAATAACTATCCCAGGTGTTGATAGTGTTGAACTTGCTAAATATGTTGAAGCTAATTCAAATAGTTTAATAGCTACAATGAATATTATATCTGGTGGTGCATTAACAAGATTATCAATCTTTGCATTATCTATTGGACCATACATAACAGCTTCAATTATAATACAATTATTGACTATTGCTATCCCAGCTTTAGAGAGATTATCTAAAGAAGGTGAAGAAGGTAAGAAGAAAATGAATAAATACATGAAGTATTTAACAGTTGTTCTTGCTGCAATAGAAGGATTTGGTATATATATGACATATGCTGGTTCAGAAGGTATATTCTTATTACCAAATTCAATGATGATACCAATTTTCATAATAACATTAACAGCAGGTACAGCATTTTTAACATGGCTTGGTGATCAAATTAGTGAAAAAGGTATAGGCAATGGTATATCAATGCTTATCTTTGTAGGTATAGTATCTAGATTACCATCAGCTGTTACTTTATTACTTGATTTATCAGGAATATTAAGTAATGCATTTGTACTAAAAGGTACATTAATGGCATTAGGTGTTGTAGTTGGTATGTTAATATTACTTACAGCAACAGTTTGGGTACAAGAAGCTGAAAGAAGAATTCCTGTACAATATGCTAAAAAAGTTGTGGGTAGAAAAATGTATGGTGGACAAAACACACATATTCCACTAAAATTAGTTATGGCAGGTGTTATACCAGTTATTTTAGCAATGTCTTTAATGACTGCACCAGCAATGTTAATTAACTTCTTTAAACCAGAAATGGTAAATAATTTGACTAGTGCAACTGGTTTCTGGAAAGTATTATTATTCGTTTCACAACCTAGTTTATTGATATCTTCTTTGTCAAATCAAGGATTATCAATAGTAGGTGGACTTGGATATGTACTTGCACATAGTATAGTGTATTTATTATTAATAGTTGGATTTACATTCTTCTATACAATGATTACATTTAATCCAGTTGAAGTTTCAAATAATTTAAAGAAAAATGGTGGATTTATACCAGGTATTAGACCAGGTAGACCAACAATAGATTATATCAAAGGAATCTTAAATAAACTTACATGGTTTGGAGCATTTTTCTTAGGTGTTATAGCTATAATTCCTATATTGTTCCAATTAACAGGACTTCAAATATCATTTGGTGGAACAGCCGTACTTATCATAGTAGGTGTTGCATTAGAAACAGTTAAACAACTTGAATCACAAATGGTAATGAGACATTATAAAGGATTCTTAGAATAAAATTAAATAAAATATATGAAATAGGTATAAGCTAAAAGTTTATGCCTTTTTTGTTGTGAATTAATATTTTTTATTGTGAAATATTGTAAAAAATAATTAAGTAATATATAATTTGTTTAATTAATGTGATTCGTAGGAAATTATATGGTTGATAATAATGAAATATATATAGAAGAAATGGATAATGAGTTTAAAGATAGAATAATATTGACATTAAGACCTGCATATAAATTTATTTATTGCTCATTTCTTTATATTGTACTGTTTTCTGTTCCGGTTATACTTTCAATAATTGTACTTATTATGAAAGCTGATTATACGAATGGAAAAGCACCTATGGGATGTATTATACTAGCAATAATGTGGATTATTATTAAAACTTTTATTGATAAAAAAAATATAATAATTCTAGATATGATTTTTACAAAAGAAAAGTTGTATTTAATGATGGATTTTTAGAAAAATATAATCAAGAAGTTGAATATAAAGATATAGTAGCAATTGTAATGAAACAAACATATATTCAAAAGTTATCTTATTTAGGTACAATTTATATAAAAAGTAAAGAAAGTTCAGTAATTATTAATGATGTAGAAGATGTGATACAAACATATGAAAAAATAAGAAAAATAATTAAACTGTAGGAGGATAATATGTCTCAAAAAGATTGTAATAAGGAAAAAACAACAAATAATATAGTAAAGAATAAATTGAATAAATATGAAACTCTAAAAAAGAAAAGTTCCTCTAATTATATTTTTTTAAAGTTAATAAAGATATATTTTGTAATAATAATTCTGTTTTTATTATTTGAAGAATTTGCTAAAGAAGGAGCTACTACATGGATAATGAAATATCCATATGTTACGATGGCAATACTTATAATTACTCTTTTATTAACTATACTGAAAATAGTATTAGATAAATCACAAAAAGAGATTAATAAAGAAATTGAAAATGGTATTGATGAAGAAATTTTGAAAACACCAGTAATTGATAAAAAAACAAATGATAATAACAATGTTGGAGAAAAAATTACTGAAATTGAACTAAAATCAAAATATATTTTACCATATATGATTATTATGTCTTTTATAGTTACTACTTTGGTAGTATTTATGTTTTATCTATTAATTTTTAATGTATATGATGCAATAAGTTTAATACTAATTCTTCAATGGTTAAGAAAACTTTTATGTATAACAATACTGTTAATTACAATATTATTACTAATAATGAATAAAAAAGAATTTAAAAATTTAAAATGTATATTTTATAAAACAAAAATGGAATATATAGATGATTTTTTTTATAGAAATAGAAAAGTAATGAAATATGATTGCATAAAGAGTGTTAATATTAGACAAAATACATTTGATAAACTATTTAAAATAGGGACAATAGAAATAGTTACAAATTTTGATCCAAAATATCGGTAATATACAAATGAGATGTATAAGTAATGTATTTCAGGAATATAGTAATATTATGGCAATAATAATGAGTAATAAATAGAAAAATATGTAAAAGGAGAAAATTTATGAAAGATGAAAGAATAGTAAGATTAGCAAATAATTTGTTAGATTATTCTATTAAATTAAAACCAAATGAAAATATATTAATAGAATTAATAGGAGAGGGATGTTTGCCACTTGCAAAAGAATTAATAAAACAAGCATATGAAATAGGTGCAAAACCATTTTTCAATATTGTTAATTATCAATTATTAAAGGAAGTAATAAAAAATGGAACTGAGGAAAGTATGAAGTTGTATGCTAAGTATGATTTAGAAAAAATGAGAGATATGGATGCATATATAGGTATTAGAGCAAGTGATAATACATCTGAGTTATCAGGTATTGATAGTGGAAAAATTGATATATATAACAAGTATTATACTATGCCTGTACATTTTGAAGAAAGAGTAATTAATACAAGATGGTGTATATTAAGATATCCAAATAATTCAATGGCACAAATGAGTAATATGAGTTTAGAAGATTTTGAAGATTTCTATTTTAATGTATGTAATTTGGATTATGCTAAAATGTCAACTGCAATGGATAATTTAGTTTGTTTAATGAATAAAACAGATAAAGTTCATATTGTTTCAGATAATACTGATTTAACATTTAGTATAAAAGGTATTAATGCACAAAAATATGTAGGAACATTTAATATACCAGACGGAGAGGTTGCATCAGCACCAGTTAAAAACACTGTAAATGGATATATTACATATAACACTGAAACTAGATATAATGGAGTATTATTTAATAATATTAGATTTGAATTTAAAGATGGTAAGATTATTAATGCAATATCAAATAATACAGAGGAGTTAAATAAGATACTAGATACAGATGAAGGTGCAAGATATATTGGTGAATTTGCAATAGGATTAAATCCATATGTTATAAAACCAATTGGAGATACGCTATTTGATGAAAAGATAAAAGGTAGTTTTCATTTCACTCCTGGTGATTGTATTCCAGAAAGTGATAATGGTAATAAATCAGCCATTCATTGGGACATTGTATCAATTCAAACACCAGAATATGGTGGAGGAGAGATTTGGTTTGATGATGTGTTAATAAGGAAAGATGGTAGATTTGTTATTAAAGAATTGGAATGTTTAAATCCAGAAAATTTAATATGAAAAAATATATGAGTTTAAAAGAAGAGAAATAACATAATTGATTGTTATTTCTCTTCTTTTAAACATTATATTTATTTAAAATAATTAGTTTATATTAAATTACCTTGTAGATATAGAATAGTCAATGTTTTAACAATTTTTTAATCTAATTATATTGTTAATTTATGCAAAATAAGATATAATATTTAAATGGATTTTGAATAATAAAAATTAATAAGAAAGGATATGGGTATTAAGTGGAAGGTGTATTTGAAAAAGAGTATGAAATAAAATATTATGATATAGATAAATATGATAAATTAACAGACTTGGCATTAGTTAGATATTTACAAGAAATATCAACTTTGTATAGTGATACAGTCGATTGCGGAATGGATTTTGCAAATAGGACTCAAATTGTATGGATATTAATTGAAACATATACAAAAATAAATAGGTTACCATCAAAAGGTGATAAAGTAATATACAGAACTTGGTCTACTGGCTCTAAAGGGTTATATGCATATAGACAATATGAAGTATTAGATGAAAACAATGAAGTAATTGCAGTTAGTAATTCAAAATGGGTACTATATTCAGGTGAAAGAAAAAGACCAATAAAAGTTATTGACGAAGTTTCCAATAAATATATTCATATTGATAAAAATGTAGTTGATTCAGATTTTATTCATATACCAGATAGTAATAAATATGATGATATAAAAAATGAAGTTGTAAAATATATGGATGTTGATACAAACTGGCATATGAATAATACTAATTATTTGAAATATGCAATTGAAAGTATGACTGATGAATTTTTAGATAAATATACAATAGATGAATATAGTATAAAATATATTCATCAGCTAAAATACAATGAAAATATGAATATTTGTATAAATAAAATTAACGATTTAGAATATATGTATTATATAAAAAAAGATATTAATGAAAAATCAAATTGTGATATATATATTAAATGGAAACAAAAATAAAATATAAAAAGTGCACAACAAAATTACTGAAAGTTGCACAATGATATTGAAAAAAAATAATTTATCAAGTAATTAGAAGTTAAAGGGTAAAAAGCAAAAATAGGAGGATATTTTGAATACAATAATTAAACAATTACCTAAATTAAGTAAATATATTGAATATATAGATAGTATAAAGGCTAATCAGTTTCCTATTAGTTTAAACGGGCTTACTGACTCTCAAAAGGCACATTTTATATATTCAACTAAATTCTATTTAGAAAAACCAATATGTATAATTGCAAGTAATGATATTTCAGCTAAAAGCATTATAAAAGATATAAAATCACTTACAAATGAGAAAGTATATTATTTGAGTAAAAAAGAGTTTGTAATATATGATTATGATGTTCAAAGTTTGGAAAATACTGAAAATAGAGCATATGTATTATCAAAATTAGTACAAGGTGATATTAAGATATTAGTAACAACAATTGAAGCAATGATACAACCTGTAATAGATAAACAGCTATTTGTAAATAATATAATCAATATTAAAAACTCGGACACATTAGATATATCTGAGTTTACTAATCACTTAATAAATAGTGGATATGAAAGAAATGATATGGTTGAATCAAAAGGACAGTTCTGTATTAGAGGTGGAATTATTGATGTATTTCCAAACAATATGGAACTAGGTGTTAGAATAGAATTATTTGGTGATGAAGTAGATTCAATTAGAACATTTAATGTTGTAAGTCAGCGTTCAATAGATGTAATTGATAATGTTCAAATATATCCAACAAAAGAATATATTTTTGATAATTTAGATATTAATAAAGTTATTTCAAATATTAATAAAATAGATAAAAACAAGTTAGGAAAAAAGGAACAAGAAAAACTTGACCAAGACATAGAAGAAATAGAAAATGGTAATTATATAAATAAAATTGATAAGTATTTTTCAGCTTTCTATAACAAAGCTTATTCAATATTAGAATATATACCAAATGATATGTTAATCTTTTTTGATGAAATTGAAAGAATAGAACAAAGAATAAACAATATAAATTATGAAACAAACGAGATAGTAGTTGATTTACTAGAAAATAAAAGGATTATTCCAAACTATTTAGAAAAGTTATTTAATATAGAAGATATTAATGAACTACTACAAAACAAACCACTTATATATCTACAAAGATTAGAAAAGAATCTAATAGATATAAATATGCCTGCAAAAAGAAAAGAATACAATTTCAATTGTAGGGAGGTCAACTTTTTTCGTAATTCAATGGATATATTTATTAAGGAAGTACAAACTACATATCAAAAAGGAAACACTGTTATAATATTAATGCAAAATAAGGTAAAGGCACAGAATTTATCTAATACATTAAATGATTTAGAAATTACAAATAAGTATTATGAAAACATAGATTTTATTGATGAATTAGAAGAAAACAAAATATATATAACAATAGGATACTCAACAAATGGATATGAATATAGAGATTTAAAATTAGTTGTAATTAGTGATAATGAAACAGATGATGTACATAAAAAGAAAGCATATAAATCATCTAATTTTAAAAATGCTAAAAAAATTGTTTTAGCTGATTTATCTCAAAATGATTATATAGTTCATATGTCACATGGTATAGGACAATTTATAGGTATTGAAACATTAAATGTTAATGATATAAAAAAAGATTATGTGAAATTAAAGTATAAAGATAATGACACATTATATGTACCTACTAACCAATTAGATTCAATTAGAAAATATATACCATTAAATGATGGCCCAATTATATTAAATAAATTGGGTACAAAACAATGGGCAAAAGCTAAGGCAAAAGCTAAGGAAAGTGCTGATAATATAGCAAAAGAATTAATTTTGCTATATGCACAAAGACAAAATGCAAAAGGTTTTTCATTTTTACCAGATAATGATTGGCAAAAACAATTTGAAGATGATTTTCCATATCAAGAAACAGATGACCAAATTAGATGTATAAAAGAAATTAAACAAGATATGGAAAAAGATATTCCAATGGATAGATTACTTTGTGGTGATGTTGGATATGGTAAGACAGAAGTTGCAATAAGGGCAGCATTTAAAGCTGTAATGAGTGGTAAACAGGTTGCATATCTAGTACCTACTACAATACTTGCAAATCAGCAATATGAGAGTTTTAAACAGAGAATGAAGCAATATGAAATAAGGGTAGAGGTATTAAACAGGTTTAAAACTAAAAAAGAACAGTCAGAGATTATAAAGAAACTTAAACTTGGAGAAGTTGATATTGTTGTTGGAACACATAGAATACTTCAAAAAGATATTGGATTTAAAAACTTAGGGTTATTAATTATTGATGAAGAACATAGATTTGGTGTTAAACATAAAGAAACTATAAAAGAGCTTAGAAAAAATATTGATGTATTATCAATGACTGCAACACCAATTCCTAGAACTCTACATATGTCTATTGTTGGCATTAGAGATATGAGTGTAATATATGACCCACCTCATAATAGAAAACCTGTACAAACTTACGTATTAGAATATGATAAGTTTGTTATTCAGGATGCTATGGTAAGGGAACTAGAAAGAGATGGGCAAGTATTTTATTTATATAATAAAGTTGAAGATATTGAGAAAAAGACAGTTGAGATACAGAACCTTGTACCAAATGCAGTAGTTGAGTTTGCACATGGACAGATGTCAGGTGATGAAATAGAAAGTATAATGTATGATTTTATTGAAGGTAAAATTGATGTTTTAGTTTGTACTACTATATTAGAATCTGGTATTGATATTCCGAATGCAAATACAATAATTATTGAAAATGCTGATAGAATGGGACTTGCACAGTTATACCAAATTAGAGGTAGGGTAGGAAGAAAAGATAAACAAGCATATGCATATATAACATATAGGAAAAATAAGTTGCTATCTGAAATTGCAGAAAAGAGATTAAAAGCAATAAAAGAGTTTACTGAGTTTGGTTCAGGATTTAAAATAGCACTTAGAGATTTAGAGATAAGAGGAGCGGGAAACATAATAGGTAGTCAGCAACATGGTCATATGGAAGCAATAGGTTATGAAATGTATTGTAAGCTGTTAGAAGATGCTGTTCGTAAATTAAAAGGTGAGGAAATATATGACAATGAGATGGAAGTTCAAATTGATTTACAAGTTTCAGCATATATTCCAGATAGTTATATTAACAACCAAAACCAAAAAATCGAGGTATATCAAAATATTGCGTTATGTGAAGATACTGAGCAATTAGATGATATTATAGATGAGGTAATAGATAGATATGGTGAAGTACCTAAAGAGGTAATTAACTTAATTGGTGTTGCTAAAATAAAAATTAAAGCAAGACAAATGGGTATTTGTAATATTGTTCAAAAAGGTAATAATATTAATTTTGAGATATTAGATAATAACAGTATTAGTAGTGACGCAATACTTAATTTAATTGATAAATATAAGACAGAAATTGTAGTAAGAGAAAAATTAATTATAAAAAGATTGAAAAAAAATGAGATTAATGATATCCTTAATGTAGTAAATAATTTTTTAAATGATTTATGTTAAAAAAGGAGAAAAGAATGAGCAAAATACAAAAGATAGTACTAGTTATAATATTTTTCTTATGTATGATAGTTACTACTACCATATTGTATAATTTTGATAAAAATAATAATCAATATATATTAACAATTGATGATACAAAGGTATTGTTAAATGAGTATACAACATATGCAAAAATATTAAAAAACAAAATTGAAGAAGAATATATAGAAAAAAATGGAAAAGGCAAAGTTAATACTATATGGACATCAGAATTATATGGTATAAATGCAGAACAGTATTTAAAAGAACAAACATTAGAAACATTAATTAGAAATAAGATTTGTGATCAAAAATTTAATGAATTTGAATTAGAAATAGATGAAGAAGAAATCACGGAATCTGTAAGTACAGAAAGTGTAAGAAAACTAATTAATAAAATAGGCATAACTGAGGAGCAATACATTGAATATTTAAAATCTGAAGAAAAATATACAACATTATCAGATTATTTTATGGAAAATGTAATCATATCTAATAAAGAAGCAAATGAATATATTGAAAATAATAATAATGGTAGTATATATGTAATTAAAAGAATGATATTTTTAACAACAGATAAAACAACATTAGCTCAAACTTATACAGAAGAAGAAGTAAAAAAGATATATGAAAAAGCTCAAAGTGTTCTTACCTTGCTACAAAGCGGAGAAAAATTTGAACAGCTTGCTTCACAATACTCAGATACAATTTCTTCATATAAACCAGGTGACCCATATGTATTTTTAGAAGGTACATCTGATAATAAAAAAATAGAAGAAGTTGCTAAAAAAATGGAACTAGGTAAATACAGCGAGGTTTTTGAAACACCTAATGGATATGAAATTATTAAATTAGAACAAATTGTAACTAAAGAAGATGATACATATCTTGATGATGTAAAAGAAATAATGTTAAGTACTAAAAAAGAAGAAATGTTTGAAAAAGAATATGATAAATGGTATAGATTATCTGATATTGACATAAATAATTCTGTTGTAAATAATATTAAGATAGTATAAAAAATAGTAATAAAAAATCAAGAATAGCAATTAACACATTTGTTATTCTTGATTTTCATTTGTTAATAATTGAATTATTTGAGGATAATGTTTAAGAGCATTTTGTTTCCAATTATCCGCTATTTTTCTAGCTTGTTCCATTGTTCCTGCAAATATCTCTAATGAGAATAGTAATGAATTACCCTCTGAAATGTTGCACTTAACATTGATTTTATCAATATCTAAAATTATAAAATCAGATGTAATTGATAATTCATATTTTAAACCTTTTGTTATACTTTCTAAAGCTTTATCAGCTGTAACTAACAGTACACTAGGTATTAGGTACATTAGTTCATTTAAAGTATTTAATCCTTTTTCTGTTATCATATAAAAATTAGTATTGTTTTCTTCAAATGTATTTACAAAATCTTTTTTAATAAGGTCTGCTAAATATTGTTGAAAGTAAAAATAATTTAACTCATTTATTGTAAAATAAATTTTTGTAAGTACACTATTTGTTATAGGACTATTTACTTTATTTAATATATATAAAATTAATAACTTGTTTTCTGGATATGTATCAGTCTCAGTCATTTTCAATTTTATCACCGCATAAATTATATCATATATTTTTACATTTTACTATTGCTTTTTATAAAAAATAATGTTATTATATTAAAGTACAAATAGGGGCATAGTTCATTGGTAGAATATCGGTCTCCAAAACCGCGGAGCTAGGTTCGATTCCTAGTGCCCCTGCCAAAAAAGGAATGATTTTTAATCATTCCTTTTTATTATGTATAAGTTTATTATATATTATTTTGCACATTTATTACATGGTTCTAATTTTAGTTTTAAAGCGTCTTCTAGACTAGTTTTGATATATGTACCTCCATTACAAAAATTACTATAATGATATTTTGAACCAGTTCGAGTAATATAAACAGATTGTTCAGTAGTAGTATTATTAATAATAATTGTTTCATCAACAAAATCTATTTCATTATTAGTTGCTGTACCAAATTCTCTTAATACAAGGTAAGTTCTATCTTGATAATTTAATACAGGCATTTCTGCAGTATAAGAATTACCGTTTATCTTAATTGGATATTCAGAAAAGTACACATCTGCAACTTGTGATGAACCATATACAAGACCACCAAAGGCTAAACATACAACAAAACCTAATATAAAAAATCTAATTTTTTCCTTCATAAATAAATCCTCCTTAAAATATTAATATGTCGTTCGACAATATATATTAGTATTATGCATAAAAACCCAATAATTGTAAATAACCAACATAACATTTAGTATATATAATATATCTTTAATGAATATTATAAACTTATAGTTGACATTTTGTTACTAAACATATAATATATATATATATAAAATATTATTGAAGAAACAGTATTAGGGAGGATAAGATGATTACATTTGAAGAAATAAAAAATGATAAATATATAATTGATATATATAAACAAATAGATATAAATGAATTACAGCAATGGGCAATACATGGAATGAAACATATAAATAAAGTAGTAAATGTAGTAGAGTATATATTAACTAAGTTAGGATATAATGAAGAAATTATCCAGTGTGGTAAAATAGCAGCATTATTACATGATATTGGTTGTGTTCAAGGGAAAAAAGATCATGCAATTAATGGATATAGTATGGCAAAAGAATATTTAAAAGATAAAGATTTATCAGAAGAATATAAAGAGATTATATTAGATGCAATAATTGATCATAGTAATGGAAATAATATTAAAAATATTATTGGTGCGTCTTTAGTTATTGCAGATAAATTAGACTTTGATAAAAACAGGATGACTCCATTCGGATTAGATATTGAACATTTTAAGCAATTACAATATATTGAAAAAGTTGATATAGATATAGATAACTATAACTTTAATGTTGATTTTAAAGTGACAGATGAATTTGATAAACAAGATATGGAACAGTATTATTTTGTGGAAAAGATATTTAAAGCAGTTGATAAATTTGCTAAATATATAAATAGAAATGGAAAGATTACTTTAAATGCTAAAGAATGGATTATTTGATAGGAGAAGAAATGGATATATTTTATTATGTGTTTTTGTATTTTATAATATATAGTATATTAGGTTGGATATGTGAAGTAGTATATTGTTATATACCATCTAAAAAGTTTACAAATAGAGGATTCTTAGATGGACCATATTGTCCAATATATGGATTTGGTGCATTAATTGTAGCATATTTTTTAATACCTGTAAGACATAATATAGGTCTAGTATTTATACTAGGTATGGTACTTGCAAGTGTATTAGAGTATATAACAAGTTATGTAATGGAAAAATTATTTAATACAAGATGGTGGGATTATTCTAATCATAAGCTTAATATAAATGGTAGGGTATGTTTACTAAATTCATTTTTGTTTGGTATATTATCAATTATAACAATGTATTTAATACATCCATTTGTAATTGATCTTATTACCAAAATACCAGTAGATATTGTCCCTATAATTTCAACAGTGGTATTAGTATTATTTACAGTAGATTGTATTAAGACTGTAATGGAATTGATAAATTTAAAACAAAGATTATTAAAATTACATCAATTAAAAGAAGAATTAGATATGAAACTATCTGAAATAACAAGTAAAGATTTAGTACCAATGGTGGCAGAGATATTAGAAAGACAAATAAAAGATTTGATTGCTGAAAGAAGATATTACGAAAGAAGATTAATACTTTCATTTAGAGGTTTGAAATCATCAAAATTTAATGAGCAATTTAAAGATATGAGACAATCAATTGAAGATAGTATTAAATTAAAGAAAAGTAAACATATGGACAAAATAAAAGGTTAGTAGCATTTTTATATAATAAAACGATGCAAAAAGTAGCAAAAGAAGTTTAAAATAAAAAGATAGCTCAAATAAAAATATTTGAGCTATCTTTTTATTTTAAATCATCAAATTCTATTAATTCGATATTTTCAATTTCATTATTTACATCTAATGTTACTTTAAATACTTCAGGAGCATTAACTATTTTATCTAAAATTATTTTATCATTATATGACATTGTTAGTGTATGATCTAGCTTAACATCAACTAATTTACACCATTGTAATAGAAAAAATGTTATTGCAAGACCATGTGCAAATATGGCTATTCTTTTACCTTTATTTTGATTTACAATTTCATTAAAAGCAGATGTAAATCTTTTTCTAACATCTAGCTGACTTTCGCCACCTTCTGTTTTAAAGTTTATATCTTGATATTGTAGCTCAAACCAATTTGGATATATATCATCATTTGGCTTACCTGAAATTCTTTCTCCAAATCTTTCATCAATATTGGCTTTTAAATTTTGTTTATCTAATAAATATTTAGCAGTTTGTAAAGTACGAACCATATTACTAGTATATACTACATCTATGTTTTGTAGTTCTTTTTCATTACTTAATATTTCAGCTCTTTTTTCACCTTCAACACTAAGAATTATCTTTTCATACCTTAATTTAATATCTTGACTAGTTTTATAACTTTCAATTAGATTATCATCAAATCTTACTGAATGTCTTATTAAATATACAGTTGTTTTATTCATGATTATACTCCTTTTAAATATTTATTATATTAGAATTATATCATTATACAAGATTATTATCAATAAAAAAATAGCCTAAAATTAAAGTCAATTTAATTTTAAGCTTGGTGGAGATGACGAGAATTGAACTCGTGTCCAATAACCTATTCATATAAACTTCTCCGAGTGCAGTTTGTTAAATTATTTTCCTATAAAACATATTAACAAACAAGTATATTTTATAGTATTTTCTAAATTACCATTTATCCTAGAAAAATCAGATAAAATCCTTGTCACTAATTGACACCTACTAAAAGACCGTGACTTATCTAATAAAGGTGTGCTGCGCTACTAGGCAGCAAATGCAAATTCGTTGTTATCTGCGTTTATATTTTTTCTCGCCTTTTTAAAGTGGCCAAGCGAAATCCACTACTCGCTATTTATATTTCAAAATTACTGTCGAAGCCTTTACATCCCCATGTGCATTTATATTATACAACAATTAGGCGTATTAATACAATATTAAATTAAACATTGTAAAATGTTTTACAACTTGTTAACAATTACCAAATTAATTATTAAAATTAAATAAAAACAACTGAAAGGTAATAGAATAACAAAAAAATATTGACAAAAAAAGACAAATATAATAATATAAAGACATAAA
>CAZFOR010000015.1:8411-22070 GCA_964520895.1 uncultured Eubacteriales bacterium | reverse complement strand
AATTGTGCAAAACATCAAAGAGAAGTTACTCAAGCTGTTAAAAGAGCAAGAGCAATTGCTTTATTACCATATACATTAGATTAATAAATAAAAACTATCAATTAATTTTGATAGTTTTTATTTTTGTAATAACTTAAAGAGTATTGTATGTATACAAACAACAATTGAATTTACGATATATATATGATAATATAAGTATAGAAAATAAATAGTAAATAAATCTGAATTAATTATTAAAAAGGAGGATAAAAACATGCCATTAGAAATAAACAAGATAGTAATTACAGGTGGACCATGTGCAGGTAAAACAACTGCTCTTAGCAGAATAGAAGACGAATTGACAGATAGAGGGTATAAAGTTATAGTTGTTCCCGAAACAGCAACCACCATAATAAAAAGTGGAATAATGCCTATTGATTTATCAACATTAGAGTTTCAAAAAACGATTTTTGACATGCAAGTTTCTCATGAAGAAATATGGGATAATGCGATAGAAAAATTAAAAGACGAAAAGATAGTGGTTGTATATGATAGAGGTGTAATGGATAATAAAGCATATATGGATAAGCAGACATTTTCAGATATTTTAAAGGAAAGAGGGACAAATGAAGTAAGCTTAATGAATTATTATGATGCAGTTATTCATTTGAAGACGGCGGCAGATGGTGCATTAAAGTTTTATACTCTATCAAATAATGAGGCTAGATCTGAAACACCAGAGGAAGCTATCAAGCTTGACAAAAAAACACTTGAAGCGTGGACAGGGCACCCTCATTTAAGAGTTATAGATAATAGTACTGATTTTGAAGGTAAAATGGATAGGCTAATGAATGAGATGTACAATATCCTTGGTATTCCTGTACCGATAGAAATTGAAAGGAAGTTCTTGATTTCTATGCCAAATTTGGAATATATAAATTCAGTTACTAAATGTGTGAAATCTGAAATAATACAGACATATCTTTGCGGAAATGAAAATGAAGAAAAGAGAATCAGACAAAGGGGTGTTAATGGTAATTATGTTTATTATTATACTGTAAAAACAAAGATTACTGATTTAAAAAGAGTTGAGAAAGAAAAGAAAATCTCAAAAGATGAATATTTATCTCTACTCATGGAAGCAGATACAAAGCTAAAACAAATACGAAAAACAAGATATTGTTTTATGCTGAACAATCAGTACTTTGAACTTGATGTATATCCTTTTTGGGAAGATAAGGCTATTATGGAAGTTGAACTAACTAATGAAAATGAAGAAATAAACATGCCAGATTTTATACATGTTATAAAAGATGTAACAAGTGATGACAATTATAAAAATCACAGTATAGCACAAGGCAAATTGAATATTTGCTAATCTTAAATAAAGTAAAAGCACTATAAGTTTTAGATATTATCTAGAATTTATAGTGCTTTTTAATAATGTTAAATAAAAAAACATCAATACAATGATATCTCAAAGCACTGATATTTAATAATGGTGCAGGAAACCGGAATCGAACCGGTACGGGGTTTAATCCCCGCAGGATTTTAAGTCCTGTGCGTCTGCCTGTTCCGCCACTCCTGCAAGTGATTATTATTATAATATATTAAATTACGGAAGTCAACATTTTTTTAAAAATTTTTTAAAAAATATTATAAAAATTTTAATTTAATCTAGGGAAGATTTTGTCGAACGATTTTTGTTGACAAATATTGGAAATGGTGTTAATATATTTTCAGGTGGTGATGTAGATAAAAAGTACACAAAATTTATTAGAAATAATAGATATACGAAAAGGTATATTAATTCTTAGGGATAATACATTTGCTGAAATATTAAAAGTATTTCCTATCAATTTTAATTTAAAATCAGAATATGAAAAATCTCAAATATTTAATCAATATAGTCAATTTCTCAAAATCTGTAACTATAATTTTCAAATAATAATAAAAACGAAAAAAGAAAAAGTAAATAATCATATAACATATATTGAGTCATTAAATTCAAAAAATAATGAAATACAAACCAATTATATAAATCACATATTATCACTTACAAATTCCGAATATATTTATTCAAAGGAATTCTATATTATTTATTCAATAAAAAACACATCAAATAAAAATATTAATCAAATATCAAATGAACTAAATAAGATGTATTTAAGTATAAAAGAGAATTTATCTAAATGTGGAAATATTGTTTCTGATTTATCTGAATACACAGATGATTATTTAATAAAATTAATATCAAGCTTTATAAATGAAAAGGAAAATAAATATGAAGTTTTTTAAAAAAGAAATAAATACTGAAAAATTATGTTTTAATAATAAACCAACAGATATATTTGCAAATTCTAGTATAGATAATAGAAACCCAAACTATCTTGTAATTGATGATATGTATTATTCAGGTGTTATGGTTGTAGATTATCCTAGAATGATAGATGATGGATTATTAGAAAGGTTAATCTATTTAGATATTAATGTTAATATTACAATGTTTTATGAAAAAATAAATAGTTATGATGTTATAAAAAAACTAACATATCATATTGGAAATGTTAATACAGATATTAAAATGAGTTCTAAAAACAAACAAGATTATGAGATTTTGAATATAACATATAATGATGCAATGGATATACGAAAAGAATTACAGATAAATAATGAAAGTATATATAATTTTTATATGTATTTTACAATATATGAAGATAGCTATGAAAAATTAAAAGATAAATTATTTATACTTCAATCAGTTCTATTTAGTTATGGTTTAGTTTCAAAAGTTCCATACTTCAGACATATCTATTTATATCAGACAACACTACCCTTTAATAATAATTTACCTGAAATAAAAATAAATTCAAAGAGGAATATGATAACAAAAACATTATCATCTTTTTACCCATTTATATCATCAAATGTTTGTGATATTTCTGGAATACTATTTGGATACAACCTACAAAACAAATCATTAGTTATTGTAGATAGGTTTAATAAAGATAAATATATTAATTCTAATATGTGTGTATTTGGTGCAAGTGGTGCAGGTAAATCATATTTTGTAAAACTACAGATAATTCGAAATAGTTTATTAAATATAAAACAATTAGTAATTGATCCAGAAGGTGAATATCAAAATATATCAAAAGCAATAGGTGGTGAGTATATAAAGTTAGGTAATAATACAAATACATTTATTAATGTTTTTGATATATATGAACAATATGGAGAAAATATAAATTATTTACAAGAAAAGATACAAAACTTATTAATATTTTTTTCTATTATTTATCCAGATATGTCTGTAAATGAAAAAGGATATTTAGAAGAAAAAATTATTGAATGTTATAGGGAAAAAGGAATTACATTTGACAATAGTTCTCTATATTGTAATAAAAGAGAGAATAAATTATTTATTAAACCTAAATTTAAAGATTATGGACAAATGCCAATAATAGAGGATTTATATAACTGTATATTAAAAGATAATAGATATACACAATTAACATATATGATAAAACCATTTGTAACAGGTAGTATGCAATATTTTAATAATTATACAAATATAAATAAAGATAATAAAAATATAATAGTAGATATATCTGATGTAAAAGAGGAATATATTGATTTAAATATATTTATGCTAACAGAGTTTTTTTGGAATATTGTAAAACAAAATAATACAGAAAACAAAATTGTATATATTGATGAGATATGGAGATTAATTAATTCAAATTCTAATAAAGTATGTGCAAATTTTGTTGTTCAGATTTTTAAAACAATTCGTAAATATGGCGGTGGTGCAACTGCAATTACACAAGATATTTCTGATTTAGTTGTAAATAAAAATGTTTATGGTAAGTCAATTATAAACAATTCGTGTTTTAAATGTATATTTAAATTAGATGAAGAAAATATTATAGCATTAAAACAGCTTATCTTTATATCAGAGGCTGAAGAGCAAAGAATAACAAGTGTTTCAAGAGGGGAATGTTTACTTATGCTAGATAAAAATAATGTGGTTATAAATATTTCTAGTTCTAAATATGAAAGTAATATTATAAATAATAGTAAAGTAGGTGATGATTAAAAATGTATAATATAATAACAGCAATAGGTAATGAAAATATCAATAATGAATTAAGAAACGTAAATAAATATAACATAGTATATGGAGATATTATGTATCAAGAAGCTTTAATTGAAGTAATTGAAAAAAATAATATAGATAAATTAATATTATATGACAATTTAGTTGGTAGTTTGAATAAATTTGATTTAATAGAGAAATTGTTACAAGTAAAAGATACATTAGATATTATAGTTATTTTAGATAAACAAGATACTAAGTTTACTAATTTCCTTATATCGAAAGGTGTATTTAAGATAATTGATTTAAATGAGATTACAATAGAATTAATTTGTGAAAATATTGATAATAAAATTGAAAATGAGAAAGAGAAAGGACTATATAATGAGATAAACAAGTTAAAAGAAAAAATACAAACAACTACAAAAGAGATAAAGATACGACCATATGATAAAAAAGTAATTACAGTAAATGGTACAAGTGGGAGTGGAAAAACTACATTTTTGGTAAATCTAGCAATAACACTTGCTAGAAGCTATAACAAGAAAGTATTAATTATTGATTTAGATACAATTACAGCAAGTGTTGATAAGTTTGTGGATATCTCTATCTTTAATAAAAATGTAATTACAAATTTAGATACTGATAAAAAATGTGTATTAAATTATCTGGCAGATTCAATTGAAAAAAATAATTTTGATTTTGATGTACTTACTCAAAGTGTAATGCAATACCAAAAACAGAAAAATGTATTTGTATTAACTGGTAATACATCTATGTTTGTATGTCAAAATGTATTAAACACAAATCATTATTCTAAAATATTAGAGAAAGCAAAAGAAATGTATGACTATATTGTAATTGATACAAATAGTTGTTTGTTTTTAGATTCTACTAAATGGTCACTACAAAATGCGGACATAATATACTATTTATTTGAAGGTACATATAAAGATTTTAGTAATATGAAAAATAGTTTGATTATATATAAAAAGGCATGGGATATTTTGTATGATAAGTTTGAGTTTATTTTAAATAAATGTAATAAACATAGTTTATCTAAAACAGAAATATCTAATTTAGACAATAGTATTAACATATCTAGTTGTATTAATTATTCAGATAAATATATTGAAGGGTTAAATAATATGATACCTGTTGTATTTAATAGTATTAATGAAAAAATAGTTTATGAAAATATATTAGGTATTAATAGACAAATGAACATGTTAGAAAAAATATATAAAAATATTAAGGGAGTTTTTTAAATGATAATAAATCCGTTACAAGAAAATATATATAATGAAAAAATAAATCAAGATGTATTAAAAGAACCAATGGCAGTATATGGTATAGACAGTAATGAAAAGATTGTAAATAATTTAATTGAGTTTTTACTGGAAAAACATTCTGAAACATTAACAAATACAGCTTTTAATAATAACAATGTTAATATAATTGAAAATATTATAAAAGAAAGATTACTTAGAAATTATGCTAATCTAAATATAGATATTGAGTTAATTATAAAAAATGTTTTAGATAGATTTTTTGGTTATTACATATTACAAAAACATATTGATAATAATGAGGTTTCAGATATAAGGGTAATAAACTATAAAACAATATTTATTAAGAAAAAAGGAATATGGGAAAAAACAAATGATAGTTTTTGTGATGAAAAAGAGTATATAAATTTTGTTAGATATTGTGTACTTAAAAATGGTGGAAAAATAAATAATGAGACACCTATTGTTGTAATTAGTGATAAGAAAAATAATTTAAGAATAGAAGCTGGTATTGAACCAGTAAATGTAGTTAGTCCTAATTTAGTAATTCGTATACATAGACCTAATAATTTTAAAACATTAGAACATCTACTTTTTTCAGATTCGTATATGTTTAGTTCAGATATATATCTATTTCTAATAAAATCTATGATTTCAGGCTTAAATATAATAATTAGTGGTAAGGGTGCTAGTGGAAAAACAACACTGCTTAGAAGCTTAATAAATAAGATTCCACAGGATGTAGCAATTACCTCTAATGAAGAAACTGCTGAGCTTTTTTGTAATCATGAAAATATTATACAAAGGGAAATAATTCAAAATAGGAATAATGATAAAAATATATCATTAGAGAAATTATCTAAACAATGTCTTGTAATGTCAAATGATGCAATTGTTGTTGGTGAATTAAAGGGAGAAGAGGCATTGGCTTTTTTAGATGCAATTGCAACAGGACATAGAGGTTATGCTACAATTCATTCTAATAATAGTAATAATACAATAGATAGATTAGTTACATTAATGAAAAGAGATAATAGGGCTGCTGAATATACAAATGAGTATTTAGAAAGAATATTAGGTACAACCATTGATTTAGTAATATATATGAGCGGTTTTAAAATAAATGAAATAACAGAAATTTCATATGATGTTCAGACAAATAAAATTATATATAATACATTGTTTAAGTTTAATACTAAATCAATAATTAATGGACAACCATCAGGGTATTTCTATAAGGTAAATAATCCTAAATATATGGTAAAAGAGAAACTGGATATAAATAAATATGAAATTAATAGGGTTATAGATAGTAAAATTAACATAGAGTTAGGAGGGAAAAATGGTTAGTTTAATTAAAGCATTAATGTTTGTTTCAGTATATATAATGGTATTTTGGATTATTAAGGAAGTTGTTAATGAAAAGATGTATAGAAAGATACGAACCAGAATAGATATTGAAAATAAGAAATATATTGATAAGTTAATTTATCAAAAGAATAAAAAGATAATTAAGAAAAATAAAAATATATTAGATTATATATATTTTCTACTTGTAAAAACAGGATTTACTGAAAATAAGTATTTATGGTGGTTAATTCCAGAAACAGTTTTTATTATTTGTATACTAATATTTTGTATTTCATATTATGTGTTTTTTCCAATTCTAAAATTAAAAATACTTGTTGTTATATTTAGTGTTCCAATTGCTTTTATCCCTATATTTATTCTATTAGTTTTATCAGATGTATATGAAGAAAAATTAGAAAGAAACTTAATAAGTTATATTATTCAACTTAAAAATCAAGTGAAAATAAACAATGATATAATCTCAGGTTTTAAGGAAACTGCTAAATATGCAGGTAATCCTCTTAGTACATATATTAGGATATTTTTGTTTGAGGTTAATAATGGAATAAATGTATCAGTGGCTTTTGATAATTTGAAAAATAAAGTAAATATTGAAAGATTTAGGCAATTGATTACTAACTTAGATAGCTGTTATATAAATGGTGGTGATTTCTATAATCTGCTAGATAAATCTCAAACAGTGTTTTTGAAGGTACAAGAGGAAAGGAATAATAGGAATGAGCAAACTATGTCTTCTAGAATTGTTTTGGTTATTTTAATTGCGATGAGTGTTTTTGTGTATTTTAATTTTATAGATTCAAATATTGAGAATTATAATATTATGATAAATGATTTTATTGGTAGACTAATTCTTTATTGGAATTTTATAAGTATTTGGATTATGGTATTTTTAATAATTTATGTTAAGAAAATTGATGATTAAAAGGGGGTATTTTATGGAACTTACTGAAAATGCGTTTGATAAAACTTTTGATAATGTGGTAAAGGTGTTGCCTATACCTGATTTGGCAGAAGCGGGTATTATTGCTATAAAAAATATATTAACAAATGAAACTTTAAAAGAAAAGATAAAAAGTGTTTTTGATGGTATTTTAAATAAAGATGGAACAATATTTGAAAAACTTGATGATATTAAGTCAGTTATAAAACAAGATGATATAAAAGATGGAATATCTAAAACGATTGATATTATTGTTAACAATGCTAGAAAAGATAAGAAGATTGATACAGATATGGCGACATTGTTAAAAGATAGTAAAGACTTGATTATAGATAAAGTATTAGATAACGAAATTGAAAATAGATATGTTGGTCAAGAGAAAATACTAGAAAAAATAGATAAGCAATATACAAAATGGGAAGGATATTTTAATGAAATGAATTTGGATAAAATGAATAAAACATATGAGAGTATTAAAAAACAGTTTAAAAAGTTAATACCAACAGTTGATATTATTGATAAAGTAAAGGAAATTGATAATTTGACTTTGCTTGCTAAAAATAAAATTGAAAAAGGTGAGAATATTTTAACAGATTTAGAAAAAGATTTGTGTAGAAAGGCGGGATAATATGATAAATGAAAGTATTGATGTAAAAATAAACAATATAAAAAGGGCGTATTTGGATGTTTCGATAATTACTAATCCATATTTTAAAGAGTATTTAATGAAATCAAAAATTGTACCATATATTTCTGATTTAACATTATTAGAATTAAAAAGCTATAAGATGTATGATAATGTTTATAGTAAAAAAGAAATTGATAAAGTACTTGAAAATACCCAAGTGCTTAAAATAAATGATAAGATTTTAAAAATGGCAAAAGAGTATATTAAAAAAGGTGCTATACAAAAAGAAAAATATAATGAAGCATTACATTTTGCAATTGCAAGATACTATAATTGTTCAATAATTCTATATGATAAATCTGTATTAGATAATAAGAAGATAGATTTTCAAAGAATACATGGATAAAAAATAATAAACCAACATAAAAACAAAAAAACTCCTTAAGGAAAGAAAGTGATGGACATGAATAGTATTATTAGTACTATTGTGTTGGTTTTAATTTACTTAATATTAAGACTATATAAAAACTAACATAGCGAAAAAGAGTAGACATCACCTCTACTCTTTTTCATATAGTATAATTAGTACTAATAGAATTTCTCTATCTGTTTTTATTATACTATTATAATTATTAAATATCAACATTTTCCAAATGAATTTATTTAAAAAATTTTAATATGTAAAATTAAAAAAGCATTGACAAAAAAATCGAATTTGATATAATAAGAGAGTAAAAAATGAAAGGAGATTGAGTTATGAAAAATACTATATACAATAAAAAGGGGATATCATTAGTTGCTTTAATAATAACAATAATTGTATTAATAATACTAACAGCAACAGTAATAATAATATTTAACCAAGCAAATACAGCGCAGAAAGGTGAAGAGGCAGTATTTAGGAACGATATGACCATATTTAGAGAACAGTTAAGAGATAATATTCTAATGAAACAAGCAAAAAATGAAATATCAGGAAAAGCGGAAGTAAATATATTAGCAACAGATGTAAATTATGAAACTAATATTAAAAAATATATACCAAATGTAACTGCTAAATATGTTGATCAAGTCAATAATGTAAAAGAAATAGAAATACAGGCAGGAGAATTAAAATATATAGGAACAGATACAAATAAAGTAAGATGGGCAACAGCATTAGGAATGGTATCAAGTGAAGGTACAATTCCAAGCGAGACTCCAAGTGTAAGTGAGACTCCAACTCCGGGTGAAACTCCAAGTGTAAGTGAGACTCCAACCCCAAGTGAAACTCCAACTCCAAGCGAGACTCCAAGTGCAAGCACAAGTGCACCTTTGGATTTAGGAGATATGTTTGATTTTTAGGGCATATATTTAGAAATTAAGTAGTAGGCATATATTAATACATAAAATAATAACAATAAAGAAGTCTAAATGTTTTAGATTTCTTTATTGTTTTATATAATATAAAAAGGCTATTTAGAGGATAGTTATAATAGCTAGAAAGAAAGACAAGATACTCGACAATAATGTAATTTAATTATATTTTTGCTTGCTTTTTTAAAGTGTGTTTGATATAATGTACAAGTAAATATTCCGTAGGATTTGAAGGAAAAAATAATCAAAAGAAAAGGGGCAAAAGTACATGGATGAAAATGAACAAATTGGTGAGAAAATAATACCAGTAGAGATTAATAAAGAAATGAGAAAATCATATTTGGATTATGCAATGAGTGTTATTGTAGCTCGTGCATTACCAGATGTAAGGGATGGATTAAAACCAGTACACAGAAGAATACTATATACGATGCATGAAGATGGATTTACACCAGATAAAGGATATAGAAAGTGTGCTACCACTGTTGGTGACGTTTTAGGTAGATATCATCCACATGGTGATAGTTCAGTTTATGATGCTATGGTAAGAATGGCACAAAATTTTTCTTTAAGATATATGACAATTGATGGTCATGGTAACTTTGGTTCAGTAGATGGTGATGGAGCTGCTGCTTATCGTTATACAGAAGCTAGAATGTCAAAGATAGCTATGTTAATGTTAGAAGATATTGATAAAAACACAGTTGAGTTTATGTCTAACTATGATGATAGATTAAAAGAACCGGTTGTTTTACCAGCTAAAATACCGCATTTGTTAATTAACGGATCATCTGGTATTGCTGTTGGTATGGCAACAAATATTCCACCACATAACCTAACAGAAGTTATAAATGCAATAATTGTAATGATAGAAAAAGATGATGTTACAGATGAAGATATAATGGCTCAAATAAAAGGACCTGATTTCCCAACAGGAGGAATTATTGTTGGACATGAAGCAATTAGACAAGCATATAAAACAGGTAGAGGTAAAATAATTGTAAGAGCAAAAGCAGAGATAGAGGAAATGAGTAATACTCGTCAAAGAATAATTGTTACTGAATTACCTTATGTTGTAAATAAAGCTAAATTAGTTGAAACTATTGCTATGTATGTAAGAGATAAAAGAATTGAAGGTATATCTGATTTAAGAGATGAATCTGATAGATGGTATGAGAATAGTAATAGAATTAAAAAGAGATGCCAATGCAAATGTAGTATTAAATCAATTATATAAAAATACTCAAATGCAAGATACTTTTGGTGTTATAAACTTATCATTAGTTGATGGTGAGCCTAAGGTATTAAGTTTAAAACAAACATTAGAGTATTATATAAAACATAGAGAAGATGTGATAATTAGAAGAACTAAATTTGATTTAGAAAAAGCACAAGCTAGGTTACATATTTTATCAGGATTAAAAATTGCATTAGATAATATTGATGAAGTAATTAAAATAATTAGAGGGGCTTATGATGACGCAAAAGAGCAATTAATGGAGAAATTCAGTTTATCTGAAATTCAGGCACAAGCTATTTTAGATATGAGATTAAAAACTTTATCAGGATTACAAAGAGAAAAAATAGATCAAGAATATAACGAGTTGGTTGCATTTATTAATAAATGTAAAGAAATTCTTGCTAGTGAAAAATTAGTTTATGAAATTATAAAAGAAGAATTATTAGAAGTTAAAGCTAAATATGGTGATGAAAGAAGAACTAAAATAATTGCATCTGAAGGTGACTTCGAAATAGAAGATTTAATAAAAGAAGAAGATATGGTTATTGCTTTAACACATTTTGGATATATTAAAAGAGTTCCAATTGATACATATAAGAGCCAAAGAAGAGGTGGAAGAGGAATAGCTGGTATAACAACAAGAGAAGAAGATTTTGTTGAACAATTATTTATTTCTTCAACACATAATACAATTATGTTCTTTACTAACAAAGGTAAGGTATATAGATTAAAAGGATATGAAGTTCCAGAAGCAGGAAGAACTGCAAAAGGAACTGCAATTGTTAATTTACTACAATTGGATCCAGGTGAAAAGGTTACAACTGTTATACCTATTGAAGTATTTGCAGAAGGACAGTATTTGTTAATGTCAACTAGAAATGGTTTGGTTAAGAAAACAAATCTAATTGAATATGCAAATGTTAGAAAATCAGGACTTCAAGGTATTACATTAAAAGAAGAAGATGAATTAATAGATGTAAGATTAACAGATGGTGCAAATGATATTGTTTTAGTTACTAAAAAAGGTATGTCAATTAAATTTAATGAAAAAGATGTACGTAGTGTAGGTAGAACTTCACAGGGTGTAAAAGGTATTGATTTACATGATGATGACCATGTGGTTGGAATGGAAATTATACAAGATGAAAAAGATTATTTACTTGCAATTACTGAAAATGGATTTGGTAAAAGAACAGAACTAGAAGAATATAGACATCAAACTAGAGCAGGTAAAGGTGTTATAACATATAAAATAACTGATAAAACAGGTGATATTGTTGGTATTAAGATAGTTAAAGATACTGATGATGTAATGCTAATTACAGATACAGGCATAATTATTAGAATGAATGTAGCTGAAATTAGTATACTTGGAAGGTCAACACAAGGTGTTACATTAATGAGAACTAATGATGGTGGAAAAGTTGTAAGCATAGAAAAGGTAGTTCAAGAAGATGATGAAAGTCCACTAGAAAAAGGGCAAATAAATATTTTAGATGAAAATAAAAAATAAAGGTAGGGATTTTTATGGCAAATGAAAATGATTTTGTAAAAGAGATAACAAATATGGAGGAAGATTTTGCTTCTTGGTATACAGATGTTGTGTTAAAAGCAGAATTAGTTGATTATCCACCTGTAAGAGGGTGTATGGTAATTAGACCATATGGTTATGCGATATGGGAGAATATACAAGCAGCATTAGATAAAAGATTTAAAGAAACAGGGCATACAAATGCATATTTCCCAATATTTATACCAGAAAATTTACTAAATAAAGAAAAAGAACATGTTGAAGGTTTTGCACCAGAGGTTGCATGGGTAACACATGGAGGAGAAGAACAATTAACTGAAAGATTATGTGTAAGACCTACATCTGAGACGATTATTTGTACAATGTATTCAAAATGGATTAAATCATGGAGAGATTTGCCAGTACTAATAAATCAATGGGCAAATGTTGTTAGATGGGAAAAAACTACAAGACCATTTTTACGTACATCTGAGTTTTTATGGCAAGAAGGGCATACGATGCATGCAACTGAAGAAGAAGCACAAAAAGAAACATTGAAGATGTTAAATATTTATGCTGAGGTTTGTGAAGAATATTTAGCAATTCCTATGATAAAAGGTAGAAAATCTGATAAAGAAAAATTTGCAGGTGCAGAAGCTACATATACAATAGAGGCGATGATGCATGATGGTAAAGCATTACAATCAGGTACATCACATTATTTTGGTCAAGGTTTTTCAAAAGCATTTGATGTTAAATTTCAAAATAAAGAAGGAAAAGAAGAATATTGTTATCAAACATCTTGGGGTGTTAGTACAAGATTAATAGGTGGACTTATTATGACACATGGTGATAATAGAGGATTGCGTTTACCACCTAAAATTGCTCCAATACAAGTAGTTGTGGTTCCTATTGCTATGCATAAACAGGGAGTATTAGAAAAAGCAGCAGATTTAGCTGAGTATTTGAAAAAATCATTTAGAGTAGAAATTGATGCAAGAGAAGAATATTCACCAGGCTATAAATTTAATTACTGGGAAATGAAAGGTGTTCCAATTAGATTAGAAATTGGACCTAGAGATATTGAAAATGGTGAATGTGTATTAGTTAGAAGAGATACTTCTGATAAAATAACAATAAAATTAACTGATGCACAAGATAAAATAGATGAATTATTACAAGAAATTCACAATAACATGTTATTACAAGCATTTAATAACAGACAAGAAAAAACTTTTACTGCAAAA
>CAZFOR010000015.1:0-8401 GCA_964520895.1 uncultured Eubacteriales bacterium | reverse complement strand
ATAATATGGAGGAATTAAAAAATATTTATGCAAATAAACAAGGTTTTGCAAAAGCTATGTGGTGTGGAAATAGAGAGTGTGAAGAAAAAATTAAAGAAGAAGTTGGAATAACAATTAGATGTATGCCATTTGAGCAGGAACAATTAGGAGATAAATGTGTATGTTGTGGAAATCATGCAGATAAAATGGTATATATGGGAAAACAATATTAATAAAAAAAATAGGAAGTTAACACTTCCTGTTTTAGTATATATTAGAAAAAAATTAAAAAAATTTAAAAAAAATCTTGAAAAAGTATAAATATGATGTTATACTATATGAGCATCGTATTTCGAGGTGTAGCGCAGCTGGTAGCGCACATGGTTTGGGACCATGGGGTCGCAGGTTCGAACCCTGTCACCTCGACCAATTTAAATCTACTAGTTTAAAATGTGTAAAAGCTCTGAAACAAAATAGTTTCAGAGCTTTTTGTGTATTATTACAACAATCATACAAATTGTAATTTGTAGAGCTTTTTTAATTTAATATAAATTTATTTTACGATTTCTATGCTTTCGTTTTCAGTTCCTGGATTTTTTTGAATAACTGTATAAAATAAAGTCTTATGCTCAATTACATCTTTTCCATATGATTTTTCATAACTAAATCTAGGTACTTGATGATATTGTGAAACTGCTATATAATCTGAAATAGTAAATATTCCGAATAAAATTAGTATACAACCAATAACACTCAAGATACGAAAACGTTTCTTTGATACAATAGATTTAATTTTAAAATAAAATCCAATAACTAAAATAATTCCACCAATTGTTGAATAAATACTTCCCCAACTTCTATCATTTGGAAATATTGCAAATGCAGAAATAATTATAAATATTCCAAAAATCATAAGAAGAGAACTTATTACTTTCTTTTTTTCTACATTCACCTCGTTTTTACTATATTCAGCCATTTTCACTGCAGTGTGTATTGTTTCCTCATTCATTTTTTCACTTTTCCTTTCTCCATCAACAATCTCAGGAATACTAACGTGATAAAACTCAGATAGTTCAACTAGCAAACTGATATCTGGCATATTGTTTCCTGTTTCCCATCTAGATACTGTTCTATTGGAAACATTCAGCTTTTCAGCTAATACTTCCTGAGTTATATTTTTTTCTTTGCGTAGTTCCTTTAAAAATAGACCTATCTTTTTTTGATCCACGTGCTCTACCTCCTTTCATTGAAATTCTATAATAAAAGTTCTCTAATTTACACGACACAAAGTGAGAAAATACGGTATTTTTGAATTTAGGCACACGTGTCTGGTTAATTCTCGTATAAAATATCTCTAACTATTACAAGTTTTTTATTGTTTTAATAAGTATATCACAGGTGCTGAAATTAAGCTATATAATACATCTTAAAAGATTAAAACAGTTTCTAACTATAATTTTTAAGTCAGTAGATTTTTTTATAGCTTCTAATATGATATAATTAATAAAATAATAAATGTTGTAATATATTTTGAAAGGAATTACTATGAAAAAATGGGATGAGTATTATAAAAATACGATAAATAAAAAGCAAAGTTCATTACTAGAAAGATTTATATCATTAAATATACAAAAAAATGATGCAATAGATTTAGGTTGCGGAGCTGGAAATGATACTGTTTTTTTAATAAAAAACGGATATACAGTATTAGCAATAGATAGGGAAGAAAGTGTTAAAGATATCATTTTACATAAACTAGAACAAAAGGAATATGACAAAATAAAATTTGAAATAAATGATTTTGAAAACATACAACTTCCTAATACTGATTTAGTAAATGCAAGTTACAGTTTACCGTTTTGTAGACCACAATATTTTAATGAGTTTTGGAATAATATTTGTAATGCTATTAATAAAGAAGGTTTTTTTGTGGGTAATTTTTTAGGGGTAGAAGATGAATGGAAAGATAGGCAAAACATGACTTTCATAACAAAACATGAGTTGGATATAATGTTTAAAAAATTTGAAGTGATATATTTTAATGAAATCAAAGAAATAAGAAAAACAGCTAGTGGAAGAAATAAATTTTGGAATATATATGAAATAATTGCACAGAAAGTAGTGGAATAATAATGAATAATATAGTAAAAGTTGTATAAACAATATACAACTTTTTATTTTTAGAATATAATATAGTTATTGAAGGAGGTATTATTATATGATAGATGATATTGTTAAAACAAATATTAAATATAATCATGATATATTATGTAATGATATTAAATTATTGAAAAATAAATATACATTTATGCAAACAGGAATAATAGGTAAAAGTGTAATGAAAAAGGATATACCATATATTAAATTAGGTAATGGTAATAAAGAGATAATTTATACATATTCAATACATGGAAATGAATGGATAACAAGTATTCTTTGCATGAAGTTTGTTGAACAATTGTGTAAGGCATATGTTAATAATGAAAAAAAATATATATATAATGTAAAAGAGCTTTTTGAAAAATGTTCGTTATATCTTGTACCAATGTTAAATCCAGATGGTGTTAATTTACTAACAGATAATATAGATATAAATTGTAATGAGTATATAAAAGCAAAAAGAATATCTGAAAAATATCCTAATTTGCGTTTTCCAGAAGATTGGAAAGCTAATATTTTAGGTGTTGACTTAAATCTTCAATTTCCTGCTAGTTGGAAAAAAGGCAAAAAAATTAATAAAAAAAATGGATATGGAGAACCAGCACCTAGGAAATATGCAGGATTATTACCAGTTAATCAAAAAGAATCAAAAGCAATTTATTCATTTGTTCTTAAACATAAATTTCAATTGATGCTATGTTTTCATACACAAGGAGAAGTTATATATTCAAAATATCTAAACTATAATCCAGAAGGTTCACAAAAAATAGCAGAAGCATTTTCAAAATCAAGTGGATACGAAATAGCTAACACTAGTGAAGATAGCAGTTATGCAGGTTTAAAAGATTGGTTTATACAAAAATATAATAAACCTGGATATACAATAGAAGTTGGAAAAGGAATTAATCCTATATCAATATCGCAAATTGAAGATATATATGAAAAAAATATAGGAATACATATATTAGGTATGATATTATAGGAAAATACTAATTAATTTTTCATAAATACAATATTTTCGACAAATTATTTTACAATAATTAAAAAGGTAAAAAATGTTATTTCATTTATTCTTTACTTTTATAAATTTACATGATAAACTATAAATGAAACAATCATTTAAAGTGTTATATCCGTAAAAATACATAACTATATGTAGTAATTGATATAACAAAATATGTGTTGTCGTATGGTTTTTAAATAAAGGAGGTATAGTATGTTAAGAAGTAAAATTAAATTACTAAGTATAATTTTTGTTTTAGTAATAATATCTTGCTCAAATTTTGTTTTTGCTAATGAAAGTTATAGTGATATTACAGGACATTGGGCAGAAAGTGAAATTGAAAAATGGAGCAATACAGGTATTATTAAAGGATACGAAGGTGAATTTAGACCTGATGATAGTATAACGAGAGGAGAGATGGCTGTTATAATTGATAGAGTGTTAAAATTTGTTGACAAAAGCGAGAATGAATTTACAGATTTGTCAGAAGATTTTTATACTGATGCAATATTAAAAGCTAATTATGCAGGAATAATATTAGGTGATGGTGAAAATGTAAGACCTATAGATAATATTACAAGACAAGAAGCAGTTGTAATGTTAGCAAGAGCTTTAAGTATTGAAAATAGCAAAAATGAAAATGAATTTACTGATAAAGCAGAGATGGATGAGTGGTCAATTGAATATATAAATGCAATGACTGAAAAAAACTATATTAGTGGATATGGGGATACATTTAAGCCGTTAGCAGATATAACTAGGGCAGAAGTTATAAAAATATTAGATACTACTATAACAAAAATATATAATGAAGAAGGAACATATACAGAGGATATAGAAGGTTTAGTAATTATAAATGTACCAAATGTAAAATTAAAAGCAATGACAATTAAAGGTAATGTAATAATAGCAGAAGGTGTTGGAGATGAAGAAGTATATCTAGAGGATGTAAAAATAGAAGGAAACCTATATACAAGAGGTGGAGGAGAAAACTCTGTATATATACAAGGGAATTCTAGTATATTAAATATATATGTATTAAAAGATTCAGCAAATGGAATAAGAATTTCTATAGATAATAATAGTACTGTTCAAAACATTAATATTGATAAAGGCGAAAAAATAATTTTAACAGGTAATTTGACAAATGTAAATGTTAATAGTGAAAGTAATATTGAATTTGTAGGTGCTAAAATAGATGTATTAAATGTAAAATCAGATGATGCAACAATTAATATTAACCAAGAAAGCCAGTTGAATAATTTAATAGTTAATAACAAGATAGATATAGACATACAAGGCAGTGTAGAGAATATAGTAGTTAATAAAGATGCTACAGAATCAAATATTAATGTATCTGACACAGGAAAAGTTCAATCAATAACTACTGATGCAAAAATAAGTATAAACAATAATGGTAAAATTGAAAATGCAACTGTTAATGCTAACGATGTAGTAATTAATGGTGAAAAACCAAAAAGTGTTGAGATAGATAAAACTGTTGAAGTGAAACCTGTTGATGATAAAGGGACAGAGGTTCCAACTACTACTCCTACAACTCCAAGTGGAGGTGGTAGTGGTGGTGGAGGTTCTAGTACACCATCAATAATAACAATAAATGTAAGTGAAGATTTAAATACAAAAACAGAGGCTTTATTTACAGAGTTCTATAATAAACCAGCAGCAGCAACATTAAGTCCAACGGATGCACAGTATTATATACAAGTAGCAAGTGCATTAACAACAACACCAACAAGTATAAAAATAGGTGAAGAAGTATTTGATATAAATGAAAATGTATCAGTAAGTATGGGAAATAATAATCATATAAATTTACCAGCATGGAAAATAGATGTTAATAAAAACTTGTTAGTAGCAATACCGGTATTAGCATTGGAATCAACACCAGTAGGAAATGTAGATATAGATTTAAATAATGATGGATCAATAGAAATAAAAGTTACAACAAGTGCAAGTTTAACAGATTCATTAACAGTAGTAAGTGCAACATCATTAGGAATTATACCAGATGGATATACAAATACTGTGAATATTGCAGAAGATACAGTAACTCAGACTATAAATCATGGACATGGATATTTAGGAATATTACTAAATGATGGTTCTGATATAACAGATGTAAGAAAAGTATTTACAAAGAAAACATACAGAGATTCACAAGGAAATGTTACAAGTGTATCATATGGAGTAACTCAAACAGAGGGAACAGATAATGCAACAATAGGATTTTATTCAGCAGGATATAAGAATGGAGCATTTTCAGTAGATGAAGCAAAAGTAATAAACATAGATTATAAAATTGCAGTGATAGGAACAGGAGCAATAGTTATACCAATAGAGGTAAATAGAACATCAAAAGAATATGAAAAAGATATACATATAGAGTTAGGAACAAAAACAGAAGCATTATTTACAGAGTTCTATAATAAACCAGTAGCAGCAACATTAAGTCCAACGGATGCACAGTATTATATACAAGTAGCAAGTGCATTAACAACAACACCAACAAGTATAAAAATAGGTGAAGAAGTATTTGATATAAATGAAAATGTATCAGTAAGTATGGGAAATAATAATCATATAAATTTACCAGCATGGAAAATAGATGTTAATAAAAACTTGTTAGTAGCAATACCGGTATTAGCATTGGAATCAACACCAGTAGGAAATGTAGATATAGATTTAAATAATGATGGATCAATAGAAATAAAAGTTACAACAAGTGCAAGTTTAACAGATTCATTAACAGTAGTAAGTGCAACATCATTAGGAATTATACCAGATGGATATACAAATACTGTGAATATTGCAGAAGATACAGTAACTCAGACTATAAATCATGGACATGGATATTTAGGAATATTACTAAATGATGGTTCTGATATAACAGATGTAAGAAAAGTATTTACAAAGAAAACATACAGAGATTCACAAGGAAATGTTACAAGTGTATCATATGGAGTAACTCAAACAGAGGGAACAGATAATGCAACAATAGGATTTTATGCAGCAGGATATAAAGATGGTGCATTTGTTGAAAGTGAAGCAAAAGTAATAAATATAGATTATAAAGTTGCAATAGTAGGAACAGGAGCAATAGAAGTAGAATTAATTATTAACAAAACAGTTAAATTAGAAGATTAAATACTTGAATTAAATAAAGGTATAATAAGAGAAACCTACTTGTTAGATAAATTTAACAAGCAGGTTTTTTGTTTCTAAAAGAATATATTTAAAACAATAATAAAAAAGTTAAAAAATATATTTTATGTTACATATTGTAAAAAAAGTATTGAAAATCCATATAAAAGAAAATTAGCGAAAGATTATGTGTATAAATCTAAAAATGATATTAAAGATGCAGATTTACCTATTAAAGAAAGTAAAACTGAAAAAATATCAAATTATATAAGAAAAGATGACCAGTATTTTTCTGATGAAAAATTATTAAAATGGTCAGAAGATGCTTTTTTGAAAATATGCAAAGCATTTGCAAATAACAATTATGATTGGCTTCATATCTTTGAAAGTAATAGATTGTTCGAGAAACATAAAAATAAGATTTGTGAAAATATAGCAAATGGATATGTACAAATATTAGATCAAACTAAGTTTGTATATAATGAGATAACAGATTATAAAGAAGATGAAGAAAATGAAATATTAGAGATAGAGTTACATTGTATTACAAGAGATTATGATAATCAAGCTGTTATAAATGTTTTACAATATAAAGACTGGAAAGAAAAATTCTTACTTACCCTTATAAGAAAAAAAGGAACAAAAACTAATAAAGAGGAATTAGATGTTAAAAGATGTCCAAATTGTAATGCAAGTAATGGTATATCGTTTATTGGTAAATGTGAACATTGTAATCAAGTGATATCAACAGGTGAATATAGATGGGTATTAGATGATATTAAAAAAATTTCTAAAAAGAACTATTATAATTTAAAATAGTTTGATATAATAATATATATTTAAGAAGGAGGTATTTTTATGGGATTAATAAAATCAGCAGTAAGCGCGATTGGAGGAACATTTCATGATCAATGGAAAGAGGTCATTAGATGTGACGAAATGGATAACAATGTATTAATGGTAAAGAAAACTACTGATACAGGAGTTGTTACAAAAAACAGTACAATAATTGTTGCACCTGGACAACTTGCGGTTATATATGATAATGGTGTAATAGTTGATGCAACAGCAGAAGAGGGGGTATATACTTTTGATCAATCAACATCACCATCATTTTTTGCAGGTCAATTTGGAGATGTATTTAAAGAAATGTGGCAAAGATTTACATATGGTGGAGGAACATTTAAACAACAAGCTGTATTCTTTATCAATATAAAAGAAATATTAGATAATAAATTTGGTACACCAGCACCAATTCCATATGGAGATTGGGGACATCCTGTTATGAATGCAAGAACTGGTGGATATGTACCACTTAGTCTAGAAATAAAATGTTTTGGTAAATATACTTTTAAAGTAGTTGACCCAGCAGTATTTATGAGAGAACTTGCAGGTGTATCTGATGTATATACAAAAGAAATGGTAGAAGACCAAATTAGATCAGAAGTAATTGGTGTATTTACAAATGTATTAAGTAGCTTAAGCTCAGATGAACATAAAGTAGCTGCTCTTCAATTACCAAATCAAACAGATGAAATTAAAAAAGCAATGGATGAAGTTATGTTTGATGAACAAGTAAGAAGAAGAGGATTATCAATAGTATCTTTTGTAGTTGAATCAGTTACATTAGATGATAACTCTAAAAAGAAAATTGATGAATATGAACTTGGTGGAGATGTATATGCTCAAAAAGGTAAAATTGTTGATTCTTATGGTGAAGCCTTAAAAGGTGCAGCAACAAATGAAGCAGGTGCAATGAATGGATTTATGGGAATGGGAATGTTAAACATGAATACAGGAAATATTGCAGGTGGAGTTGTAGGTAGTGCATTAAATCAACAAATGCCATCAGGTCCAGCACAAAATGCAAATACAAAAACTTGTACTAAATGTGGGGCACAAGTAACTGGAAAATTTTGTGGAGAATGTGGAACAGAAATAGCTTCAAAGAAATGTCCTAAATGTGGAAAAGAAGTAACAGGTAAATTCTGTGATGAATGTGGAGCAAAAGTTGAATAATATATAACAAAACAAGGAGAAAAAAGTATGGAAAATTTTGCAGTTAAACCCTCTATAAAAGTTGTCCAAAAAAATGAT
>CAZFOR010000014.1:0-22253 GCA_964520895.1 uncultured Eubacteriales bacterium | reverse complement strand
TGCATTTACCACTCTCAATTCTATTTTATCTGCTTTATATTTCTGATATATTCTTGCATCTCTTAACCTTGCAATTTCCTTTGGTTTCATTATTCCTGCTATTGCTTGCTTGTTTATTAAAGTATGTCTTGTATCTCCCTTTTTCCAGCCTTCATACATTACATGTAACTTTAACTCTGTTTTTATCTTTGCCTTTGCATTTAAACTTTTTCCTTTCTTTTCTAATTCTTCTTGCTGCTTTTTTAGTCTTGCTTTTCTATCATTTCCTTGAAGATTTATCCATAAGCCATCTGCTTCTTCAAACAATGCTACAATTTCTCTTGTCCCTTCTATGAGTTGATTTTTATCCATAAATATCATTTCTTCTTTTTCTTTTTGAGCTATTTTTTCTCCTGTTTCTACAGTCAATTTGTTTATCCATTGGTGACTTATTGTTATGTTTGAAACTAATTCTAGATTCTTTTTTGCAGCTCTATATGATCTACTCTCTGCCGCAACTTCAACTACCTTTTCTACTAGATTATCTGAAATTTTTCCACTAGCACCAATTTTTAACTTTTCATCTAGCAAAAATATATATTTTCCTTCAAACATATACATTGTTCTTTCATATTCTACTTCACCCATAATTGTTTTAATTGTATTTCTTCGTTTTCCTTTATTCCTGTAGAGTGTCTTATCTCTAATGTTTGCTAATTTTTTATCTTGTTTTTCCAAAAAATATTTAATTAACATACAACCAATTAAACACACAAATTTAAATATTTTTTTCTCAAATTCATTGAAATTCATTTCATTTTCTGTTATTATTTTATTATACATAGACATCATCCTTTCGTGTTGGTTTGACACTTACATTATATTGGATTGTCTATGTTTTTTATATAGTTTTTTTAAAAAAAGATAAAAAACTAGTAGGTAAATCTTTTATGATTTGCCTACTAATATTTTACACTAACTCTATCCTGTTAAGGGAGAGTCAATAGTTATTTTTATTTTTTTATAATATTTTTAATACTAATCTTAATTCCTTTTTTCATATATTTTTAAACTCTTTGTATTTTCTTTTTCCAATTGTTTTAAACTCTTTTTAGGTGTAGGTAAATCCTCTGGCATAGTTCCACCAAGTTCTTTTATAGTTTTTCTTATTTTATTACCAACTTTATAATGAGTTTCATTTGCCTCTTTTTCACTTTTTATATTATCATTTTTTAATTTTTGCTGTGTTTGAGATATTCTAAATAAATTTGCAATAAGTCATCACTTCCCATATTATCTAATATATCTTCTCTATATCTTAAACCTTTTCTTTTAGCAATATCATTAACAGTTTCTCCATTATATAATCCTTTATATCCTTTATTATGAAATTTACCCAAGTTTTTAACACCTGCATTTTTAGCAGTTTGATTAAGTGAATAGTTTCCTATTTTTGTTAAACTTCTTTGATAAAATCTTTTTTCATCTTCTGTTAAAGAACTATATTCTTTTTCATTAATTTCTTGTTTTCTAGTTTGAATAGCAAAATATGTTTGTGCCAAAGCAATTACTTTTTTTCTTGAATCTCCATTTTGTGCTATTAAATAACAGGCATATCTTGTTAGTTTATAGTCTTTAATAAATTCTTCTTTACCTTTACCAGAAACTATTGGCTTCCTGACATCAAGAAAGCAATCATATACAAGAATATTGCTATTTTCACATGTGCTCATAGCTTTTTGTATAACCTTTTTAAAGTTTTCCCATTTTGCATATTGTAAAACATACATAAGTTCTCTCGCATACCAGTATTCATTACCATTTTCTTCGACATGCATAATACTTTCAAAAGATTCATTAGTATAGTTTTCACCCTTTTCTAATTCATTCATTTAAATACCCCATTTTATTAAAAAGATTTTAATATTAATACAAAAAAGTATTTTATTAAACGTACCTTATGTAATATAACAAGACATATTAAGATATATTTATTCATTAATTAATTAATTGAAATTATATATTTAGAAATTTTTTTATTGATTATATTTGAATATAACGAATATTTTTAGAAAATATTGAATTTACTGAATTTATTATAATGTGGTGCCCAAGGTGGGAATCGAACCCACATGGTTTCCCGTACGATTTTGAGTCGTATGCGTCTGCCAGTTCCGCCACTTGGACATAAGTTACTTTAATATATTAGCATAAATTAAATTTGTTGTCTAGTAAAAATACAAAATTTCATATGATTTCTAAAACAAACTCACTTTAACCCTATTACATGTAATATTTTGTTTATAATTTTTTTAAAATTTGACTCTTTGTATTGTACTATATCATTTATGTTATCTTTTACATCTTGATGATTCAATACTTTATCTTTGTTATTTTGTTTAAACATATTTGCAGGATTGTACTTTGTTTTCAAATCCTCTTCTATCTTTATTCTTTCAGTATCTTCAAAAGCTTGTATTTGTTCTCGTTGTTTATCAGTAGCCCAATAGTCTCTAAATAATATAGTTAAAATAGCTTTTGTTTCTTCAAGCATTGTTATTCCATCAAAAGTCTCGATTGTAACATCATATTTATAATCATTATCCATGTTATCACGAAAAAAAATTATTTTTTCTTCTGGTATTTCATCAACCAATTCTTTTGGAAATATATTTAATATTTCATATATTTCTTTATATGCACGAGCATTATTATCTGTCATTATAATCTTCTCCTTTATCTTCATTTCCTTTTATTGGTTCGTCTTTATTTTTGCTAGTTTTTTCTAATATTTTATCCATTTCCGATAATGACTTGTATGATACCATATTAATCGATTGTTTTAAACCGTTTATAGTATCTTCACTAAATCCTGCTAACATAAGTGCTTTTACAAAAAGAGGTTTTAATGTTTTTTCAGCTTTTTGACCTAACTTCGTTACTTTTGAATCAAGATTCGATTCAAAGTATCCATACTGTTTAAAAATTTATCAAATCTATTAGCAACTTTATCAAGTTTAGTAGTACCCTTATCTTCTTTTATATCATCACTCATCTTTTTACTCCTCTTATAATAATGTTAAGATAAATCTTAACATTATTTATGTGATTTCTAATCTATTTATATTATTTCTTCCTTTTTTCTACAATTATATCACCAAAAGATTGTTCTTGTACTATTGATATTCTTTTTATTTTTGCAAGCTCTAATAATCCTAAAAATGATGTAACAGTTTCAAGTTTACTAACTTTTTTATTTACAAATAACTGATTAAATATTATTCTAGGTTTTTTTATCAATTCTTTAATTATATCTTTTGCTTTTCTTCTTACTGTAATACTTTCATATTCAGCTAATTTATTTATATTCTCATAATTAATGTTTTTAAATTTATCATTTCTCTTTATTAAGCTATAATATGTATTTGGAATAATAAGTTTATCAAATTGCTTTTCTATCTTTTGTTTAGGTAATGTTATATTATCAGGTGCTTTATTAATTCTATCACAATAGTTTAAAAATCTTTCTTTAAAATTAGTTGAAACTTCTTTATATAACTTATATTCTAAAATCCTTCTTGCAAGTTCTTCTTCTGTAAGTTCTTCTGTTTCTTCTGGTTCTAATTTAGGTAATAATCTTTTTGATTTCAAATATATTAATGTTGATGCCATAACTAAAAATTGACTTGCTATCTCAATATTATATTTTTCCATATTTTCTAAATATGTTATATATTGATTTGTTACTTCATCAAGCTTTATATCAAATATATCCATTTTATTTTTATCTATTAAATAGCATAGCAAATCAAATGGGCCTTCAAAATTATCTATTTTAATTAAATGTTTTTCATCAATATTTTCTTCCAAATTATCACCTTCTTTGTTATATTTTCACTTCACATTTAGTATTATATATTAAGTTTTAAGATAAATCAATTTTTTACAAAAATTAGATAGTTTTTTTTCTAAAAACATTTGACATTATGAATTATATAATAGATAATATTGGTAGATTAAATTAATTTACAAAGGAGGAAGTAATCGTGTATTTATTTGGTAAAATAACTGTTAAACCACAATTACCTGAAAGTATTTCAAAATTAAATGATATAGCTAACAATGTTTGGTGGACTTGGAATATAAATTGTTTAAAATTATTTGAGGATATTGATATAGAACTATGGGAAAAAGTAAATAAAAACCCTATCAAATTTTTAAAACATGCAAACCAAGACAAACTAAATTTAAAGGCTGTTGATCCAGAATTTTTAAACAAGTATGATACAATAGTAAGCTATTTTGATGGATATATGAACAACAATAATACTTGGTTTCTAGAAAATTACCCACATTACAAAGATAATATAATTGCATATTTCTCAGCAGAATATGGTTTAGATGAAACTCTACCTATCTATTCTGGTGGGCTTGGAATTTTATCTGGTGATCATTGTAAATCTGCTAGTGATTTAGGATTACCTTTTGTTGCTATTGGACTATTATATAAACAAGGGTATTCTGATCAATATATAAATAATGATGCATCTCAGCTATATACACCTGTACAAATTGATATTGATGATCTACCTATTCTTCCATTAAAAGATGAAGATAACAAAGATGTTATATTTGATATACCATTTTTAGATAGAAAACTATATTTAAAAATATGGAAAATAAATGTTGGTAGAATATCACTATATTTATTAGATAGTGATATAGACAAAAATATTGAAGAAGATAGAATCCTTACACAAAGATTATATGGTGGTGATCATGAAACTAGAATTAAGCAAGAAATAATTTTAGGTATTGGTGGAATAAATGCATTAAAGAAATTAAACATAAACCCTACTGTTTATCATATGAACGAAGGTCATTGTTCTTTTGCTGGATTAGAATTAATTAAAAATATTATGCATGACCAACATGTATCTTTTAATGTTGCAAAAGAATTAGTTTATTCTAAACTGATATTTACAACACATACACCTATTCCTGCTGGAAATGATATTTTTAATTTTGATTTAGTTGAAAAATATTTCTCAAATTATTGGGGACTTTTAGGAATTGGTAAAAAAGAATTTATAGATTTAGCTTTAAAACCTGCACCTGCATATAATCAAGGATATAATATGGGTGTACTTGGATTTAAATTAGCTGGTAAAAGAAATGGTGTAAGTAAACTACATGAGTCTGTTACAAAAGATTTATTTGGTGATATTTGGCCAACACTTTCACATTCTGAACTAGCAATAACACATGTTACTAATGGAATACACACTTGTACATGGTTACAACCTAGATTAAAGGAATTATATAATAAATATTTAGAACCATTTTGGCAAGAAAAAATACATATACCTGAAACATGGAACAATATACATGATATTCCAGATTCTGAATTATGGAATACACATAATGTACAAAAACTAAAATTAATAGAACTTATGAAACAAAATCTTAGAACACAAATGGAAAGAAATAATTACCCCAATGATGAAATTAAAGAAATAGAAAAATCTATTGATCCTAATTCTTTAATAATTGGTTTCGCCAGAAGATTTGCTACATATAAAAGGGCTAATTTAATCTTTAGAAATACAGAAGAAATTTGCTCATTATTAAATAATCCAGAAAAACCAATTATATTAGTATTTGCTGGTAAGGCACACCCTGCTGATAAACAAGGTCAAGATTTAATTAAACAAATTATAGAATTATCTACAAAACCACAATTTAAAGGTAAAATTATTTTCCTTGAAAACTATAATATGAAAATAGCTAGATACTTAATTAGTGGTTGTGATGTATGGTTAAATAATCCTAGACGACCATTAGAAGCTAGTGGAACAAGTGGTGAAAAAGCTGCTGTAAATGGTGTTATTAATTTTAGCATATTAGATGGTTGGTGGTTTGAAGGATATAACGGAAAAAATGGTTGGGCAATTGGTAATACTTCTACATACAAAACATTTGAAGCACAAGATGATGCAGATAGTCAAAGTATGTATGATATTTTAGAAGAAGAAATTATCCCTACATTCTTCGACAGAGATGAAAACAATGTTCCTACAAATTGGGTTAAAATTATGAAAAACTCTATCTCTTCTTGTGGACACGAATATAGTACTCAAAGAATGTTAATTGATTATACAAATAAACTATATGTACCACAAATTGCAGCTACAACTAATGAGCTATATATGCAAAGTGAAGACGTTCTTAATTTTTATGAATGGAAACAACAAATAATTAAAAACTGGGACAGTGTTGTTATATCTCAATCATCAAATTTAGAAAATGCTAATGTTGATGCTGGAAATAACATTGATGTGTCTTGTATAGTTAAATCACCTATTATACCAATTACTGATTTATCTGTTGAAGTATATTTTGCAAGAATTAACGAAAATGGAACATTAGAAAATATTGAAGTTACACCTATGGAAATATCTGAAATAGGAAAAGATAGTTATACATGTACTGCTCAAATAAAATTATTAAATGGTGGTGAATATGGTTATACATTCAGAGTTGTACCAAAACATGATATGTTAATTAACAAATATGATTTAGGATTAATTAAATGGATATAACTAAATAAAACAATATAAAATGGGAAGAATTAATACTATTAGTTCTTCCCTATCTTTTTATTATATTAAATGAATTTCATATGGTGGTAGGCTTATATATGTTTTTCATCAAATTTCGAATATATTTATAATTAGACATAATATAATATTATATAAGTACGTTTATCCCATGTGCTTATATTTATAAAGATTATTAACAATACAGTTGATAGCTAAACATGATTGTAAATTTTTCTATAATACTTATATTTTTTAAAAAAATCTATTGACAATTTAAAATAACAATAGTATTATATATTCATAACAAACTATTTTTGTTCAAAGAACGAAATTAAAAAAAGAGTGGTTGCAGCCACTCTTTTTTTTCGTTTGTCCTATGTATTAATATTTGATGAAAAATATTAATAATGTAATTAATACTAGAACCAAAAACAAACAATTTTTGTTCATACTATCACCTCCCTTCAAAAAAGATTAGCAATATATGAAATTTAAATCGATTAGGAAAATTTATACGAATGTATAAGAATTTAATATGTTATATTTTACCATTTATAATATTAAAAGTAAATACTATTGGTAAATTTTTCTATTATAATTGTCTTTTTATATAAAATCTATTGACAATTTAAAATAACAATAGTATTATATATACATAAATCATGCTGTTTTTGTTCAAAGAATAAAACAAATAAAAAAGAGTGGTAGCCGCCACTCTTTTTTAACGTTTTTCCTATGTACTAATACTTGATGAAAAAAATTAGTAGTGCAATTAGCACAAGGAACAAAATCATGGTGTTCCTGTTCATAGCATCACCTCCCTTCAAAAAAGATTAGCAATATATGAAATTTAAATCGATTAGGAAATTTTATACGAATGTATAAGAATTTAATATGTTATATTTTACCATTTGCAATATTAAAAGTAAATACTATTGGTAAATTTTTCTAAACAATTTAAAAATCAATAATATATACCATTTATTTGAATAAAGAAATTGACAAACTAGCATATTTGATATAGAATTCTAGTAGGAAAATAATAAATATATGGAGGCGATTATTTTGAGAAAAACTAAAATAGTATGTACATTAGGTCCTGCAAATGATGATATTGAAGTATTAAAACAATTAGTATTATCTGGAATGAATGTTGCAAGATTTAATTTTTCACATAGCACACATGACGAACATAAACATAAATTAGATATGATAAAACAAGTAAGAAATGAACTTAATATGCCAATAGCTACAATGCTTGATACAAAAGGTCCTGAAATCAGATTAGGACTTTTTAATCAGCCAAGTGAATTAAAACAAAATGATACTTTTGTTATTGTTAATCAAGATATTGTTGGTGATAATACAAAAGCAAGTGTAAACTATAAAGAATTATATAATGATTTACATATTGGTGATACTCTTTTATTTGATGATGGGTTAATTGAGCTTACTGTAACAGATATAAAAGATAAAGATATATATTGTAAAATACAAAACGATGGTATAATCTCAAATAACAAAAGTATAAATGTTCCTAACGTAAGATTACATTTACCTAGCTTAACAACTAGAGATATTGATGATATATTATTTGGAATAGAAAACAACTTTGATTTTATTGCTGCTTCTTTTGTTAGAAGACCAGATGATATACTTCAAATAAAAAACATATTACAAGAACATAATGCTACACATATTAAAGTTATAGCTAAAATTGAAAATAAAGAAGGTTTAGATAATTTTGATGAAATATTAAAAATAGCTGATGGTATAATGGTAGCTCGTGGTGATTTAGGTGTTGAAATGCCAATGGAACAAATCCCTATTATACAAAAATCACTTATTAAAAAATGCTATATGTCAGGTAAACCAGTAATTACTGCAACACAAATGTTAGAATCAATGATTACTAACCCAAGACCAACAAGAGCAGAAGTTAGTGATGTTGCAAATGCAATATATGATGGAACTAGTAGCATAATGCTATCTGGTGAAAGTGCTGTTGGTAAACACCCTTGCCAGTGTGTTACAACAATGGTTGATATTTGTTTAGCTATTGAAAATAAAATACCATATTGGGATGATTTTAATCATAGAGTTGAAGAAATAGGTAAAAATGATAAAGAAATTATAAATTATGCATCATGCTTAACTGCAATGCATTTAGATACAAAAGCAATACTTGCCTTTACCCTATCTGGTGAAACAGCTAGAATATTATCTAGATTTAGACCTCAAATACCTATATATGCTATAACTCCTGATGAAACAGCATATAATCAATTATCTTTATCTTGGGGAGTTACACCTATACATATTCCTGGTATATACTCATTAGATGATGCTGTTGATGTAGGAATACAAAAATGTATAGATTTAGGATTAATAGAAAAAGGTGATTTAGTAGTAATTAGTGGTGGATATAATGACTCGTCAGAAAAAGAAGAAAAATATAGATTAAATAAAGTATTAGGCGGTATACTTAGAATATAAGGTGGAAATAATGAATAGTAAAGTACTAAGCACATTAGAATTTAATAAAATAATTGATAGATTATCACAGTATTGCTGTACCTATTTAGGTAGAGCAATCTGTTTTGATACAAAAATTTCTACAAATATTGATGAAGTGCAAAAAAGATTAACTATGGTAACACAAACACAAGACCTTATATTAAAATTAGGAAATATTCCTATCACTGAAATTAATGATATAAAACCATGCTTGAAAAAAGCAAATATTGATGGAATACTTAATTTTAAAGAATTGTTAGATATTGCACATGTACTTAAAGTTTCTCGTGAAATAAAGCAATACATATCTAGCTCCCCTACTCTTAACTTAGAAGAGTTTGATTTAATTATTAGATACTTTGAAAATATATATTCAAATTCTAGAATTGAAAATCTAATTTTAGATAATATCTATGATGAACAAACTATAAATGATAAAGCTAGTACAGAGCTATATAATATACGAAAAAGTATTTTGCAGCTTGAAAACAAAGTAAAAGATACTCTTCAAAATTATGTTTCATCACCTACTTATTTAAAGTATTTACAAGATACTGTTATAACTATTAGAAATAATAGATTTGTAATTCCTGTAAAACAAGAATATAAATCAAATATATCTGGTATAGTTCATGATACTTCTGCATCTGGCTCCACCCTATTTATTGAGCCTAATAATATAGTTGAAATGAATAATAATATTTCTAAATTGAAAAATGATGAAACTATTGAAATTGAAAAAATATGTTATGAATATACATTAGAAATACAAAAAATTTCTGATAATATATCAAACAATTTAAATATATTAGGAATACTTGATTTTATGCAAGCTAAATCTAAATATAGTTTAGATAATAATATGTATGAACCTATATTAAATAATGAGAAATATATTAATTTAATTGATGCAAGACATCCTTTAATACCAAAAGAAACTGTTGTACCAATTAATGTTGAAATAAATAATAAATATAATTGTATGATTATAACAGGTCCAAATACAGGTGGAAAAACTGTAACATTAAAAATTATAGGACTTCTTACTTTAATGACACAATATGGTATGCATATACCTGCTAGATCAGGTTCTAATATATCTGTCTTTAATAATATTTTTACAGATATAGGTGATGAACAAAGTATTGAACAAAATCTAAGTACTTTTTCTTCACATATGACAAATATTATTGATATTACAAATAAAGTTAAAGATAATTCATTAATAATAATCGATGAATTAGGTTCTGGAACTGACCCAGTAGAAGGTGCTGCACTTGCAATTGGTATATTAGAATATCTTAATACTAAAAACTCAATTACATTATGTACAACACATTATAGCGAACTTAAAACATATGCTATGTCTAAACCTAATATATTAAATGCATGTACACAGTTTGATTTAAAAACTTTAAAACCAACATACAAATTAATTATTGGTATACCTGGTAAAAGTAATGCTTTTGCTATATCTCAAAAATTGGGATTAGATAAAGATATAATAGAAACTTCTAGTAAATATATTGCTAAAAACAATGTTGATTTTGAAGAAATACTTGCTAAATTAAATAAAGAAAAAGATGAAATCGAAAAATTAAAGAAAAATACTCAAAGTGAATATTCTAAAATACGTTTAGAAAGAGAGCAAATTGAAAAGGAAAAAGAAAAACTGATAACACAAAAAGATAATATTTTACAACATGCAACTAATGAAGCTAAATCAATGGTACTTGACGCTAAGCAAGAAATAAATAAAATAATTAGCGATATTTATGAATTAAAGAAAAAAGATACTATTCAAATACAAAACAGTAAAACTAGTATTAACGAAAAGCTTAATAAGAAAATTGATAAATTATCTCAAACAAAAAAATCTAAAGATTTAAATGCAAAATTAAATACTACAATTGATGATTTATCTGTTGGACAACTTGTATATATCCCTTCACTTGATAAAATGGCTTCAGTTCTTAATATTAATGATGAAAATAATATATTAGTACAAATAGGTGTTATAAAAACTACTTTATCTGCTGATAAAATAAAAATTATGGAACCTAACAAACAACAAGAAAAAAAGAAAAATATAATTAAATTTGATATTGAAAACAAATCAAAAAATATTAATTCATCTATTAATGTAATTGGAAAAACTATTGATGAGGCTATATATGAAATAGATAAGTATCTAGATGACGCATATTTATCCAAAATAGGAATGATTACAATAATACATGGTAAACGGTACTGGTAAATTAAAAGATGGTATTCACAAGTATTTAAAGACAAATAAACATGTATCTTCTTTTAGATTAGGTAATTATTCTGAAGGTCAAACTGGAGTAACAATCGTAGAATTAAAATAGTAAAAAAATAAATTCCATTCATAATTAAACCTTTATGAATGGAATTTTTAGTTTATTTTATCCTGTTGAATCTCCACCTATAATTTCACCTGTTGTTACATCAACATAATATTTATCTACATCTGCAAAGTCACTATAATATTCTATTTCTACTACCCACACTTTTCTTACAATATCTTCTGTTCTATATCTTATAACATCATCTGTACTTTGTGTGTTAGTATTATTAGGTCTTTCACTAACTTCTTGATTATATTTTTGAATAGAATAAATAAATGCATTCATTTTCTCAATAGATAAAGTAGTTTTAACACTCTTAATTTTTTCTTCAACTTTCCCCAATTGTAACGCTTTGTCTTTTGCAATATCAATTGCTTGTTCTTTTGATATTACAATTGGATTATCTTCATAATCATAATCAAATATTGTTAGTATTGTTAGTTGTTTAACTTCCGGTATAAAAGTTATTCTTATATTTTGATAATAATTATATACATCACCATATTTTTTTGTAAAATCAGCTCTCCATAAATTTGTATTATCTGATATCGAATTTTGTAATAATTCAGCTAATTCATATTCACTTTCTATATATCCTAATTGTAAATATATTTCTTTTGCAATACTTTCCGCTTCTTTTCTAGTTACTGTTGACGGTATTTTAGTATCATCTATTCCCCAATCTGATATAGAATGTAATTTTCCTGTTTCAGAATTTATACTTATACTTATATTATTATCTGTCCCAATATACCAATCCATTTTATTCATTGATATGTTTTTAATTAATTCTGCCCTTATTACATTACCAAAAGTTTTTCCTAAACTATTTGTAATATTTTGTGCTATTTTAATCGCCTCATCTTTAGTTAAAGATTTTTCGATATCTTGGCTAGTTATCTCTCTTTCCTCAGAAAGTTTGTATCTTTGTGGTTCTTTCCATATTTTATTATATGTCTGTATACCAGCATATACTATTCCTATTGTAGAAGTTAAGCAAAGTATAGCTACAGCTGCTGTTTTTAGTAATTTATTTTGTATGCCTTTATTTATTTTATCTTTATAAAATGATGATTTATCTCTTGTTGTCTTAATGCTATTATACTTTTCAAAAATCTCTTTCAGATACTCCTCATTGCTTTTCATATACAAATCCCTCCTTTTCTAATAATTCTTTTAACTTCTGTCTTGCATTATATATCAATGTTTTTATCTGTCCATTTGTTTTATTCATAACCTTTGATATTTCTTTATATGATAACTTCTCAAAATCAGCTAAATAAATCACTGTCTGATAATCAAGTTTCATTTTATTTATTACATTCCTTAAATACTTTTGCTCATCTTTTTTAAACACAATATCTTCTAATTCTTTATCTTCGATATATAAGCTGTCGTATTCCTGTATATTAATAACTTTTCTTTCCTTTTTCAAATAATTTATCGCTCTTGTTTTAGCAATTGTATATAAATATGTTTTCAAAGAAAATTTTTGATTATATGTGTTTTTATTTAATAATAAATATATAAATACATCTTGCGAAATATCTTCTGCAACATCTATATTTTTAGTATATCTTGATATAAAATAGATTATATTATTCTTATGCCTTAAAACTAATTCTTTAAATGCATCCATATTGTTATTCAAATATTCTTGATACAGCTGTTTGTCTGTTTTATTTATCTCCAACTCATTACCTCCTTTTTTAATATTTATTTACTACACATATTATACAATTAAAAATCAAAAAAGTTGTACTTTTATAATATAAAATAATCCAAGATATTAATTTTGATTTAATACCTTGGATTTAATTCTATATATATTATATTACATAAATATATATAATCTTCTCATACATATATTTGTACTGTTTATTTAATAATTTAAAAGTAATATATTCATTATCTATATATGCTATAACATAGCCTATAACAATATTACCATTTATAAAACTTTCTTATGTTATTCAAATATTACTTCACTTTTTATTCGACTTTAACGTATCATACTATCCTAGATGTAAAATTTTCATACATACATATAGCACTATTAAAAACACCACATTCGTTATTGTAAATATCTTAAGGTATTTCATTGATTTATTTTTAAACTCAGCTGTAAACATTCTATATGCTATTAAACTAGCCATTGATGCAACAAGAGTACCTAAACTTCCTATATTTACAGCTATTAAAAGTGCACTGTAATTTTGAGTAAAATTTGAAAGTAATATTGTCGTTGGCACATTACTCATAAATTGACATATTCCTATTCCTATTTCTAATTCATTACCAACAAAAAAATTTGTTATAAATGAATTTACTACATCTAATCTAGCAATATTACCAGAAAAAATAAAAAACATACTAAATGTTAGTAATAATATATAATCAACTTTTAAGAACGCTTTTTTATCTGTTATTAACATTATTGGCATTATAATTAAAAACTCTATCCAAATTGGTATTATTCTAAATATCATTAATACAACACTTATAAAAAGAACTATGTATATAGTAGATCTAATTTTATCTATTTTCGTTTCTTTTGGTTTTTCTAATATCATTTTTTCTTTTGGAATACATGATATTATTATTACAAGAAGAACTAATGCTATACTAAATGGAATTATCATTATCTCAAAGAATTCTATTGGCATTAAATTATATCTAGAATATGCATATAAGTTTTGCGGATTTCCAAAAGGAGTTATCATACCTCCTAAATCAGCTGCTATTACTTGCATTATTACAGTAAAAATTACATATCTCTCTTGCTTAGTACCTTTAAATATTGCAAAGGTTAATGGTATAAAAGTGATTAAGCTCATATCATTTGCTAAAATCATATCTCCTACAAATGTTATCATAACAAGGAATATGATAATAACTTTTGTATTTTCAAATCTTCTTACAATTCTATCTGACAATATTTCAAATAACTTAATATTTCTAAATCCACCTATAATTGTCATCATTAAAAACAAGGTTATTAATGTTTTAAAATCAAAATAACTCAAATATTGTTTACTGATTGGTACAAAAAAACATGATATTATTGCAAGTATTAAACTAATTAAAAACACCTTGTCAATCTTTTTTATTATTCCCATTAATTATCCTACCTTTTCTTTTGTTAATTATTATATTACTTATCTTTTTTTCATTTGCATACTAGTTAATTTTTTATCTTATTATATTAATCGATATTTATTATTTCATATTCTATACTACCTATACCAAGTTCATTTGCAGCTTCTAATATGTGTGATGCATTTCTTTCTTTCATTCTATTTATTAATGACTCCTTACCTGGGTCATTTGAACTAATAATAGCATCATAGCAACACTTATCTAACGCAACAGGGTCAATTGAAGCAAATATACCTATATCTTTCATTTCAGGCTCAGCTGGATTCGAATCACAATCACAATCTATTGAAATCTTATTTGCGATATTTATATATGCCATATTTTGTGGCTCAAAATATGTTATTACTGCTTTATCAGCTTCTGCCATACTTTCTAAGAATCCATCTTGATTATTAATATGTTCCCACATTTCATCTGGATTATTTGTAATTCCAACTGAATGTATCCATGCTTTACCATTTCTAGATGCAACACCTATTGACATATTTTTTAATGCTCCACCAAATCCTCCCATTTGATGTCCTTTAAAATGTGACAACATAAGCATTGAATCATAATTCATTAAATGTGAACCAACATAATTAATTCCCTTTAAATGTTTTCCACCTTCAAAATGCAACTCAATATCACCGTCTTCGTCCATAATATCACATGGTGCAATATCCTTAAACCCATGATCTTGTATTGCTTTCCAGTGGTCTTCAACCTCAAATCTATTTCCTCTATATGCTGTACAACATTCAACAATAGTTCCATCCAATTTATTAACTAAATCTTTTATTAAATTTGGAGATAAAAAATTATGTCCTCCTGGTTCACCAGTTGATATTTTAACAGCTACTTTGCCTTTTAATTCTTGTCCTAAACTTTCATAAATCTTAATTAAGCTTTCTGGTGTAATTTCTTTTGTAAAATATACTTTTGATTTTTCCACGCTTTATTCCTTCTTTCTTTATTTTTTTATGTATATATGAATTTTATTTATATCAATATTTTATCACTTTTGTTATTTAAAAACAATTAATAATATATCTAAATCCAATTTTCTACTAATTTTTCATTAATATTTAAATTACCATATCCAACTCCTATTTTTCTATCTGGTTTTCTATGGCCATGAAAATCGGTACCACCAGACATTAACAAATTATATTTATTACAATAATCTTTTAATATATTAGTTTGTTCATCTGAAAAACTACAATGATATACTTCAATACCATCAATAATATTTTCTTGTCTTAACATATCTAAATATGCAATATATTCATTAACTGGAAACAAAAATAAATGTGGTAAAAACACTTTCCCACCAGCGTCTCTAATCCTATCACTTATACTTTTTGCATCGGGTACACAGCCAGTAAAATCAATATATACTGGAAAATTTTTATTACATGTACAGTTTCTAAAAAATGTAGTTTTATCACTCCATTGTTGCTCATTAAATAATTTTCTGTTTTCTTCATATTTTTTTAATGACTTAAATATATGATTTATTGGCCAACCCATTGATGCCTCATATTGTATATCATCAATTTTAACATTATTTTTTTTACATGCATTTACCATTAGTTCAAATTCATTATTCAAATTTGCTTTCATTATATTTGCATCATATTCATCATTCATCCATTCATCAATTTTATTATAATCAAAGTCAAATCCTAATAATTCTATTTTAGCACCATCAAACATTACCTCAAACTCTGCACCTGTAACTATTTTACCTGTAAATAAATCTGTATAATCATTCTTTGCCATTTCTTTATATGCATTTACAGTATTATGGTCTGTTATTGATAAAATAGATATACCAGCTTTTTGAGCTTCTTCTAATAACTGTTTAACAGTATATGTTCCATCTGAATAACTTGTATGTGTATGTAAATCAATCATTTTTTCCACCTCTTTCAATTATAACTTTGCTTCACTATTTATATATTTTTTCTTTTTAATTATATCTTATATTATTATTTTTTTTAATATTTTTTATAAATTTTTTTTATAAATTTTTTTAATTTGTATATTTTGTATATTTATATATTGTGTATATATTTTTTTAATATGTAAAAAATATTATTGTAAAATAACTTTAGGAGGTTATTATGAAAAAAATAAAATTATTTATTTTAACAATTATATCTCTTATGATTATTTCTGTTTTTTCATTAACTTATGCAACAAATGCAATGTCTCAAGGAGTTAATGATGTAGAAAATGGTGCTAGAAATATTGGTAATGATATAAAAAACGGTGTTAGTGATATCGGGACAGGTATCTCATCAACAGTTAGTGATATAGGTAGTGGTGTTTCAAATGGAGTTAACAACTTAGGTAGTGATATAAGGTCAGGTATTGATAATAATACTGATACTAACGGTGCTACTAATAGTGGTAATACAACTGATAGAAATAACACGATGACTGGTGATACTATGACTGGTACAACAACTGGTAATGGTGCTAATAGTAATACAGCAAATACTAATAATGATACTAATACTGCAACAAACCCAGATGTTATTAGAGATGGAACATACTCAACTCAAAGAGTTGCTTATACAGATGATAATGTAAATTTCTTAGGTATGACAATGTCTAAAACATCAGTAACATTATTAATCGTTGCATTAGCCGCTATAATTGTAGCTATACTAGTATTTTCTTATGTTTCACAAGATAACGACAGATACAGAGATAATTCATAAACAGTTATATATGTAAAAGAAAAGAGAAAATATATTTTTGTATAATTTCTCTTTTTTATAAATCTAATATTAATTAATTCTTTTTAATTTTGCAATAAAGAACCCATCTAAATCATTAATATTTGGTAATGTTTTAATATATTTTCCATTTGCTTGATTATTTGGTATCATTTTTGAAATATCTACTATTTCAAAATTAGTATTTTCTTTTAAAAATCTCTCAACAGTTTTTTCGTTTTCTTCTTCTAATATTGTACAAGTACTATATACAATATATCCATTTAACTTTACATATTTAGCAGAATTACTTAAAATATCATATTGTATTTTTTGTATTTCTAACAAATCACTTTCTGTTTTTTGATATTTAATATCTACTTTCCTTCTAATAACCCCAAGTCCTGAACATGGTGCATCAACTAAAACTTTATCAAATTTATCAACAAATTCATTATTTAGCTTTGTTCCATCATTTATTTTAGTTTCAATTATATTTATGCCTAACCTATTAGCATTTTGAATTACTAAATTAAGTCTATTTTCATATATATCACAACCAATAATTTTACCTTTGTTATTCATCATCTCTGCTATATGTGTTGTTTTGCCACCTGGACTACTACATAAATCCAATACATTGTCATTTTCTTGTGGTCCTAAAACATATGATGCTAAACTTGCTGCATTATCTTGAATAGTAAAATAGCCTTTTTTAAACAATTCATTTTTCTCTACATTATGTAATTTAGTTAATTTTATTGTATTAGGAACAAATGCTTTTTTATATAAAATATTATCCTTATCTAATAATTTACAAAAATCTTCAAATGATATTTTAAGTGTATTTATTCTAATATATATTGGTGGTATTTTGTTATTTGCTTCACATATTTGTTTAGCTTGCTCTAGCCCATATTCTTTAACAAGATTATTAACAAACCATTTTTCATGTGATGTTTTAATACTAATCTCATCAGTTTTATTTTCAAACTTTAAACTATCTAACTCATCTTCATTAATACTTTTCAAAACAGCATTTACAAAACCTGATACTGCTTTATGACCATATTTTTTAGACAAATTCACACCTTCATTTACAATAGCTGATTTAGGTATTTTATCTAAATATATAATCTGATATACACTCATTCTAAGTATATTAAGTACCCAATCAGATATTTTATTTATTTTAATGTTAGAATGAATTGATATAACATGGTCTATAGTAATTAGATAAGTAACTGTACCATATACTATTTGTGTTATGAAGTTTATATCTCTATTATCTAAATTGTATTTTTTAATCTCATTATCTAACACTAAATTTGAATATGCTTTTTCTTTATTAATTTTATATAAAATTTTCAATACAATCTCTCTTGTATTAATATTGTTTTTTTCCATATATTCTCCTAACAATTATTTTAGCTTATTTGTATATACTTGAAAACAAATGAAGAAATACACAATTCTTCATTTGCTTTTATAAAATAACTATGCTTGTTTATTATTATCTACTGTTGATTTAATTTTTAAATCTCTTAATTGTTTGTAATCAACTGCTGTAGGTGCATCTGTTAATGGACAAGAAGAATTTTGTACTTTTGGGAATGCAATAACATCTCTTATACTATCTGCTCCTGACATTAACATACATAATCTATCTAAACCATAAGCCATACCTCCATGTGGTGGTACACCATACTTAAATGCATTTAATAAAAATCCAAATCTTTCATATGCTACATCTTCACTTATTCCAAGTAATGTAAACATTTTTTGTTGCAACTCAGAATTATATATACGTAAACTTCCTCCACCAAGCTCAACTCCATTTAATACTATATCGTATGCTTTTGCCCTTACAGCTGCTGGGTTAGTATCTAATAATTCAAGATCTTCTTCCATTGGCATTGTAAATGGATGGTGTTTTGCAACTAGTCTTTTCTCTTCTTCACTATATTCAAATTGTGGGAACTCAGTTACCCATAAAAATTTGAAATCATCTTTTTTAAGTATATCTAATCTTCTTGCTACTTCTAATCTTAAGTTTCCTAATACATCATATACTATATCATTTACATCTGCTGCAAATAGTATTAAATCTCCATCTTCTGCATTTACTGCTTTTAATATATTATCAACTTCTTGCTCAGTTAAAAATTTAGTTATAGCTGATTTTATTTCACCATTTTCTAATGAAATCCACGCCATACCTTTTGCTCTATATATTTTAGCAAATTCACCTAATGAATCAATATCTCTTCTACTAAATTTAGTGCCACATCCTTTTGCATTAATAGCTCTTACACTACCACCATTATTTACTGCATCTGTAAATACTTTAAACCCACAATCTTTAACAATATCTGATAAATCTACTAATTCCATACCAAATCTAATATCTGGTTTATCTGAACCATATCTATCCATTGCTTCCTTGTATGGCATTTTAATAAATGGTGTTTGTACATCTACATTTAATATTTCTTTAAATACTCTTTTAATATATCCTTCATTTAATTCCATAATTTCATTTTCATCTATAAAAGACATTTCTAAATCTATTTGTGTAAATTCAGGTTGTCTATCTGCTCTTAAATCTTCATCTCTAAAACATTTAGCAATTTGTATATATCTATCAAATCCTGATACCATTAATAATTGTTTAAATAATTGTGGTGATTGTGGTAATGCAAAAAATGTTCCAGGTATAACACGACTTGGTACTAGATAATCTCTTGCACCTTCTGGTGTTGATTTATTAAGTATTGGTGTTTCTAAATCAATAAATCCATTTTCATCAAAATAGTCTCTTGCTATTTTTACTACTTTATGTCTCATTATTAATTTATCTTTCATTTCTGTTCTTCTTAAATCTAAATATCTATATTTTAATCTAGTTAATTCATTTACATTACTATTCTCATCAATTTGGAATGGTAATGCTTCTGATTTACTTAATATTTTAAGTTCAGATACAATAACCTCAATAAATCCTGTATCAATATTTTTATTAATTGCTTCTTCATCTCTTTTTATAACTTTACCTTTAATTGCAATTACATATTCACTTCTTAAACTTTCTGCTTTTTTCATTAATTCAGGTGATATAGAATTGTTAAATACTATTTGTACAATACCACTTCTATCTCTTAAATCAATAAAGATAATTCCTCCCATATCCCTTCTAGTTTGAACCCATCCCATTAGTGTCACTTGTTTGTCTAAGTCATTTAGTCCAACCTGTCCACACATACAACTTCTTTTCATTCCTTCTAATAATTCTGTTTCCATAAATACTTCCCCTTTCAAAAAAAATAACCCTAGTACAAATATCTGTACTAGGGACGATTATCAATTCGTGGTGCCACCCAATTTTATAAATAGAACTTTTATCTATTTACCTCATATACTTTTAACGCAAGTTATACGTACTTACTTTTCATAAGTAAACTCAAAAGATGTTCCATATATTAACTTACCTAAAAGTATTTTCAGCTATTATACCTTCTCTCTAAAAGTAATGATTTAATATACAGTTCTTTATCATTGTTTTAATATGTATCTATATTACTACCAAAACTACTATTTGTCAAGATATTTAAATAAATTTTATGTATTGTATTATATCTAAAAAAACACAAACCTTGAAATATCAAAATCTGTGCTTAAACTATCTATTTACCTATTATTACAGTTTGCTAATTTTTACCTTTTTAAGATATCATCTCATAAATGTGGTAAAAACCACTTAAAATTAACTCTTACTCCGTGTTTTTGAGTCTACATCAATTTTCGGTTATTGTATATGGCTCTGTGCTCGTTCCTGACCCACTTACTCGGACATTCGATTTTAATACAACTACTGGACGCACACCCACAACGTAGCCACGCTCAATGCTGTTGGAATAGTACAAATAGCAAGTGTACACGCTACTACTGACCACATTGCGCACACCGAAGCGCGCTTCGAATATATTAACAAAGACGCAGCGAGACGCAACCCAGTAACTTATATTACTACTATTTGCTTTGTTTTTAAATAACATCTTGTATTCTTCATCTGTTGTTTTTAATTGCTTACTTGTACTTGTTCCTGCGTAACTGTAATGGTCACTTGTGTATTCTGTTACTCCATCTCCATATTCTGGTACACCTGTATATCCATATCCTCCGTCATTACTACTTCCTCCTCCATATGCTGCCATATCACTACTACTATATCCTGTTACTCCATTTACATCTTCTACTGTTATACTTCTTGCTTCTTTTGCATATTTATTATCTTTATATATTCCACATATATTGTTTAATTCTTGTACCGCATTATCATATCCTGTTTGTCCATACAGTGTTAATCCATTACTATTTTCAGTTGGATAAATTGGGTCTTGTCTTACTATTGTTACTTCTGCTCCTTTTACTGATAATACTCTCCAATCTTCTTCTGTTGCAACTGATGTAAATGTTTGGTCAGCACTATGTCCTGTTTGTTCCTTATTTGCTACATGTGTTCCTGCTCCTGGTGTATATTTGATATATTGCCCTACTTCTACTTTCCCTGCTAATACTCCACTTAAATCTGCCATGTTTAACTCTGCTGCCCATCCAAATTCTTCTTCATTTGTTATATCTTTATATACTAATTTCCCTTCTGCTGTTGTTCCTAATTTTCCTATATATTTTTCTGTTAAACTTGATATATATCCTTCTGCTTTTAAGTAGTCTCCTGTTTTATTATTTAGTACACTTTTATCTAATGTTCCTCCTGCTTCTAATTGCTTTTCCATTTCTTTTCTTGTATACTCATCCCTATAATTTGTTAAATCACTTTTAAATACTGCTTCTTTTGATTTTTCTATTGTACTATCTTCTCCTGTTATACTCATTATTACTGCTCCTGTTAGTATTAT
>CAZFOR010000013.1:0-23298 GCA_964520895.1 uncultured Eubacteriales bacterium | reverse complement strand
TAGCAAAATAGCACAAAGTCTTACTTTATGCTATTTACATGTTTACTATACATTTGGTTCAACAATTCCAAAATTACCATCTTTTGTTCTAAATATAATATTTACTTTATTTGTATCAATATTTACAAAAGTGAAGAATACATCTTTTGTACCTTCTAAAATAATTTTTGCATCTTCAATTCCAATTGGTTTTAAAGAATATGTTTCATATTTTACAATTTGACCTTTTTCAACACTTTTCTCAATATTAGAAATAGCTTCTTTTTCTCTAATTGTTTCATTTTTAATCATTTTGTCTTTTTTGTCTTTGCTTTTTCTTATTTGTCCTTGTAAAACATCTACTAATTTATCTATAGCAGCATACATATCAGCATCTTCTAATTCTCCTCTAAATGTTTCCCCTGGTGCATTTAATTGAATTTCAACTTTTTGCATATTTCTTTCTGTACTCATTGTAATTATTGCTTCTATTTCACCACTTAATATTTTTTCAAGTTTACCTATTTTTTCCTCGGCATAATCTTTTAATGCTTCTGTAAGTTCAATGTTTTTTCCACTTATTATATATTTCATGAAATCTCCTCCTTAATTTTATTAATCAATATCGTCCAATGTCTCTAGTTTTGCACCACATGAACAATATCCTCTATAATTTGAATCTTCAGGTTGAATATATGATATATCACTTTCATGATATTCATAATAGCTTTTACTACAACTTGAATCTACTACTTTACCACATTTTGCACAATATACTGCCATCTACAATCACCTCTCTTTATATTCTTATCACAAATGTATTTTATCATAATAGTAAAATAAAAACAACAATTAATATATAATTTAGCAAAGAAAAGAACAAAGATGATTTTAACTTTTCATCATCTTTGTTCTTTTCTTATGATATACATCTGCATATGGCAAACAATATAATTCCAACTATTACTGTGGTTAATAAGCACCGATTAAAATCTTCGTCATCATAATACTGGGTCATAAAACATACTGCTAACCAACTTGTAGCCATAAATAGCCATGTTGAACCTAGAATAAGAAGAATAAAAATAAGTCCTATTAAATCTCCCAAATCATTTCCACAATGATTTAACATCTGAAAAAATAAATAACTACTACCAAATGTAAATATATGAGAAATTGAAAGTAACGTTAATTCTTTCTTTTTTTGGCCTTTGGGATAATCTAGTTTTGTTTTTATAACAAATGATATAACAGCTATTATTATCATTAAGACCCAAACAATTGTTGTAATCGTATTCATGGAACCAGCTAATCCGTCTGCAAGACTTAATCCTAATAAGCATATGGCTATAATTATGGGTACTAATGGTAAAAAAACAATCATAACGTTCACTCCTTATAAGATTTTTAATTTTTTAATACAATTCTTAATGATTATACTCCTTTCAAAAAAATAATAGGATAATAAATATATTAATATTTCTAATAAAGATTATAGCAAAAATATGATTTAAACTCAACAAATTATAAAAATTTGTTAAATATAGTTGGTAGAATCTAGTGTTTGTATATTGTAATTTTAATTACTACTTTTTCAACATTTTATAAAACGTTATTAATTCTGAACTTTTAAAATCTAGTTTATCAGGAGAATTTATCATAACTTGTATATTAATAAAAGTAGTAAGTTTAGTACCTACTACTTTCTTATCATATATTATTTTACTCATTGTTTCTATTTTATTTTATAAAATCATATTAATACTATACTACATATACAACGTATACAAATAATAAACTATTAATAATATTTGAACAATAATTATTATTGGTATCCCAAATTTAAATCTATATTTTCGTATCTTATGTCTACATTTATACATTCCTATTATTCCACCAATACTTCCGCCGATTAGGCAAACAATTAATAATGCTTTTTCTGATATTCTCCTCTTTTTAGCCATAGCAAATATTTTATCAAAAAAGAACATTAAAAATGATATAATATTTATAAACATAAAATATAGTAATATGTATTGCCATGGTATTATTTCAAAAATATTCAATATATCACTCCCTTTAAATTATTTGTCTCTATCGTCTTCAATATCTTGCCTTCTACATGCAGCAAGCTGTTTTTCTTCATCTCTATCATCAATATCAGTATAATCATTTTTAATATTTCCATTTCTTATTTTCAAAATAAATTCCAAATTTTCATCATCTTTTAATATTGAATTTATTATAGTTTTATCATATTCATATTCCGTATGAGGTGTTTCATGGAATTCTTCATTATTTTCTTTTGTCCATTGTTCATTAATTTTATGTTCTTGACTAAATCCTTTTTCACCTTTTGCAAAGAATTCAGTATTTTTATTTCTTTGCAACCTGCTTGCATCCCATGTTAAATCCATATTATACCACTGATCATCAATTTTAACTTGATTCCACATATGTGCAGAATCTTTAACTTTCGGATTATCGCCAGACACCCTACTACATTCTATCCCCATACATTCTAACGTTTGTTCTAAAACTAATGCATATCCTGCACAAATTTGTTTACCTTCAAACAATGCTCCTTTTAAAGATACTGCTTTTTCTCTATTACCTTCTACATAACCTCTTTCACGAATTAATCCATTATCATCATATGATATATTTTTACCAAGCATTGAATATACTTTTGCAATTCTTTTAATATCTCTATCATTAGTATCTTGTGGTATACTTTTGTCTACTTCAGCCATTATATCATCAATTCTTTCTTTTATATTAGTCATTGTTTCTAATGAATACCCTTCTGTTTTTTCAGTATATTCATCTCCCCTAATTATAAATTTACCTTGAAACTCCATTTCTTTCAATTTTTCTAAATCTTCGTTAGAAATACAAGAAATACTATCTAAATGTATATTAGGTATAATTCCATCATGTATAATAAATGGTTCAAATTTTCCAAAAAAATCATCACCCTTTTCTATTTCAACATTTATATTATTTCCTTGAAAATATCCAAATGCATTTAATGATTCAAGCTCATCAATAGTTTTTATTGGTATGTTTTTCTCACCTGCTTCTTCCCACATTTGTAATTGAGTTATACCTTTACAATATGGATGAATCTCACCAGCATCTTTCTGATTTAATTCTTTACTAAGCCTTGTACAACTAATATCCACATAAATATTTTTTTCTATTTTAAAATTTTTAATTTGTTCTTCTTTATTTGGTTTAATATCTGTTTCTGACAAATTTACATATGATAATTTTGGAAAATTATCAATAAAATCTATATCATTTACCATACAACCGTATAAATTTAATCTTTTCAATTTATCATAGTTCAATGAATTAAATTTATCAATATTAGTACATCTTACAAGCGATATATTTTCTAAACTATCACTTTCCTTTGGTAACAATTGCGTAGCATTACCAACTTCAACCATAGTAATTTGCTTTAAACCTTCCTTAGAAAATATCTTTTGAGTATCATTAATATTAATATCATTTTCTAATTTTTCAGCAATACTTATCTGTTCTAAACTCACAATGTCTTTTAAAGAATCAGTATTTTTCAATTCACAATTACTAAATAATACACTCCTCAAATTCATTGTTTCTGGCAAAACAACACCATCTAAATCAAATGAAAACATTCTTAAATCTTCAAATCTGTAATTACTTGCTAAATTAGTAATAAAATCTTGTCTTAACTGCATATCTGTTTTATTTTCACAAAGTCCCTTTTCTCGTAGGTTTTTTATAGCCTGTTCAACTTTTTCGCCATCTATTCTTGCAATTTTAGGATCTTGTTCTAAAGATTCTTTTATAATAGTATCAAATTCTGTATATCCTGCAATCTCCTCAACATTATGCATTATCTTATATATTAAATTCTTTAATTTAGATAACCTGTCTCCCATACTACTTTCTCCTACATACTATATCTTTCTATTTTAACATTTAATAATTTTAAGTCCTTTCTAATGGATAATTACTCTCTTCTTTATTTACATCAAGATGTTTCTTAAATCTATTTTTATCAATAGGGTGTTTTAACTCTGTTCCATCTAAATTTAAATATTCTAATTTTTTTAGATTGTATAACTCATCTAAATTATCAATTGATAAACCTTTTAAATACAATGCTCCTAAATCTTTTAATTTATCAATATCATTTAATTGTACATTATCACAATCTTCTATATATAGCATTTTTATTTTTGATAAATTACTTATATTACTCAAATCAAAATTATCTTGATAACGCACAACAAGTGCTCTTACTAATTTAAGATTTTCAAACAATTTGCCATTCATTCCTTTACATTGATTAATCTCAAGGTATTGTAGTTTCATATCAAGTGATAAACCTTGTTCAAATTCGCATTGTTCAAAATGTATATTATTTAATTTTTTTTGTTTTTTAAATAATGATACTTTATCTTTATCTATATTAAACCCTTTAATAGTAGTTTCTGTTAGCCCAGGAAATTTATCAATTTCATCAAGGTTTATATCAGTTTGCCTTCCAGTAATATCACTTTTAGAAAAAATCATTTCTTGAATTTTGATTAACTCATCATTTGTGACTTCTTGACCATAATTTTTGTTTAATCTTATTCTTACTATTTTTTCTAAATCCTTACTTTCAAAATTTACTATACCCATATTTCCTCCCTACTAGAACAAACTATATTGGTTTGTTTTTAACATTCCTTTTAAACATCCTTCTTTTTCTAAAGTTTCTATAACAGCTTTTCCTATATGTGCCTTTAAACGTAAATCATCGACTGTAAGCTCTGTTTTAGCTTCTTTTATAGCATTATATATATTTTCAGATGCAACTGTACCAAGCCCTGGAAGTGCATTAAGTGGTGGTCTAATACCATCATCCTCCATCTTAAATTTTTTTGCATCAGAATCTTTTAATGTTATAGGTAAAAATTCTATACCTCTTTCATACATCTCATTTACAACTTCTAAAATGGTAAGGACATTTTTGTCTTTTGTAGATAAATTATTTCCTTGCATTTCAAATTCTTTAATTTTCCTTTTAGCAAGTTCTTTACCTCTTGCCATAAGATTTGCATCAAACTCATCTGCTCTTACTGTAAAATATGCAGTATAAAAAGCTTTAGGGCGATGAACCTTATACCATGCAATTCTAAATGCCATTGTAACATATGCTGCTGCATGTGCCTTTGGAAACATATATTTAATCTTTTTACAAGAATCTATATACCATTTTGGAACATTTGCTTCTTTCATAGCTTGTTCCATTTCTTCTGTTAATCCTTTTCCTTTACGAACACTTTCCATTGTTTTAAATGACATTTTAGGTGCAACACCTTTTTGAATAAGATATAACATAATATCATCTCTTGTACATATTGTTTCAGGTAATGTTGCTACTTTTTCTGCTATTAATGTTTGTGCATTATTTAACCATACATCTGTACCATGTGATAGTCCAGATATACGAATTAATTCAGAAAATGTAGTAGGTTTTGTATCAATCAACATTTGCCTTACAAATTTTGTTCCAAATTCAGGAACAGCAAAACTACCTACTGTTGAATTAATTTGCTCAGGTGTAACACCTAATGCATCTGTATTTAAAAATATTGACATAGTTTCTTTATCATCTAATGATATACTTTTTGCATTTATACCAGTTAAATCTTCTAACATTCTAATAATTGTTGGATCATCATGTCCTAATATATCAAGTTTTAACAAATTATCATGTATAGAATGGAAGTCAAAATGCGTAGTTACTACACCTTTTCCACTATCATCTGCTGGATGCTGTATTGGACAAAAATCATATATTTCTTTATAGTCTGGTACAACAATTATTCCACCTGGATGTTGTCCTGTTGTTCTTTTAACTCCAACACAACCATTTACAATTCTTGATATTTCTGCATTTGGTATATACATATTTTTTTCATCATAATATTTTTTAACAAACCCATATGCTGTTTTATCAGCCAATGTTCCAATTGTTCCAGCTTTAAATACTTTTCCTTTACCAAATAGTACTTCTGTATATGCATGTGCTTTAGATTGGTAATCACCTGAAAAGTTTAAGTCAATATCTGGTGCTTTATCTCCATCAAATCCTAGGAATGTTTCAAAAGGTATATCTATACCATCTTTTTTCAAATTTTCACCACAATTAGGACACTTTTTATCAGGTAAGTCAAACCCACATGCTGTAACAGTTGTATCTATATTGAAATCAGAATATTTGCATTTTGGACAAATATAGTGTGGTGGAAGCGGATTTACCTCTGTAATACCTGTCATTGTTGCTGCAAAAGAAGAACCAACAGAACCTCTCGAACCAACCAAATATCCATCTTCATTTGATTTCCATACTAGTTTTTGGGCAATTATATACATAACTGAGAATCCATTTTTTATAATTGACGTTAACTCTTTTTCTAATCTTTTACTAACAATTTCAGGTAATGGATCACCATATATCTCTTTTGCCTTACCATAAGCAATTTCCTCAATTTGTTGCTCAGCACCTTCAATTCTTGGTGGATATGTACCATCAGGAACAGGTTGTATATCTTCACACATATTTGCAATTGCATTTGTGTTTTCTACTACATATTCGAATGCTTTTTCTCTACCTAAATATTCAAAATCTTGTAACATTTCATCAGTTGTTTTTAAATATAGTGGTGCTTGAATATCTGCATCATCAAACCCTTGTCCATACATTAATATACGTCTGTATATTTCATCTTCTGGATTTAGAAAATGAACATCACCTGTTGCAACAATTATTTTTTTGTATTTTTCTCCTAATGCAATAATTTTTCTATTTATTTCATGTAAATCTTCTCTATTTTTAACAATACCTTGGTTTATCATAAATTCATTATTACCATCAGGCATTATTTCTAAATAATCATAATCTTTTACAATATCTAATATTTCAGCATCTGTTTTTTCTCTAAGTACTGCTTTATATACTTCGCCTTGTTCACAAGCACTACCTAACATTAACCCTTCACAGTATTGTTTATATAAACTTTTTGGTATTCTAGGTTTTTTGAAAAAATAGTCTAAATGTGAAATGGATATTAATTTATATAAATTTTTAAGTCCTGTATAATTTTTAACTAAAATAGTCGCATGAAAACTTTCTGCGTTTTTAATATTAAAATCACCTTTAAATACACGGTCAATATCTGCTACTGTTTTAGCACCTTTTTCTTTTAAATCAATAACCATTTTATTAAATACTTGAACTAATGTTTTAACATCATCTAATGCTCTATGTGCATTTTCAACTACTATATCTAGTTTTTCTGCTATAATGCCTAGTTTATGTTTTATAAAATGTGGATACAAATCTCTTGAAATTTGAAGTGTATCGATAACAATATTATTTACTTCATATCCTAGATTTTTTGCATTATATCGTATAAATCCCATATCAAAATTTGCATTATGTGCAACTATTGGATAATCTCCTATAAAATCTAATACGTCTTTCATAATATCGTCAATTATTGGTGCATCCTTTACCATATCATCTGTTATATGTGTTACTTCTGTTATTCTGTCAGGTATTGGTATTTGTGGATTAACAAAGCTTTCAAATGTATCTACAATCTCTCCGTTTTTAATTTTAATCATACCAAACTCTGTTATTTTATCATTAACTGCACTAAATCCTGTTGTTTCAATATCTAATACGATATATGTATCATCTATATCTAAATTCTCAGCATTACCTCCATATATGCTAGGTGTTTTATCACTTACTAAATAACATTCCACACCATATATTATTTTAATATTATTCTTTTTACCTGCATTATGTGCTTCTGGGAAAGCCTGTACAACACCATGATCTGTTATTGCAACAGCTTTATGTCCCCATTTAGCAGCAGTTTTAACTATATCTGATGCTGATGATACACCATCCATTGAACTCATTTTTGTATGTAAATGTAGTTCTACTCTTTTATTCTCAGCTAAATCCATTCGCCCTTTTTCGCCAGGTACACTTATTATATTATTTGCAAGTATTCCTAGTTCCTTTGCAAATTGGTCATATTGAGCTGTTCCACCTACTTTAACTCTTTTTGCATCTTTTAATGCACTTATAACGCTTTTTACCTCATCACTTTTACAAAATGCTTTAATAGTTATACTACTTGTTCCATCATAAATATTAAACATAACTAATATTTTCCCATTTCTAAGTTCTCTTGAATCTATATTTGAAACATTACCAACTAAACATACTTTTCCACTATCTACTGTTAAGTCAGCAATATTAATTTTTTCTTCTTTAATATTACCTCTACCATAAATTAAATCTGTTTTTACTTCACTTTTTTCACTTTTGCCATTATCGTCACTACTGTTAGATTTCTTTTTTTCATTATTATTTATTTCTAAACTATTTTCTTTTATTATATCATCAATTATTTTTCTTTCTAACTCATCATCATATTCTAATATTTTACCATCTATAAAACTAACCTTTGATTTTATACCATAGTTTTGATTTATTAAATCTTGTATTAATTTGTCAATCTTCTTTATCTCTAATATTTCTTTACTTTTCAAATCAAGTTTAATTGAAATATTGTCATTTTCTAACAATAATTCATATTTATTTAGTAACCCTTTTATTACAGGATGCTTTTGCATTACATATCTAAATAAATTATCAAAATCAATATCATTAACAGTTTTAATATTATCACTACTTATATATTTTAGTTTAATATCAACAGATTTTAACCCTAGTGATTCAATTATATAGTTTTCTAATTTAGATAACATATCTAAATCAATACTGTTTTCAATTAGCATTGTCATTTCCATTACTTTTGATTTTTTCTTGTATTTAACATTTTCAATTCTTGCATTTTTTAAATCCTCAAAAATCAAATTATCTGGTATATCTGGAAATATACTTGTAAAAAATTTATCACCCACAGTTTTTGTCACCCCAATCTATGTAAATTACTCTTGTATTGTATTTTATCATAAAAAAAATAAGTTTAGAATACTCTAAACTTATTTTGAAAAATTGTAATATTTCTGTAACAAACATTTTCTTCCATTTATTCTTCAAACCCGATTGCTTCTTTCAATTTGTCTATACTTGAAACCTTAAAACTATATTCATATAACGAATCTATACTATTTAAAACCTCTTGTCTATATATTCTAGCTTGTGCTATATTAGAATAATATACTTCTCCTGTTGTTCCACCAATTTGATTTATAATCTTATTTTTTATATTAAGTGCTTTTTCATCAATTTCTATTGTATCTGTTTTTACGTTTTTAAGTTCATCCCTCCATGCATCTAAATAATATTCAGTAATTACATTTAAAAGATATGTTGCATCACCAAATTCAAATAATTCTAAAAATGTTTCATCAATTATATTTTCCCCAGTTTCAATATCTTTCATTGCTAGATTAAATTCATCATCTACATTAATAGGTGTAGTATCTACACTACTTGGTGAACCAGAAGGAACCACATCCAAACCATTTACAGGTTCAGATATGTTGCTTATTTCATATATAACAAAACCTCCTACTGCTATTACCAATATTATTCCTAAAATCAAAACTTTATTTTTCATATTCGTCTCCTTTCATCAATATGATACATTATATTATTTCACCTTTTAAATACCAAAGATGATTTGAGATAATTTTAACATCTACAATATTTCCTATTATGCTTTTATCTCCTTTAAAATTAATCACTTTATTTGTCTTTGTTCTACCTGTCAAAATATCTTCATTGTTTTTACTGACACCTTCAACTAGTATCTTTTCAATATTCCCTACATATTGCTGATTTTTCTTATCAATTATTTTTGTTGTTATATCTTTTAACTCTTGTAATCTTTTTACTTTAATATCTTCTTGTATTTGATTTTCCATTTTATCAGCTATAGTTCCAACTCTCCTTGAATATATAAACATAAACACTTGTTCAAATTCAACTTTTTTCACAACATCTAAAGTATCCTCAAAGTCATTTTCTGTTTCACCTGGAAATCCAACAATAATATCTGTTGTAAATGCTATATCTGGTATTTGTTTTCTAATTTTTTCTACTAAATCCAAATATTGCTTTTTTGTGTATTTTCTATTCATTGCTTCTAATATATTATCACTACCAGATTGCAGTGGCAAATGAATTACCCTATCAACTTTTTCACATTCTTTTATTGCTTTAATTACATCATCTGTAAAATCTTTTGGATGTGGTGAAATAAATTTAATTATTTTTATTCCCTGTATTTCATTTAGTTTATATAACAAGTTTGCAAATGTAACATTGTCATCATTTAAATCTTTTCCATATGAATTTACATTTTGACCTAATAATACTATTTCTTTGTATCCTTCTTTTGCTAACTGATTTACTTCTGAATATATATCATTTATATCTCTGCTTCTTTCTCTACCTCTAACATATGGAACTATGCAATAACTACAAAAATTATTACATCCATACATTATTGTAATATTTGCAGAATATTTACTATTTCTTTTGATTGGTAAGTCTTCATATATTTCTCCATCAATATCAATTACATCTTTAACCTTATGGTTTTCAGATATAACATCATATATTAATTCAGGTAATTTATATAACGTATGTGTCCCAAATACTATATCAACAAAAGAATACGATTTTTTTATTTTTTCTATAATATGTTGTTGCTGTGTCATACATCCACCAATTGCAACTATTATATCTTTTTCTTTTTTTCTGTTTTTCAATTCACCTATTTTGCTAAATAGTTTTTTTTCTGCATTTTCTCTTATACAACATGTATTTAAAATAACTAAATCAGCTTCATTAATATCATCTGTAAACTGATATCCCATTTGTGTAGCCATTCCAGATAATTTTTCAGAATCATTTTCATTTAATTTACAACCCATAGTTTGAATATTATACTTTTTATTTTTTATTTCTTTTTTAATTATATTTATATATTCTTTTTGTTTGTTTACTTCTTGAACATTAAGCTTTTTATCCTTCATATATTTTACCTCTACTATCAAAAATGGAACTTTTATTTCGTTCCATCTTGTTTGTTTTTTTGATTATAATCCCATTCTAATTCAATTATGTTATTACATAATGGGCATTTAATATCCATTTTGTCTTTATCCATAAAAACATCTATTTCTCTGTTGCAATATGGACATTTTATTGACAAATCATAATCTATTTGGTTGTACTCTATATCATCATTAATATATTGTTCAATTTTATCTAATCTATCTTCTAAGTAATTTTGCTTAGATAATATATCATCTTCTAATTGTAATAATATATCACATACCAAGTCAAGTATTTGTTCTTTACTTTTTTTAGAAATTCTTAAATTGTTTACATTTTCTACTAAATCATTAAACATATCTTTAATATTAGCCATATTTATACTCTTTCCATATAATCACCAGTTCTAGTATCAATTCTAATTACATCTCCTATATTTACAAATAGAGGAACATTAAAATTAGCACCTGTTTCAACTGTTGCCGGTTTTGTTGCACCAGTTGATGAATCTCCTTTAAATCCTGGTTCTGTATATGTTACTTCTAACTCTACAAATAATGGTGGTTCTACACCAAAAACATTTCCTTTATATGATAAAACTTTTACCATAGTACTATCTTTTAAATATTTCAAGGTATCTGTTAAAAGAGCCTCTGAAAGTGGTAATTGTTCATATGTATCAACATCCATGAAATAATATAATCCACCATCTTGATATAAATATTGCATATCCTTTCTGTCAACTTGTGCTTTTGGCATTTTATCTGTTGGGCTAAATGTTTTTTCTAATACTGCTCCTGTAATAACATTTTTAAGCTTTGTTCTAACAAAAGCTGCTCCTTTTCCTGGTTTAACATGTTGAAATTCAATAACTTTAAATACATTGCCATCCATTTCAAATGTTGCTCCATTTCTAAATTCTCCTGCACTTATCATATATTTTCCACCTTTCTAATTTTTTTACTAATATATCTTACCCTATTTTGCACGATTTTTCAAGTATTTAGTAGTATTTTATTTCTCTTTTAGCCATTTTATGTCTTCAACATATATTATTTCACAATCAGTGTCATCTCTAACTAAACTACTTGGTCCCCAATATGCATTATCCCACCTAACTGTAACTAAATACCCCTTTACTCTAATATAGTCACCTATTCTTATTTTAGTAAATAATCTTCTATACTCCTCTGTTGGTGGAATTAAATGATTATGTGATAATTTAGTTTGAATATTATTAATACCTCCTACAGAACTAAGCCATGCAGCATCTTTTACAAGCCAAGTTACTTGTCTATTTCCAGATTGCCAAATATTTATTTTTTTATAATTATCATCTTTTGTTAATATTCCCCAAGCAAGTGCAACATCATATGGACCAACAATTTCGTTGTGCTTTTTCTTTTCAAGTACAACACCGGAGATATCGTATGTAGCAAGCTTAGTAATTGTAACTTCTATACTTCCTACCATGACTTTTTCATTTTTTTGATTTTTTATTAATACTTGCTTTGGTTCAGATATATTAGACAAAATATTTTCTTTATCAACAATCTCGTGAGTCGACAAATTGTCATCATTGCTAATATTATCTGGTTTTTCTCCACATGCGACAAGTATGAATATGATTATTAAAATAAATACTAACTTACTAATACCCTTCATAAAACTCTCCAATAATCTTTTTATATATTATTTATACCACACTTTATCAATTGTGTAAACAATGGATGTGTATTATTGGGCCTTGATTTAAATTCTGGGTGAAATTGTACTCCTATAAAAAACGGATGTTCTTTTAATTCTACTATTTCAACTAATTTTTCATCAGGTGACATACCTGAGCAAATTAGACCATTTTCTTCTATTATCTTTTTATACGTGTTATTAAATTCATATCTATGTCTATGTCTTTCAGATATTATCTCTTCTTTGTATATATTGTATATTTTACTTTTCTGTTTTAATTTACAAGGATATGCTCCTAATCTCATTGTTCCACCTTTTTTAGATATATTTTTTTGTTCATTCATTATATGTATAACTTTATTTTTGGATTTTTGGTCAAATTCTTCTGAAGAAGCATCTTTTATATTTAAAACATTTTTACAGAATTCTATTACAGATAATTGCATACCTAAACAAATACCTAAAAATGGTATATTATTTGTTCTAGCATATTTTATTGCTGATATTTTGCCATCAATTCCTCTATCTCCAAATCCACCAGGTACAACAATTGCTTTGTACTTACTTAATACTTTAGTTACATTATTATCATTTAGTTTTTCACTATCTACTAAATCTACATTCACTCTAACATTATTTTTATATCCAGCATGTTTTAAACTTTCTGTAACAGACAAATATGCGTCATCTAATTTTACATATTTGCCAACAATTGCAACATTAATTTCTTTAGTAGCAGAATTTATTTTTTTAACCATCTTCTCCCATTCCAGATTATCTGGCTTGATATTTTTTAGTTTTAATTGTTTACAAATTTGAACTGCTAGTCCATTTTTTTCAAGCATAATAGGAACTTCATATAAATTACTTACTGTAGAATTTTCAATTACATTTTCTTTTTTAACATTACAATATAGGGCGATTTTATCTTTTAGATTTTCTGGTATTTCACAATCAGATCTACAAACAATAATATCAGGTTTAATACCATATGATTGTAATTCTTTCACAGAGTGCTGTGTAGGTTTTGATTTTAATTCATTTGATCCTGTTATGTATGGTAAAAGTGTAACATGAATATATGCAACATCTTCTTTTTTCTTTTCAAAACAAACTTGTCTAACTGCCTCAATTAAATATAGTCCTTCTATATCACCAACAACCCCACCTATTTCAACAATAACAATATCTACATCTTTTTTATCAAAATAGCATATTGTTTGTTTAACTTCATCTGTAATATGTGGTATAACTTGTACAGTTTTACCTAAATATTTACCTTGTCTTTCTTTATTTATAACAGATGAATAAATCTTACCTGTACTAAAACTAGACATGTTGCTTAAATTTTCATCAATAAATCTTTCATAATGTCCTAAATCCAAATCAGTTTCAGTACCATCATCTGTAACAAAAACCTCTCCATGTTCTAGTGGATTCATAGTACCAGGATCAATATTTATATATTGGTCAAATTTCTGTATTACAACTTTATATCCTCTATTTTTTAGTAACCTACCTAATGAAGCTGCTGTAATTCCTTTTCCCAATCCTGATACAACTCCCCCTGTTATAAAAATATACTTTGTTTTCATACACATCACCCTTTCTAATACATTTGATAATATTTATAATAAAATAAAAATAGACTAAAAATTTCCCCACTTAAAAAAGCGGTTTTTTTTTAATCTATTTATATATTTTATATCACTATAATTTTATAATTGCAATATTTTTCTACAATTATTTTATAATTTTGAAATACTTAAAATTTTAAATTTAATAACACCTGCTGGAACAGTAATTTCAACAACTTCTCCTTTTTTCTTACCCATTAATCCTGCTGCAATAGGAGATTCATTTGATATTCTGTTTTGATCTAAATCAACTTCTGTTACTCCAACAATAGAATATTCTACTTCCTCATCATATTCCATGTCTAAAACTTTTACTTTTGTTCCAACACCAACTGATTTAGTATTAACATCTTCATCATCTATAACTTTTGCATTTCTTAATTTATCCTCTAATTCAGCAATTTTCATTTCTATTAATCCTTGCTCATTTTTAGCTTCATCATATTCAGAATTTTCAGACAAATCACCAAAGCCCAAAGCAACTTTAATTCTTTCGGCTATTTCTTGTCTTTTTTCTCCTCTTAAATAAAATAATTCATCCTCTAATTTTTTTAACCCTTCAACAGTTAATATAATTTCTTTTGCCATATGACATTTCCCCTTTTATATTTTATATAAACAAACATATATTTGTTTTAATATGTGATATATTATTCTATTTTTACATTTTTGTCAATAGAAAATTTAAAAATTATTTCTTTAATAAATAATTATCTCTTTTTTCTTCTGTATGTTTCGAATCTTTCGATATCACTTAAATCTATTTTTTCTTTAATACCAACTAGATTTAAGATTTCTGTTCGTTTTAAATCTAAATTTAAAGATTGCATAAGTGCAATATTTCTGAATCTTTTAATATCTATGTGATTTTTTATTATATTTTGGTCATCAATTTTAATTATAATATCATTGATAATTATACCTTTAAAATTCTTCTTTACCTTACTAATTTTATTTGAAAAATTAAAAAATATACAATTATTATAATTTGTACTAACTAATTTTTCATTATCTATGTCAAAATTAATTATAAAATCACAATTTTTTAGCCCAGTTTTAAAATTATTTGTAACCTTAATTGATAATCCATTTTCGGATAATGTTTCTTTATATAAGTTATCAAACTTTTCTACATCATCTGTTAAAATTGTTAACCCCTTAATAGTATTAGAGATATTTCTAATAAATGTAAGCCTATTATATGTAATTAAACTAATAGCTATACCTAAATTAATATCTGATAGCTTTATTTTATTATTATTATCTAATATATATTCAATTATATTTGTAACCATATTCTCATATAGCTCATCACCAGTTATAACCTCAATATCACTTGAATAAATTTCATTTACAATAACTTTACACTTCTTGTATATTTCATTTTCTATTACAACACTTGTAATGTCATTCTTCTCTAGTTTTTTTATTACCTTTTTTGCAAATTTAACTTGTTTTTTTAATAACTTTTCATTTGTTTCAATATCTGAGAATTTGTCATTAAAATGTTTATTAATTAATATATCTATTTTCATATTATTATTAAAATCAGTTAGTTTTATACTATTTAATTTAAGTTTTTTCTTTATATAACTACTAGTATCATTTGATAAACAAACATATCCTACCATAAAAAGCACCTCCATATTATATATTTGTTACAATATATGTAAACAGAAGTGCTTTTATACTCATTTTTTATATTATTTATTTAAATATGAATTAATTAATTTCCAAACAGCTTGGTCTTCTCTATCTTTCTCCCATGCCGCAACACCTGCTAAATTGTATTTTTCATATAATTTCAATTTTTCTTCAATTGATTTTATATCTTCAACCCATATTTGGTATTTTGTTGTGTTACCTAAAACATAATCTGCATAATTTTGTTTTTCAGCATCTAACCATGTTGTAGTAACATTATTCCCTGCAATATAACTATTAGTATCTTTCATATCCAATGTAGCTGATGTAACTTTATTACTACTTAAATCAGTTTTCCAAATTCGTGTATAAAATGGAAGTCCTAAAATTAGCTTATCACTACTTACACCTTCATTTGTAGTCATTTTTTCTAGGTTTGCATCTACCCAATTATATGCTGAAACACTATTAGGTTTTTGACTTGATGCTTGTGTTTGATCATAAGCCATTAATATAACATAGTCAACTGCATCTGCAAGTTTATTTCTATCAAAACATAATGACCATGTATCACCACCATCAGGTACTGTTACATCAACAGAAACAAACATACCTTTATTTCTAAAAGCTATTGCAAGTTCACGTACAAATTGTGAATACATATCTTTATCTTCTTTATATATATTTTCAAAATCAACATTTATCCCATTAAAATTATTTTCTTCACATATCTTCAATACCTGTGTAATTACTTTTTCTCTTAATTTACTATCATTTAAAATAGTATGTGTAGTATCTATTTTTGAATTATTGCTAAACATTACCCATATATCATAACCTACATTTTTAGTCCAATTAATATAGTTTTGATCTGTTTTATCAAGTATTTTTCCTGTATTATCAACTAATTCTAACCATGTTGGAGATATTATATTTAATCCTTCAATTTTACTTTCTGCACTTCTATCTGGTGATGTATAATACATATAATCCCATACTAAATTTATTTTTCCATCATATTTTTTAGTTGTATAGGCTTGTGTATCTTGTACATTTTCTACATCCTTTTGTTTTACATAACCAAATCTTCCTAAATCATCTACTACTTTATAGTAACTTTTATCTTCTCTTAATATATATACTTTACTTTCACTTACAAGCTTGTCTATTTTTGCGCTTATACTAGATGGTAAATACATTAAATTTGTATTTTTCTTTATACTACCAATTTTATTTGTGTAAATATCTTTATCAATTACTACCAAATTAGTTTTCTCAACATATTTAACATCAATTCCATATACTTCTTGTAACTGTTTAATATCAAAATATCTTTTATTAGACTCTTCTTTTACATATATGTCTTCCCAATTATTTGATGTATACTCTCTCATTTTCTTATTTGTATAATCTATAATTTTTGTGCTATAAATTGAATTAGTAATAATTTGATTATATTTTTCATCATCTTGTATGTTTTCATCTATAAATCTTTTCATATTTTCAAATGACAATAATATTCTATTATCTTCTATTATTATATCATCTACTAAATCTTTAGTTCTATCTTTATTCCCCATTATCAAGCCAATTTGCTTGGATATATTACCTTTAGTATATGGATTATGATATCTAGGAATAACTTTATATATTCCTAATATTACAATTACAATTGCTATTACAATTATTACCCTTAAATACTTTTTAATTATTTTCATTTTTTTCCTCTTTTCATATATTATATTTATTTTATTATTAAATCTATTACATTATATAATTAGATTAAATTTATTTCAATAGAATAAATTTAATTTATATAATTATTTTTATTATTAATTATTAAGTTTTAATATATAAAAAAGACTAATAGAAAAATATATTTCCATTAGTCTTTTTTATCAAGTTGTTTTGAAAATCTCATTTAATTTATTTTGCGAAATAATTATTTGATCGAATAGAATTTGCAAAACCTGATAAGATATATAGTCTAAAAATAGACTATTTTCAAGGCAATCAACAATTGCATTGATTTTGTTGTAATTTTCTTGAGCCACATCACATGTGATTTTAATATCACTTAATGATTTATTTTGTTCAAGACCTTTCCGAACAACACAATCCTGAAATTCCAAAAATTCCTTTGATACTTCATCAAAAATTAATTTTATATTCTCTGCCATCTCTTTTTTTTGCTTTTCCTCTTTTAACATTTTGATAAAATCCATAATGTTTTCCTCCTAAAATTTAAAATTTAAACTAAAACAACATAGAACTATGCAACTTCATTTAATATTATACACCATTATGTCAACTTATTCAATATGTTACAATAATATTACAAATAATCAAATTCAATTATTTTTTAATAAAACTATTTAATTTAAATTTAATTTAATATATAATTTATGTGTTAAAGATTTATACTTTTAATGAAAGGAGGTAATAATAATGGAAGCTTGGGTAATTTGGCTAATTATTGCAGGAGCAATGTTCCTACTTGAAATAATGACAGTTGGCTTTTTAGTTATATGGTTTGGTGTAGCAGCATTATTTACTATGGTACTTAGCTTTTTTGTAGAAAACATGGCAATACAAACTGGTTTCTTTTTAATATTGTCTACAATATTAATATTACTAACAAAACCATTAGTTAAAAAGTTCATTCAAAAAGGTGAAAGAGAACCTTCAAATGTGTATACAATACTTGGTAAAAAAGCTATTGTTACTACTGATATAGACCCAATAAAATCCACTGGTCAGGTAAAAATTGATAGTGATGTATGGTCTGCAAAAGAAGAAAATAATGAATTTTTACCTATTGGTACACATGTTGAAATATTAAGAGTTGAAGGTGTTAAAGTTATTGTTAAGAAAATTGATTAAATTTAAAGGAGGTATTTTATTATGACTGGTTTAGTAATATTATTAATATTTATATTTATTGTTGCTGTAAACTCAATAAAAGTTGTAAGACAATCATATGTTTATGTTATTGAAAGACTAGGTAGATTTCATCGTGTAGCAGATGCAGGTTTAACTATTATCTTCCCTTTCGTTGATGCTGTAAGAGCTAGAATTAGCTTAAAAGAACAAACAATGGATATTCCACCACAAGGTGTTATAACAAAAGATAATGTAACAATTACAATTGATACTGTTGTATTCTATCAAATCACAGATCCTAAACTTGCAATTTATGAAATTGAAAACCTACAAAAAGGTATTGGTTATTTAGCTATAACTACAATTCGTGATATTGTTGGTAAAATGGACCTTGATTCTACATTCAGCTCAAGAGATGGTATTAATGAACAATTAAGAACAACATTAGACCTTGCAACTGATAAATGGGGTTGTAAAGTAAACAGAGTTGAAATTAAAGATATTAACCCACCAAAAGATATTAGAGATGCAATGGAAAAACAAATGAATGCTGAAAGAACTAAAAGAGCTTTAATTCTTCAAGCAGAAGGTGAAAAGCAATCAGCAATTACTGTTGCAGAAGGTGATAAACAAGCTAAAATATTAAATGCAGAAGCTGAAAGAGATTCAAATATAGCTATTGCAGAAGGTTATAAAGAAGCAAAAGTATTAGAAGCATCTGGTGAAGCTAAAGCTATTAAAGAAGTTGCCGAAGCTAAAGCTAGAGAAATAGAATTAGTATATGGTGCTATTAAAGATGCAAATCCTGATGATAGATTAGTTGCTATTAAATCATTAGAAGCATTAGAAAAAGTTGCTGATGGTCAAGCTAATAAAGTATTTATTCCTTTTGATGCAACTAAAACTTTAGCAAGTTTTGGTTCAATAAAAGAAATATTAAAAGATTAATTGCTATTAAAAAAACAAAAAGATTGGTTTATCATTTAAGATAAACCAATCTTTTTACTTTTGTTAGTTACTAGCAGCAGGATTTTCAACATATTCTGATAATCCTAAATTAATTAGCATATTATACCTTCTATTTGTTGGCTCAATGTTTCTAAATTTTAATTCTCCCTGATCTAGAACTAAAAAAATCTTATCCGAAATTGATATTGATGGTATATAATTATCAATTGTAAATGTTGAAGTATCTGTATTATTAATTATATAATAATTTTTATTTGTATTAAACTCATCAATACAATCAGATATCCTTGATATAAAAACTGCTTCTGTTGTATCTTTAATCGATTGATTTCCTAGGAAATTAGAAATTATTGTGCCTGTTAAAATAATTACTATTATTATATAAATTACTAACATTATCATTGTTATACCTTTTTTATTATTCATCATATCACCCTTATATTTTTCTAAATACACCTGAAACTTTTCCAAGTATTGCACAATCCTTAACGATAATAGGTTCCATTAAACTATTTTCAGGTTGTAATCTTATATGATCCTTTTCTTTATAAAATGTTTTAACAGTTGCTGAATCCTCAATTAATGCTACTACAATTTCCCCATTTCTAGCTGTATTTTGTTTTTTTACTAATATTAAATCTCCATCTAAAATACCAGCTTCAATCATACTTTCTCCTCTAACCTTAAGCATAAAAGCTTCTGAATTCCCAACAAAATCTACTGGTAAAGGAAATGTATCTTCTATATTCTCAACTGCTAATATTGGTGCACCTGCTGTTATTTTACCAACAATAGGAATTGATACCATCTCTTTTGAACTATATACCGCTTTTTCATTAGAACCAACTAATACTTTAAGTGCTCTTGGTTTTAATGAATTTTTTTGTATATATCCTAATTTTTCTAATGTACTTAAATGTGCATGTACAGTCGATGTAGAACTTAAATCAACCGCTTTACATATTTCTCTTATAGTTGGTGGATAACCATCTTGTTCTATCTTTAGTTTTAAGAATTCTAAAATTGTTGTTTGTTTATCAGATAAATTTTTTTTCAATTTCATCTCTCCCTTCATTTAATAATATAATATCAAACAACCGTTTGCTTGTCAAGAACATTTTAAATATTTATCTATTTTTTATTTTAATCAATAATATTAAAATTTATCAAATATTTCTATATAAAAAAAGAAGGAGAGATATATATAAAAAATATATATCTCCTCTTTAAAGTTAATAATCACAACTTACTATTTTTGTTACTCTGTAACACTCGCCGTCACTTGTAATAACAACCCGAAGCAATTGGTCATCCGCGTAACCTTTAACATCCGTTGCTGTATATTTCCAGCCTATTATAACATGATTTTTTACATAAATCAATTAGTGTTATGTAAACTTTAGCATTTACAATAATTCATTTAAATTTACTATTTTACTTGAAGATTATATCACTATACCCTAATATTAATAGTAATGATACAATACCTAATAATTTATAATCACTAAAATTACTTTCACCTTTATTTATACACATTTCTCTTTGTTCAATTAGTTTATTATTAATATCTAATATACTTCTTTGTAAAATACAAATAGCTTTTTTTTCAAATTTGTCAATACTTGACACTGTTATTGTTGATTTTGTATTAAATCCATATGATAAAATATATGAATTATTAATATTAGCTTTTTCTAAAATATTATATAATTCTAAATCATCACCATTTATAATTAATATTTTAGATTTTGATATAACATGTTCTATCTTTTCCCTATTTGCCTCTGTAACATCTGATAATATAATCAAAACATCATAATGCCTTCCTATATTTTTAATAGAAAAAGCATTATATATTTTAAAATCATTTATTAAATTAATATTATAATTCTTCCTTACAAATTTTAATATATAGTTATAGTTTGTATTATCAAAAATACCAATATTCATATATATTTTCCTCTTTCTATATTATGTTTTAACTATCAAAATCCTCTATTAATTGATATAACTCATTTTTTCCATATATCTTTATACCAGTAGTTTGAAACATATACCTATCTGCTTGTCTTAATGTACCAATATCTATATCTAATATTTCAACTAAATCTTTACTATTTTCGTCTATTTCTCTATATACACTTACTTTATCATTTTCTTCTATTAGTAAATAATGATATGGACAAAATTCATTTATACTTTTTTCTAATTCTACTTCATTTTGGTTAAATGTATTTATCATGTAATCTGGATACATTTGTGAAATATCATCATAGTTTTTGTTAATAACAGTTTTATCTATTGGTATATTTTCAGTTATTACATGATTACATAATGTATACTTATCAATTATATTAAAATTAGTATTAATACCTATTTTATCAATTTTACTAATCGTTTCAATTTGTTCTTCATAATTAACCTTTGTATTTTTTATATTATCAATTTGATTATTATTAATTACATTATATACAATTCTACTACCAGCAATTGCAAAACATATTATTGCTAAAACTAAACAAATCTTTCTAATCTTTTTCATGATATTCTCCTTTTTTAGTATTGTTTACCATTTTTGATATTTTTATTCACTAACTTTATTAATCATTTTATTTATTTTAATTTTTTCATTTAAATCAATATTAATTGTTACAATACCATGTAAATCCGTCCTATATATATCACTCTTTTTTTCTTCTAATCTCTTTAAAACTTCATTTGCTGGGTGCCCAAAATTGTTTTTACCAACACAAATCACAGATATTTTAGGATTTACTTTATTTAAGAAATTCTGAGTTGTAGATGTTTTAGAACCATGATGTCCAACTTTTAAAATATCTGCTGATATGTCTTTGTTAATCAAGATATTTTCTGTCTGTTTTTCAATATCACCTGTAAATAAAATCTTCGTATTTAAATATGTTAATTTACATACTAATGAAGAATTATTTGATATACTTTCAGATATATCAACATTTTGTATAGGTGCTAATATATCAATAAAAACATTTTTACATATTTGTATTCTATCATATTCAGTTACTTCATATATGTTACTTCCTCTCCCCCTTATGTTTTCGATAAAATGGTAGTATTCTTCTGTTTTTTCTGTACTTTGACCACATATTACCCTTCCCACATTTATATTGTTTAAAACAGGTATTAAGCCCATAATATGGTCACTATCAAAATGAGATATTATTACATAATCAATTTTACTAATTCTTTCATGTAATAAATATGGTAAAAGTATTTTCTCTCCTACATCAAAACTATCTGACTTGCTCCCACCACCATCTATTAATATAGTTTTTCCATAACATCTAATTAATGTTGAATCACCTTGTCCTACATCTATCACGACACCATTCTTAATACAACAAACTTTTTAGAGTGAAT
>CAZFOR010000012.1:0-25044 GCA_964520895.1 uncultured Eubacteriales bacterium | reverse complement strand
AGGTATATCATTTAATGAATACTCGTCTGATTTACCTGTTGTTGCATCAGTTACAATAATAGAAGTTATTTTTCTTGCCTTCCATACACCAATGGTTGGTTTTGTTACTGATGTTACCCAATAAGGATTTCCTTCGTCGTCAATCTCAAAAACTGAATTTTCAAAAACATATGAAGAAAAATTTCTTCTTAATGTTCTTCGAAGATCATAATGACCAACAGCTGATGGAGCATATTTAATTGGTTTTTCAAGTTCAACATACTCTGCATCTTGAGTAATTGTATCAACTAATACATAACCCGGAATAGCAAATGTATTTTTTGCTTTCATGAACTTAAACAAATCCCCATAGCTTAAAGGTGCAATTTTATAATACCTATCCTTATAAATTATGGATGAATAATTATCAAGTTCGTACCATGTTGCATTTTTTATTGCCCCAATAGTCCTATCACCTACTTTTTGTGCTGTTGCTAAATCAACTGATGGAATATTTGCGTTATCAACATTAACAACATCTTGGTTAAAATTTGTGTTCGTATTAATTTCAATCATTTGCTGATAATGACCTGCATGGAACATTTTACTACCAATCAATAAAATAATAATTATCGTTAATAATATTATTCCTGTAATTATACTTACTGCCTTGATTACAATAAATCTTTCATCTTCATCAGTAACATAATCTGCAATGCCAAATGATAAAGATCCTATAATAGCCATTATCCATACATATCCCCAAGAATCTCCTGAAGTCAGTGACCAAGCTGGTAAAGCTAGGTAATTTACTAAAAGTCCGAGTAATACTGTTATAACCGTTGCAATACCTAAACCAATAATCCGATTTTTCATATTATTTTTCTCCTTTCGATTTTCACATTAGGCATTAAAGATTTTACCTAATGCTAGCTAAAAAAATTTTAGCTGTGTAATTATAGAAATTTAATTACAAAAGCCATTATAACATATATTTGCATTCTTTTCAATATTATGTAAACGATATTTGTAGTTATATTAATTCGCTTTATTGTTTTCTGCTCTTTGATTAATGTTTTTCTTAAAACATAAATACCACTGAGCACATTCAAGCTCACAATTTTTTATATTGTTATCAATATTTTTTATTGTTTTAGGTGCTTGAACAATTACAGGATTTCCTGGCACCCAATTTGCAGGTGTAACCACTTTTTGTGCATCTGATATTTGAAGTGCATCTATTAGCCTTACTATTTCAGGTATATATCTTCCATTTGTAAGTGGATAGACAAGTATTGCCCTTACAATTTGTTTATCATCAATTATATATACATTTCTAACTGTTTCAGTAACACTTATATCAGGTGCTAGCATTCCATATTTTCTTGCAATTGACATATCTTTATCTGCAATTACTGGAAATGTAATTTGTACACCTGAAAAATCATTAATATCTTTAAGCCAGGCTAAATGCGAAGAAAGCGAATCAATACTTAATCCTATTAAACAAGTATTTCTTTCATCAAAAAAATTAATCATTTTCTGAAATCCTAAAAATTCGGTTGTACAAACTGGTGTAAAATCTGCTGGATGACTAAATAATACAACCCATTTCCCTTTATAATCACTAAATTTAATATTTCCATTTGTAGTAACAGCTTCAAAATCTGGTGCTTGCATACCAATTTTTAAATTATTATTCATTATAACTTCATAATCCATAAAAAAACCACCTCATTACAATATATGTGACAAGGTGGTTTTAATAACTATTTTATTTATTTACATATTCATTTAAGTCTTTTAGCTTATATGTTAAATCTCCTAATTCATTTGTTGTAACATAACCGCTTCTACCATTTATTACATCAGGTATTCTATTTATAACAGTTGCACAAGTAAGCTCTACTGTATTAGGTCTAGGAATAACTAGTGTTGTATTTGGCTCGCCTTCTATTACCCATTCATTTTTATCATAATCTTCTTTTGAATATACTTTACCAATACATTCTGTCTCTAATATAATACCTTCTTTTGTTTGTGTAGTAACAACTGCACTCATACCAGTTGCATCACCTTTTTTAATATTCATATTAAGTGTTGATGAATAAATATCTTCACTATATGTTTGTGGGATACATTTTTGTGTTTGAATAACCTCATTAAGTCCTAATTTGGCACATAACCATCCATTAACATTCCACATATATGAAGGTAAAAATTCTCCTTTATTTATTAACTCTTGTCTTTGCTCATTTGAGATATTATCAACAGAGGATATCTCTTTTTCAAAATCCTCCATACTTAAACCTGCTCCATGTGCTTTTGCCAAGGCTATACCATATTCTTCTACATTATAGCTTGAACTTCCTTTTATTTTAATTATTTTTTGTGTTGAGCCACAAATTGATGTAATTAATTGTCCCCAATAAATATCTTGATATCCACTTCCAGTAATTGTACAATTATTTTTGATTGCTAATTCATTTATCTTATTAGTAACAGTTGGATTTGAATTTATAGGATAAAATGCTTCTTCACAAGTAGAAATTGCATTAATACCTAGATCAGCACATAACATAAACGCATCTTCAACATCATTTATTAAACTCATTGTAGTAATCACACAAATATCTGGTTTTGTATTTATAAGCATTTGTCTTGCATCATCTACTGATGTAACTTTAACACCTATACTCTCTGTACCCAATATTTCTCCAATATCCTTTCCAATAACATTAGGATTAATATCAATTGCTCCTACAATTTCGCACCCTTTTTCTAACATATATCTCATTGTATATACAGACATTTTACCTGTACCATATTGCACCACTTTAATTTTTCTATCCAAAACAAATTCCCCCTTTAAAATATTATATCCACATTTTTTATTATTAAAACTCTAACTTATTTATTCTTTCCATTGCCTCTTTTGTATTTTCATATGTATTAAAAGCTGTTAATCTAAAATATCCTTCACCATTATCTCCAAAACCAACACCAGGAGTACCCACAACATTTGCCTTTTCAAGTAATATATCGAAAAACTCCCATGAAGATATATTGTTAGGTATTTTAAGCCATACATAAGGTGCATTAATACCACCATAATTTTCAATACCCATTTCATCTAATGTGTGCTTTATGCATTTTGCATTATTCATATAGTAATCTATATTTTGCTGTAATTCTTGTTGCCCTTTTTCACTATATATACTTTCTGCTGCTTTTTGAACAATATATGAAACACCATTAAATTTAGTTGTATGTCTTCTATTCCATAATTTATTTAATGATATCTCTTGACCATCCTTAGTGTATCCTTTTAACTGTTTTGGTACAACTGTATATGCACATCTTACACCAGTAAACCCTGCTTTTTTAGAAAAACTTTTAAACTCAATTGCAACCTGTTTTGCACCTTCAATTTCATATATACTATGTGGAACATTATCCTCTGAAATAAAAGCTTCATATGCTGCATCAAATAATATTAGTGATTTATTTTGTAATGCATAATCTACCCAAACTTTTAGTTCGTCTTTTGTAAGGGTTGTTCCTGTTGGATTATTAGGTAAACATAAATAAATTATATCAACTTTTTCAGTTGGCAACTGAGGTACAAAATTATTTTCACTTGTACATGGCAAAAATACAATATTTTTTCTACCAGCCATAATATTAGTATCTAAATACACTGGATATACTGGATTTGTTATGCCCACTATATTGTCTGCCCCTAATATATCCCCTATATTACCTGTATCACATTTAGCACCATCACTAACAAATATCTCATCATTATCAATATTTACACCTAATTTTTCATAATCATATTTTTTTATTTTATCTGTTAAAAATTTATATCCTTGTTCTGGTCCATATCCTTTAAAAGTATTAACATCTTTCATTTCATCTGTTGCATTATGCATAGCAGTTATTACTTCATTTGTAAGAGGCCTTGTTACATCACCTATTCCTAACTTAATAATTTTTGCATCTGGATTATTATTTTGAAACTCATTTACCTTTTTAGCTATTGTTGAAAACAAATAATTATCTTTTAGATCATTAAAATTTTCATTAACTTTAAACATATATATCATTCCTTTCTATTAAATATTTATTTTTCCTTCAAATACCTTTGTTGCAGGTCCTGTCATATGTACTTCATTTGTACTTTCATCCCATTTAATTTTTAAATCACCACCTATTAAATGAATTATATTCTCTCTACCTGATTTGTTATTTAATACACTTGCAACTAATGTTGCACAAGCACCTGTTCCACAAGCAAGTGTCTCACCTGAACCTCTTTCCCAAACTCTCATTTTTAAAGTTCCATCACTTAATATTTCAACAAATTCAGTATTTATTCGTTTTGGAAACATTTCATTATTCTCAAATTTAGGACCTATTACTTCTAAATTTAATTTATCTACATTATCTACAAATACTATACAATGAGGATTACCCATTGATACACATGTTACATTATATATTTCATTATCAATTTGTAGTGGTAAATTAACAACCTTATTTGTATTAAATGTTGTAGGTATTTTCATTGATTCTAATATAGGTTCTCCCATATTAACCTCAGCAGTTTGTACAATATCATTTTCTACATTTAAAATTATTCTTTTTATTCCGCCTAATGTTTCTAGTGTAATTTCTTTTTTATCAGTTAGTTTATTATCATAAACATATTTACCTATGCATCTTGTTGCATTACCACACATTTCACCTTCTGAGCCATCAGCATTAAACATTCTCATCCTAAAATCACATATCTCTGATGGCATTATTAAAACAATACCATCACCACCTATACCGAAATGTCTATTGCTTAATCTAATTGATAGTTCATTTGGATTATCTATTTTTTCTTCAAAACAGTTTATATAGATATAGTCATTTCCCAAACCATGCATTTTAGTAAATTTCATATTATATCACCCTTTCATATATTACATATGTTTTCATTATCAAAATCAGGTATATATATTTGTTTAGCAGATGTTAAATCTTGTATATATCCATTATCAATATTATTATCAAACATATATTTAACAACCTTGTTATATTCAATTTTGTTTATTTTCCTATTTATTTCTTGATGTTCTTCTAGTTTTCCCATAGGTATGTATTGAGCCATTATGCTAACTAATATATCTTGTGGCAGATTGTCTTTACACCATTTTAGTATCTCAATTGTGTTATTCGTATTATTAGGTAAAATTAAATGCCTTACTATTAATCCTTTTTGAATTAATCCTTCTGAGTTATATATATTACTCCCGACTTGTCTATACATTTCTTTAATTGCTTTTGTTGCTATTTCAAAATAGTTACCACATTTAGAATATTTAATTCCAAGTTCTAAATTAGAGTATTTTAAATCTGGTAAATATATATCAATTAACCCTTCTAAACTTTTCAAACTGTCTATATCATCATATCCACTACTATTATATATTATCGGAACATCAAACTTATTATTACTTAATACATTTTTTAATATATGAGTATAATGTGTTGGATTAACTAAATTAATATTATGTGCACCACTATCAATTAATTCATACATTATATTAACTAACTCTTTTTCAGATATCTTTTTCCCAATATTATCATGACTAATTTTATAGTTTTGACAATACACACAATGTAAATTGCAACCCGCAAAGAATATTGTTCCAGACCCATTTGTACCACTAATACAAGGTTCTTCCCATTTATGCAAACTATAGTTTGAGATAACAGGTAAATATGGCATTTTACATATTCCTTGCCCAATATCTTCATTTCGTATTTTATTACATTTTCTTGGACATATATTACAAAAAATCTCCATTATTATTCCTTCTTACTTTAATTCCCTATTGTATAAATCTTTTTTATCATATTCTTCTGGCTTTAGTCCAAGTTTATCTTTCATATATATAATTGCAAATAATATTAGTATTAAACAAGATACTGACATTAAAATAGTTGCTTGTCCATTTGTAGTTACATCTAGCAATACACCTGATAAAAAATAAAGGATAGTTGCACCTAAATTTTCAGATATATAGTATATTGATGTAATTTTAGTTCTAATTTCAGATGTTGTAAAACTAATTAAATATTTCTTCATACCAACTCTATATGCTCCTTGTATCACTGCCATTACAGCTAATGAACCAATTATTACACCTATTTTACCATATGAAAACTCTAAATCCAACCCCTGTGTACCTATCAATATTAGTAACATTGCAAAAATTACACCAAAAATTGATAATGTCTTATTTTTAGTTTTCTTTTCAATAAAATATAGCGACTTTGCTCCAATTCCTGTAAATACAGTAAATACTGCAAAAATTATTGCTAAATACTGAGCTGTCATTCCTAAATCTATTAAAATAGCTTTATATAGTGTAGAACTTATAGAAATCAAACCAGTAAATATTGCTGCAAATATAAATATTGATTTTGCTCTTTTACTTTTTAAAACTAATGTAAAACCTTTGATAAAATCTCTAAAATTCATAACCTCTTTGTTATTATCTTGTTCAATTTTTGTATTTGAAAATTCAGTTGACATCATATATGCAATTATATTTCCTCCTAAGCACCATATCATTGGTATATATGGATTTATCAAAAATAAAAAACCTGCTAAAACAGAGCATACACCTTCTAAATAGTAATATCTAGAATTTGAGATTCCTTCTACCTTCGAAAAATCTTCCCTTTTATCAAGATTTTTTAGTGAACTATATAATAAGCTTCCTTCTGAAACAGATTTTAATGTAGCCCCTAAGGCACAAATAACATTGGCAATAATAAACATTGTAAAATTATTCGAAACTATATATAATACACATGCTGCAACATTTAAAAAATTACCTAGTACTATACTGTCTCTTAATTTTAACTTCTGTATAAGAATATTTGCTGGCATTTGCCATAAAAAAATCGCAAAAGTATATGCAGATAAAATATACATTATCTGTGACATTGTAAAACCTTTTGCAACTGTTAGATAAAGAACATTTATAGCATAATAAAATAGCCAATCATATCCAAACATCTTATATTTTTTATATATTTTTACATTTTTCTCTAATTTTTCTTTTGATACAACTTCTTCCATATATCTCTCCTACTTTATTTAAAATTAATATTCTTCCATATCAATTTATATATTCTATTACCTTTTTTAGAAAACTTTTCTTCATATTCTGTCATTATATTATCTTCTAAATTCAAAGCGTGTAAATCTAATGATATATACTCAATTTCTCTTTTTGTATTTGCAATTTCCATAATAGTAAATTCAAATAATATTTGATTATCTGTTTTAAACTCTACTACTGAATCCTTTTTTAATATATAATCATATATATCTAAAAAATTTGAATGTGTAAGTCTTCTTTTAGCATGTTTACTTTTTGACCATGGATCACTAAAATTTAGATATATTTTATCTATTTCACCTTTTTTAAATATCTCTTTTAGATTACTTGCATCATATGAAATTAATCTAACATTTTCAAGTTCCTCTTTCATAACCTTTTTAACTGCTTTGGCAAGTATTGTTACATTTTTCTCAATACCTATAAAGTTTATATTAGGATTTCGTTTAGCCATTTCTACAATAAAATCACCTTTACCCATACCTATTTCAAGATATATTTCATTTTTATTATTAAAACACTTTTTCCATTTACCTAAAAAATCTGATGGGTTATTTATATGTATTTCATTTTCATTTAAAAATTCTTGTGCTTTTTTATCAAATCTTACTCTCATTATATTTATTCCCCTTTATTACTATTTTTCTAAATTAATTTATCAATTGGTAATACATATAACAGTATTGCAAAATAATGTAATATACTTGCAGCAAGTACAAACAAATGCCATATTGAATGCATATATTTATATTTCTTCATTGCATAAAGAATCGCTCCAACACTATATGTTACACCACCTGCCACTAAAAGTATAATACCATTTACAGGTACAACTGCAAGTAGTGGTTTAATTGCAAATACTATTATCCAACCCATTATTAAACAACATGCAATATTTATTTTTTTAAATTTCTCTAAACTAATTGAATTAAATATTGTTGAAAATATGGCTAACGCCCATATAACACCAAATAATGTCCAACCAATTTGTCCATTTAATGATACGAGTGTAAATGGAGTATATGTTCCTGCTATTAATAAAAATATCGAACAATGATCTAATACTCTAAAAACCTTTTTAGCTTTTTCATTTGTTATTGAATGATATAATGTTGACATTGAATATAACATTATTAAACTTGTTCCAAATATGCATGAACTCACTACACAATATGCATTGCCATGTAATGCTGAAACTATTATTGCTATAACTAAGCCAGTTATTGATAACAATGTACCTATACCATGAGAAATAGCACTTATTAGTTCTTCTGAAAGTGTATACATTTTACTTTTAGTTTGCTCTTGTTCTCCCATTTCATTATTTATTACTTGCTCCATTTTTTGCCTCCTAATTTATTATATATTAATTATATATCTTTGAATTATTTTATCTATATTATTATTTGTTAATATTATTTCATCTTTTAATCTTCCGCCATTTGCTAAAATAGTCTTAGCTGAGGCTATATTGTTTTTATCACAAGTTAATAACACCTCATTTAATCCTATTTGATTACAAACTTGTAAAGCTAATTTAAGTATTTGTTTAGCATATCCTTTTTTTCTTTCAGATGGTCTTACACCATACCCTATATGTCCACCTCTTATTTTTAATGAATCATTAAGTTTACTTCTTATTTTTACATTTCCTATTATCTTATTATCAAACTTTCTTATAACTAAGTACATAGTTTCAGGTATATTAATATCTTGTCTTAATATTACATCATTTTTAACTCTTTGTAACCAAATATCAAAATTTGCAATATCATTTAACTCTCTATAACCTGGAACTTCAAATTCATTATTATTATAATGTTCTTGTAAATACTCCATTATTTGAAATTTGTATTCTTCATTTGGAAATATTAGTTCTAATTCCTCCATATTACATCCTCATTTATTTACATTTTAATTTACCCTTTTTATAACTGCTGGAACACCTGCAATTGTTAAATCATTTCCAAAATCTTTTAACACAACCGCATTTGCTCCAATTCTAACATTATTACCTATTTCTATTGGACCTAATACTTTTGCACCTGCTCCTATCATAACATTATTGCCTATTGTAGGGTGCCTTTTTCCTCTAAAATTACCAACACCACCTAATGTAACACCATGATATATTGTACAATCATTACCAATCACAGCTGTTTGACCAATAACTATTCCCATACCATGGTCAATAAATAATCTTTTACCTATTTGTGCACCTGGATGTATTTCTGTTCCTGTAAAAAATCTTGCTATTTGTGAAATTAACCTTGCTATAAAATACAGTTTTATATTATATAACATATGACATACACGATGCCAAAATATTGAGTGAAACCCTGGATATAGCAGAACTGTGAATAAATTATTACATGCAGGATCTTTTTCCATAATATTTAACATATCATTATATAATTGTTTGAAAAATCTAATCATAAACATCACCACTATATTATATTAACAAACTTATTATATAGTGATGATTAGTACCTATCTTTAATACTTTAAGTATTTGACTGATTCTCAATATCAGTAACTTCTGGTTGATTAACTGGCTCTTGCTCTGGCAGGTTATCAGGTACAACCGGAGTTTGTTCTTGATCTACTGGCTCATTATCACCTGTGTTTGTATCTTCTGGTTGATTTATTGGTTGTTGTTCTGGCTCATTATTAGGTACAACTGGATTGTTATTTTGTGTAGGTTCTTGACTAGGTGTAGGTGTTTGAATTGGCTCATTGCTAGCACTTGGAATTACATTATCTCCCTTAGATGCATTTTCTTCAATTTGATTTGTACCTGTTGTATTTTGATTTGCTTCAAAAATCCTATTTGCCTCTTTTTGCTTTTCATTAACTATTACATACACTAATAATGAAATTGCAGCTAATATTAATACCACCAAAATTGCAATTATAGCTTTATACTTTCCCATTTAAAACCCTCCTTTAAACTTGTTTCATACTTAAACTTACTTTACCTTTGTCTAAGTCAATACCAATTACTTTTACTTTTACAATATCACCAACTTGTAATACTTCTGATGGATTTTTAATATATTTATCACAAATTTCCGATACATGTACTAGCCCATCATTTTTAATTCCAATATCTACAAATGCCCCAAAATCAATAACATTTCTTACTGTTCCATTTAAAACCATACCATCTTTTAAATCATCTATTTTTAATATATCTGATCTAAGTACAGGTTTTGGCATTTCATCTCTTGGATCTCTACCTGGTTTTTTAAGTTCTTCAATTATATCTATAAGTGTTGGCTTACCAACATTTAATCTTTGTGCTGTTTCATCTATATTAATACCTTCCAGTTTTTGTTTTAAATTATCTAAATCACTATTTGTTATTTTCTTTATATCATATCCTAAATCAGTTATAAGCTGTTTTGTAACATCGTATGCCTCCGGATGTACACCTGTGTTATCTAATATATTTTTTCCATCTGGTATACGTAAAAATCCTGCACATTGTACAAAACATCCTTTACCAAGTTTGGGAACCTTTAATAACTGTTTTCTATCGTTAAACTTACCATTTTCTTCTCTAAATTTAACTATATTTTGTGCTATACCTTTATTTATTCCTGATACATATGATAAAAGTGGTGCAGTTGCTGTGTTTATATCAACACCTACCTTATTTACTGAATCTTCTACAACACCAGTTAATGCTTCATCTAATTTCTTTTGATTTACATCATGTTGATACTGTCCTACACCAATACTTTTTGGATCTATTTTAACTAATTCTGCAAGTGGGTCTTGAAGCCTTCTTGCTATTGATATTGCACCCCTTATAGATACATTTATATCCGGATATTCTTCTGTTGCAAGTTTTGATGCAGAATACACAGATGCACCAGCTTCTGAAACTATTGTATAGTATACTTTATGTTTTGCTTCTTTTATCATTTCAGCAACAAATGCCTCTGATTCACGAGAAGCGGTACCATTTCCAATTGCAATCATATCTATGTTATGTAATTCTATTAATTTTAACAATTCTCTTTTTGCACCTTCTACATCGTTTTGAGGCTCTGTTGGATATACAGTTGTTATTGCTAAAACTTTTCCTGTTTCATCAATAACAGCGATTTTACACCCTGTTCTATATGCAGGATCAAATCCCATAACTGTTATACCTTTTATTGGTGCTTGTAATAATAAATTTTTAACATTAACACCAAATACTTTAATAGCCTTTTCACAAGCCATGTCATCTAAATCAGATCTTATTTCTCTTTCTATAGATGGTGCTATCAATCTTTTATATGAATCTGCTATACATTGTTCTAGGTATTTCTTAAAAATACTATTATTTAGAATAACCTCTGAATTTAAATAATATATTATTTCATCAACTGGTACATCTAAACTTACCCTCAATTTCTTTTCAGCTTCACCTCTATTTATTGCAAGTACCCTATGACTAGGTATTTTATTTATTTTTTCCTGATAATCATAATACATGTTATATACTGTTTTTTCCTCTTCATTTACTGCTTTTGAAACAATATTACCTTTAAAATATGATAATCTTCTGATTTCTTTTCTATAATTTGCATTATCTGATATGTTTTCTGCAATAATATCTAATGCTCCACTTATAGCATCTTGCTCATTTTCTACGCCTAAATCAGGATTAATATATTCTTTAGATATATCAAAAACATCACCTGATAATATAGTTTGTCCATAAATTAAATCTGCCAATGGTTCTAATCCTTTTTCTTTTGCAATTGTTGCTCTTGTCCTTTTCTTTTGTTTATATGGTCTATATATATCTTCTAACTCTGTTAGTGTTTTTGCATTTAAGATTGCATTTACTAATTCATCAGTAAGTTTACCTTGCTCTTCAATTAACCTTTTTACTTCATCTTTTCTTTGTTCTAAGTTTCTTAAATAGTTTAATCTATCAAAAAAATCTCTAAGTACAATATCATTCATTTGACCTGTTTTTTCTTTTCTATATCTAGCTATAAATGGTATTGTATTCCCATCATCTATTAATTCAATAGTATTTTCAACTTGAAATGGTTTTAGGTTAAATTCCTCTATTAATTGTTGTTTTATGTCCATTTATCTTCCTCCTTAATCATTTTAGATTATATCATTAAAGAAATAAAAGGACAATAACAAATATATAAAAAGAACAAAAAGTTGTATTATATAAAAATATATTTTAAAGTAAAAAGTAATAAAAAGAAAAAATGTTTTAAAGTGTGCCCTTTGTCAAGGACATTTATAAAAAAAGTATATTTTATTACAAAATTATTTTGTATTAAAAAACATAACTTTAGTTGACCTTCCATTTTTATAAGGTTTACACATAATATATTGACCTGTTTTGTTTACAATAGCTATACAAATACCATCAACTTCACTAGCAAGCTTTGTAGCCTCTTGCTTAAGTTCTTATGTTGGATAAATAAACCCCGTCCCATAACACATAGGATTAAGATTAATCTCTTTTACATTTTTGTCACTATCTGCAATTTTTTTAATACTAATTTGTTTCACTTTTAGTTCTCCTTTCAACATTTTCACTTTTTAATAGTTTTAAAAATTATAGCAATTAATACTAATGTTTGGGATAAACCAAAAAACAAATAATTTTAAAATATAACCCTAAAAATTAGTGTTAGTTAATGTGATTTTTTAATTCTATTACAATTATATCATTTCTTTAAAACAAGTAAACTTCAAAACACTTTAATAGTAAAGATTTAATTAATAAAGAAAGAGCTGTTGGCTATAAAAGACCAACAACTCTTTCTTTGCTGCTTTATTTCATGAGATCCATGTAGCAAAGCGCAGCAGCTCTGCTATCATAGAGAGGGTTATGCGTACCACCCTTACAAGCAGGAACATTAATTTCATGATCTTTGTTGTAGCTGTCAACTGACGTAGGGTCAAACCCCTTTGCCAGCAGAACACCTGCAATATCCAACCACGGATATGCTCCATCAAACGGTCCCAGTATACCTAAATCGTGCATGTCGATTATAACTCTTGCTTCGACAGGCACTCCCATATGGAAGATTACATCAGCATCTTCTTTATGGGCTAAAAAGAATTCTGCGAAGGCACACAACATTATTTCATAATTGCTGTGTGTAATCGGGACAGCTTTCATCTGTGGAATAACATTTTCTGCTACCCATGAATCAACTTGTCCTTTAATATTGCACCGCGCTGAAAATGTTGCAACTTCACAGCCATTTTCGTATACAACAGCCGCAATAGCGAAGGCCTGACCCGTTAACCCGTTTGTTTCTACATCCCATGAAAATACTTTTTTGTTTGACATTTTATTTCTCCTTTTTTCCAATGCCTTCCTTTTGGGTAAGGACTTATATGGTCGTGCAAAAATTGCACTAATTAACACTAAAAAATAGCGTAAACGGAGAAATAAAATAATCTCCTATATAACCCTAAAACTTAGTGTTAATTACTACAATATTTAACCACATTAATATTATACCATTTTTTATGTAAACTACCAAACATTAAAAACAACTAATTTAAATCAAAAAAGAATAATTTAATATTGCACATATATACTACTTCTATTTTCATCATTTTTCTTCCACTTTCTTTTGTTTTCTTAATATGTATGAATAAAATAAAAAGACACAACCATATTTTAATATATAGTCATGCCTTAATAATAGATTGTATCAATTTAATATTACTTGTTTAAGTATTTATTTATTACTTTATTTGAATAATCATTATATTCATCTTCATCATTAATAAAATCAACTTGAATGTTATTTTTTTCAAAGTATTTTGTTAGAATATTTTTCATATCTCTTTTTGTAGTTATGTACTTAGTATAGTTTTTCTTCAATGAATCAAACATTTTCCCATACATTATTCCTACACTCTTATGTTCTATATCTTTATCTATAAACTCAACTTCTTTAAAAAAGCTTTCATATTTTCTATCTGATGTTATTTTATTCCATAAATATCCGTTTTCAAACTTTTTAATTACAAAATCTTTATATGATTTTATAAAATTATATGTTATGTTTTCACATTTAAAGTACATTTTCAAACAATCTTTTAATTCTTCGGGTGAGTCAATCTTATTTTTTGTGTCATTAGGTAATTGATTATATAAGTCCTCATAAAAAATAATCTTTGCATTTTTTTCTACACTTGTCTTAAATTTCTCTGGAGATTCCACTACTTGTGTCCATATATTTTGAGTATTACTAATTTTAATTTGATTTTTTAAAAAATCCTCATATCCCATAATTTATATTCCCCTTTCAAAATATCTTTCAAATATCTATATCCACCCGACATATTAATTATAGCATATATTTTTTATCTTTTCAAGCTTATGTAAACAATTTTGTAACAATTTTGTAACATAATTGTAACATTTAATTTATTATACCATTTTCTTTTATTTCATTTCCCCTTAAATAATCATATATATTCATTCTTTTTGAATTTTGTGGTTGTATTATTTTAATACTTAACTGACCATCTTTTGTTTGTATTATTAACCCATCTTTTGAATTAGATTTAACAATTTGTCCAATTTCCTTATTTGTATTTTGATTAATTACTTCTGTTTCCCACACCTTATATTTAATATCACCTATATTAAAATACGCACCAGGCATTGGGTTTAATCCTCTAACTAAATTATGTATTTCTAATGCAGATTTATTAAAATCAATTTTACCTAGTGTTTTTTCTATCATAGGTGCCATTGTATAATCATCTGTTTGTTTTTCAGGTGTAATATTTTCTAAATCATCTAATGTTTTAACAATAAGGCTTGCACCAACATTTTTAAGTTTTTCATATAATGTTCCATATGTATCATTAGGTTCAATTACAACTTCTTGTTTTAACAACATGTCACCTGTATCCATGCCTTCGCCAATGTACATTGTTGTAATACCTGTTACAGTATCACCATTAATAACTGACCATTGTATAGGTGCTGCACCTCTATATTTAGGTAATAAAGAACCATGTACATTTACACATCCTAATCTAGGTATATCTATTATCTCTTTTGGTAATATTTTACCATATGCAACTACTACTATTATATCTGGATTTAACTCTTTAAGTTTATCTATAAACTCTATATTTTTCCTTATTTTATCTGGTTGTAATATTGGAATATTATTATCAATGCAATATTTATGTACAGGTGTAGGTGTTATTTTTAAATCCCTACCACTTGGTTTATCCATTTGTGACACAGCACATAATATATTATGACCTGATTTATTAATTTCATCTAAACAACCTACTGCAAAATCTGGTGTTCCCATAAAAACTATATTATACATTGTTATTTATCTCCTTTATATAATTTATCAATAAACAAAATTCCATCTAAATGGTCTATTTCATGACATAACACAACAGCTAATAAATCTTTTGCATTAATTGTTACTGGCATAAAATTTCTATCTAAACCTTCTACAACAACAGTTTTTGGTCTTTGCACATTATAGAACTGATTTGGAAGGCTCAAACAACCTTCTTCACATATTTGAGCACCTTCTTGTTTTAAAATCTTTGGATTAATTAAAACTATTTCTGTATCATCAACTTTTACAACTATAATCCTTTTTAAAATACCAACTTGAACAGCAGCAAGTCCTGCACCATCATTTTTAACCATTGTTTCAAGCATATCATCTATAAGCTGAAATATTTTATCTGAATATTCTTTTACTTCTTTTGATTTTTTTCTTAAAATTTCATCATTTTCTAATCGTATATTTCTAATTGCCATATATTCTCCATTTCTATAAATTTAATTATATACTTCCATTTGGGTTAATATCTAAATTAAATTTAATTTGTTTATATTTGTCTGCACTGTTTAAAAACTCCTTTAAATTAACAGATATCTTCTCATTATATATACATTTAATTAATATCTTATATCTATATTCATTATTAATTTTAGATAAAGCAGATATAATTGGACTGTATATTTGCATTGTTTTATTATTAACAAACTCTATCATATTTTGTTTTAAATCTTCAAATATTTGTTTACTTGAATTAATAACATTTTGTTCATCAGTGCCACTTAAAGTGATAGTAAGTATATCACAAAAAGGTGGATATGTTAAGTTTTTTCTATACACAATTTCATTATTATATAATTTTGCATACTCATTTGTTCTAATTAATTCAAATATATCATTTGTAGGATTATATGTTTGAATTAGTACTCTTCCAGGTTTATCTTTCCTACCTGCTCTTCCTGCAACTTGTGTAAGTAAATTATATGTTAACTCATTAGCTCTGTAATCATCTGTATTTAAAGACATATCAGCATTTAATACACCAACTAATGTAACATTTGGAAAATCATGTCCTTTTGCTATCATTTGTGTACCAATTAATATATCAATATTATCATTTTTAAATTTATTTATTATTTCTAAATGCCCATCTTTCTTATTTGTAGTATCAAAATCCATTCGTATAGTTTTAGCATTTGGAAACGCATTTTCTAATTCAGCTTGTATTCTTTGTGTACCAATACTATTTTTATCAAATTCACTATTACCACAAATAGGGCAAATATTATTAGGTCTTTCAGTATGCCCACAATAATGACATATAAGTCGTTTTTTATCATTATGATATGTAAGTGAAATATCACAATTAGGACATTTATATATATATCCACAGTTCTTACAAATTATAGAACTGTAATATCCTCTTTTATTTATAAATATTATTGTTTGTTCTTTTTTCTCTAAATTTATTGCAATTTCATTATATAGCTTTTTAGTAATATTACTAAAATTATTTTGTATAGGTTCGTGTATTAGGTCTATCACTTGAATTTCAGGTAAGACTGAATTACTGCTAGCCCTGTGTTTTAATTCAAGTAGCTCATAAGTGCCTTTTTGTGCGAAATAGTATGTGTTAATAGATGGTGTTGCAGATGCAAATAACATCACAGCTTTGTTATATTCACATATTTTTTTAGCAACTTGTTTTGCATCATATTTAGGTGTCATATCTGATTTATATGAATTATCATGTTCTTCATCAACAATTACAATACCTATATTTTTCATTGGTGCAAATATTGCACTTCTAGCACCAATTACAATTTTCACTTCACCTTTTTTTATTTTATTATATTCATCTAATTTTTCACCAATTGATAACTTACTATGTAATACTGCTACAATATCACCAAACCTTGATAAAAATCTATTAACAATTTGTGGTGTTAATGATATTTCAGGAACTAACACAATTGCATTTTTATTTTGTTTAATTACATAATCAATTATTTGCATATATATTTCAGTTTTCCCACTACCTGTTACACCATGTAATAACATACCAAAATATTTATTCTCATCAATTTTATTAACTATTTTATCATATACTTTTTGTTGCCCATCATTTAATTTTAAGTTACTACTTTTCTCAATTTTATATTGTTTAAATGGATTTCTATATACTACATTTTCTTCTATTTTTATATATTCTTTTTCCAAAAACCATTTCAAAAACTGTGAGGTTATATTAAAATAATTATATAAATCAGATTGTAAAATTTGTCCCAAATCTAATAACAAATCTAGTACTTCTTTTCTTTTATGTGTTAATCCTTTTATATTATCATATTCTAAAAGGATTTTTTCCTTATTATTAATATGTATCCATTTTTCTTTTTTTTCATTATATATACTATTATTTGTTCTAGTAATACCAGGTGGTAACATAAGTCTAATACTATCAGATAAATTACATACATATCTTTTTGATATCCATTTTGCAAGTTTAATATTAAATTTAGATATAATAATATCTTTGTCTTCTACTCTAATAATCTCTTTTACTTTTTTTATATCAAAATCTATACTATCTGTTATTTCAATAATCAAACCATATTCTTCTTTATTACTTTTGCCAAAGGGTACTACTACTCTTTTACCAATACAAATATCTTGTTCCATATTCTTAGGAACAAGATAAGAAAATAGTTTATCTAATTTTGATACAGAGTTATTTAATAGTACATTTACAAACATATTTTTTACCTTTCTAAATATTTGTTATATTCTTCTAATATTTTTTCTAATACTTCTTCAATAGTCATTTCAGAGGTATCTAATGATAAATCATAATTACTACGATTTGTAACATTTATATTATATACTTTTAGATATCTATCTATTTCTAGCTTATTTCTTCTTATTGAATATTCTTTTGCTTGTTCTAGACTATCATATTTCTTTTCATTTATTCTGACATCATCATTATATATTCTTCTTGCAGCTTCATCTTCATTTACATATAAATAAATCTTATAACTATCTGGTATAAAGTGCCATGCTGTTCTTGATACAAATATAGCTTCATCATTTGTTTTTGCAAGCTGTATAAGCATATCATCAACTTTATGATCATATTCTGGGTTTGATTTTATTGTTTCTTGAAATGTTACAATATCCATATTATTCTCACTTGCAAGTTTTCTCATAATATCACCCATAAAATATGCTTTATACCCTAGTTTTTCAGCTAATAAATTTGCAATTGTACTTTTACCACTTCCACCATTTCCTGCTACTGTAATAATCTTTTTCATAAAAAACCTCCTATATATTTATTTTATATAAACTCTCTTATAACTCTATTAGATATATTTGATATAACTTCATAATTAATTGTTCCATAAATATTAGCAATATCTTCAACAGTTATTTTATCATTATCCCAAATATATACATCATCACCGTTCTTTAACATTAGGTATATCAGTTATATCTATCATAAATGAATCCATACATACTGTGCCAACAATTGATACAAGCTGGTTATTTATAACAACATGTCCCTTGTTTGACATTGCTCTTCTTATTCCATCTGCATATCCAATTGGAACAGTTGCAATTTTACTTTTTCTATTAGTTATAAATGTTCTTCCATAACTAATACTTGTACCTTCTCCAACTTCTTTTATATATGAAATTTTACTTTTCAATTTTAATACAGGTTTTAATTCAATTTTATTTTTCAAATCATCATTAGGGTAATATCCATATAGCATTATACCTAATCTTACTAAATTAAAATGTGCATTTTTAAAATTTATTATACCTGCCGAATTGCAACAATGAATATATTTTAAATTAATATCTCTATCTTTAACTATATTTACACCAAAATTAAATGAATTAATTTGTTTTTTTGTATATTCTAAATCACAATCACTACATGAAAAATGTGTATATATACCTTCTATTTGTATATTATCATATTGATTAATATAGTCTATATATTCATTTAATCTATTAGGATTAATACCTGTTCTTCCCATACCAGTACCAAGCTCAATATGTATTTTAAATTTTGAATTATACTCACCTAGTTTTTGTATAAATGATTTAGAAGCGGTTCCAACTGTTAGATTATACTGTGATATAGTTTGTATTTCATCTTCTAATGGTTGGTTAAGTATAAATATATCACCATCATATCCTTGTTTTCTAATATATACGCCTTCATCAACAATTGCAACACCTACAATATGTATATTAGTCTTTTCAAAAATATCCATTCTTTGATTAATATATGTTCCATAACCATTGCTTTTTATAATTGGCATAATACTTACATCATTACCAACATATTCTTTTATTTGATTTATGTTATATATAACATTTTCAGTATTAACTTCTAATTTAGTTTGTCTAATATTATCCATAAAAATCCTTTCATTAAAGAAAAACATTACCATACATAAATGTAAGTAATGCCTAAATTAATTATTAGTTATTAGCTTCTTCTTCCTCTTGTTTAATTTGCTCAGCTGTCTTTGGTACATATAGGATTTTACCTTCATCTAATTCTTCTGCAGCAGTAGAAACTGTACAACTAGTTTTAGCCTCTACTAATTCCTTTTCACCTTCTGTTAATTCTCTTGCTCTTTTTGCTACAACAGATACTAATACATATCTGCAATCAACTTTGTTTAATAAAGATGTTATTCTTGGTTTTACTATCATTTAAAATTCACTCCTATTCTATTCTTCTATATCTGTAGTACTAATTTCATCAACAATTTCTTTATCTAATCTGCCTGCAACTGTTTCAGGTTGTATTGCAGATAAAACAACATGGTCACTATCCATAATAATAACTGCTCTTGTTCTTCTTCCTTGTGTAGCATCAATTAAATTACCCTTTTCTCTTGCTTCTTGAATAATTCTTTTAATTGGTGCAGATTCAGGACTTACCATAGCAATTACCCTGTTTGCAAAAACAATGTTTCCAAAACCTATGTTAATTAATTTCATAAACTTTCCTCCTATTCAATATTTTGAATTTGTTCCCTTATGTTTTCATTTATAGATTTGTTTTGTATGACTAAATTAGTTATTTCTAAACAATTAGTTTTTGAACCAATTGTATTAGTTTCTCTGTTAATTTCTTGTATTATAAAATCAAGTTTCTTACCTGAACAATTATCACTTGATACTTCTTTTCTAAATTGATTTATATGTGATTTAAATCTTATAATTTCTTCATCTATTGTCATTTTATCTGCAAATATAACTATTTCAGTTAATATTCTTGAATTATCAATGTTTTTAATTTCTTCAAAATTTCTCAATCTTTCTTCTATTTTATTTTTATATTCATCAACAACATTATATGATAATTCTTCTATCTTATTAATATTAACTTGTAATACATCAAGCTTTTCTATTATATCTTGTAAAATCTTATTACCTTCAACTTGCTTCATTTTAGTATAATTATCTATTGCTAACTCTACTGCCTTTGTTAATTCATTTAATATAACTTCATCATCTGTTTCATCTTGCTCAATTTTAATAATATTTTCAATATTAACAATATTAGATATTTTAATATCATTTTCAATATTATATTTATTAGAAACTCTATCTATTTCTTTTAAATATATATTTAAAAGCTCATCATCAATTTTAATGTTTTTACCTAAATCACTAAAATTTTCAAACCTAACAAATACATCTATCTTTCCTCTGTTAATATTTTTACTTATTATCTTTCTTGTTTCATGCTCAAATGTAGATAAATATTTAGGCATTCTAAAACTAACATCTAAATATTTATGATTTACAGATTTTATTTCAACAATATATTTTCTATTATTTCCAACATATTCACCTTTACCATAACCTGTCATGCTTTTAATCATTTTTTACACCCTAATTCTTCATTTTATTTTTTATCATGATTATTACTTTAATAACATAGTATATTAAGAAAGCTATAAAAGGTATGAAACTATAAATAGAAATACCTTTAAATCTTATAAAAGCTGGAATTGTTGTTAAAATGAAATATCCTAAAAATGTAAATACTGCTAATGCAAAAAACTCTATTCCATATATCATAAACCTTTTATTTTTATTTCCAAACCCTAATATAAATAATACTGCTGCTATCATTGTAATAACACCTGCTGATACTATACAATCTAATCTTATATTTATACTATTTCTTGCCCAATCAAAATATATTAAATATAGAAAAAATTCAAAACATATAAATAGTACAATATTTGTAATTATATTTTCCCTTAACTTCTTATCTTTTAATGCTTGTTCGAATTTCATTTAATAATCCCCTTTCTACATTTCATTAAACTCGTATAATATATTACTAATTAATGAAATTGATGCCGTTTCCGTCCTCAATATAGTTTTGCCTAATGATATAATATATGTATTATTATACTTCTTTAATAGGTCTATTTCACTTTGCTCAAATCCACCTTCTGGACCTATTATTATACCAATATTTTGAACATTACTTTTCACTTTTGCCAATATTTTTTTTAATGATTCTTTTTCTTGTTCATAAGCTACTAATATAATATCATATTTAGGTACCAAATTGCAAATATCTTTGTAAAAAATTATATTTTTTATTTCAGGTATACAATTTCTTTTAGATTGCTCTGCTGCACCTTTAGCTATAACATGCCATCTATCCATCTTTTTTGCCTTAGCTTTATCATCCAATTTAACAATCACCCTATTACTTATAACTGGCACAAATTCTTTTATACCAAGCTCTGTTGCTTTTTGAATTATATACTCCATTTTCTCAAATTTAGCTAAACATTGAAATAGTGTAATATTAACACTAGGTTCATTATTAATATCTAATTTTTCTACTATTTCACATTCAACTACTTTTTTATCAATATTTATAATTTTACATAAATATTGATTTTGATTTTCATCAATAATATTAATATTTGCATCTACTTTTAATCTAAGTACATTTGATATATGATTTACATCACTATCTGTTATATAAATATTATTATTTTTTATTTGTTCATTTTTTACAAAGAAATTTGGCATTAGCTAAAAAATCCTTTCTTTTTATTTTCTACCCCTATTGTTTGATTAAATTTCATTAATATATCTTTTTGTTCATTAGATAGTTTTTTAGGAATATCAACAATTACAGTAAAATTCAAGTCACCTTGTCCTCTACCGTGTATATTTTTGATACCTTGTCCTTTTAAACTAAATACTGTATTAGTTTGTGTCCCTTCTGGTATTTTATATTTTACACTACCTGATAATGTTTTAACATCTATCTCTCCACCCATAGCCATTACTGTAAAAGGTACTTTTATATTTGAGAATATATTATCACCTTTTCTTGTAAAAATACTATGTGGTTTAACATAAATAGTTATGTATAAATCTCCTTTTGGTCCACCTTTTTGACCTTTATTACCTTCACCTCTAATTGAAATTGTTTGATTATTGTCAATTCCTTGTGGTATAGATACTGTCATTTTCTTTTGTTTTCTAATCGTTCCTTTTCCCTTACAATTTACGCAATGCTCTTCAATTATTTTCCCTTCACCACCACATTTTTCACATGTTTTTGTACTCATAATTTGTCCCAATATAGTATTTTGAGCATATCTTACTTGACCTGTACCATTACAAGCTGTGCAAGTAGATTGTTTAGTGCCAGGTTTTGCACCACTACCATGACATGTTTCACACTCATCATCTCTTGACAATGTAATTTCTTTATCAACACCAAAAGCTGCTTCTTCAAAAGTTATTTCAACAGCAACTTTGATATCTTGACCTTTTCTTGGTCCATTTCTTTTTCTAGAATTATTCATTCCACCACCAAAAAATGATCCAAAAATATCATTCATATCAAATTCCATATCAAATCCGTTGAAACCACCACTAAAGCCACTAAACCCAGATGTATTATATCCATTAAAGCCACCACCATTAAAACCATTTGCTGCATCATGTCCAAACTGATCATACATATTTCTTTTTTGTTTATCACTTAATGTTTCATATGCTTCATTTACTTCTTTAAAGTTCTTCTCAGCTTGTTCTTTATTATCCATATTTGCATCAGGGTGATATTTTTTAGCCATTTTACGATATGCTCTTTTTAATTCATCATCTGTTGCATTTTTATTTACACCTAGAACTTCATAATAGTCCCTTTTATCTGCCATTTAAAATTCTCTCCTTTATATATATTACATAAATTTGGGCACCAATTTAAATTGTGTGCCCATAAATATGTTTTAATGTTTTATTTATTTGTTTTCATCATCATTTGGATTTGATTCTTCTTCAACTTTATAGTCTGCATTATATACATTATCTGAAGATGTTTCAGCATTTGCTCCATCAGCTTGCGCATCTGCACCTGCTTGATTTTGATTTACTTGACTATATAATTTTTCAGATAATTTGTAGAATTCTTGTGTTAATGCTTCTGTTGCAGTTTTAATTGCGTCTATATCTGTTCCTTCTAATGATTTTTTAACGTTCTCTAATTCTGTTTCAATTTTAGCTTTTTCTTCACTACTAATTTTATCACCAATTTCTTTTAATGATTTCTCAGTATTATATATTAAAGAATCAGCATTATTTCTAATTTCAATCTCTTCTTTTTTCTTTTTATCTTCTTCTGCATGTGCTTCTGCTTCTTTTACAGCTGCTTTGATTTCATCTTCATTTAAGTTAGAACTTGCTGTTATATCAATTCTTTGTTCATTATTTGTAGCCATATCCTTAGCTGATACATGTACAATACCATTTGCATCAATATCAAATGTAACTTCAATTTGAGGTATTCCTCTTGGAGCTGCTGGAATTCCAGTTAATTGGAATCTACCTAAAGTTTTATTGTATTGAGCCATCTCTCTTTCACCTTGTAATACGTGAATTTCAACTGATGTTTGACCATCTGCTGCTGTTGAGAATACTTGTGATTTTTTTGTAGGTATTGTTGTATTTCTTTCAATTAATTTAGTAAATACACCACCAAATGTTTCAATACCTAATGATAAAGGTGTTACATCTAATAATACTAAATCTTTAACATCACCTGATAGTACACCACCTTGAATAGCTGCACCAATTGCAACACATTCATCTGGGTTAATACCTTTATCTGGTTGTTTATTTGTGATTTTTTTAATAGTTTCTTGTACAAGTGGTATTCTGCTTGAACCACCAACTAATAGAATTTTATCAACTTTATCAGCTGTCAATTTAGCATCTGCTAATGCTTGATTAACTGGACCTATTGTTGATTCTACTAAATCTCTAATTAAATCTTCAAATTTAGCTTTTGATAAAGTAATATCCATATGTTTAGGACCTGTGCTATCAGCTGTTATAAATGGTAAGTTAATATTTGTTTGATTAACACCTGATAATTCAATTTTAGCTTTTTCAGCTGCTTCTTTTAATCTTTGTAATGCACTAGCATCTTTTGATAAATCAATACCACTGTCTTTCTTAAACTCAGAAACCAACCAGTC
>CAZFOR010000011.1:0-25366 GCA_964520895.1 uncultured Eubacteriales bacterium | reverse complement strand
AAAAACTAGTAGGTAAATCTTTTATGATTTGCCTACTAATATTTTACACTAACTTGAATATTATTCTATTTTTTTATTTTATTTAATTGCACTGTTACCAGCATAAATAAATTGACAATTACACATAAATTTAATATAATTAATATGTTGAAAGGAAGTATAAAATATGTTATGTACAGTTTGTAAAAAAAACACAGCTATAGTATTTACGAATAAAATAGTTGATGGAAAAAATGAATTTGAAGGTTTATGTATTGAATGTGCAAAAAAAAGAGGAATTAATCCTTTTGACGCATTACTTAAGCAATCAGGAATGTCAGAAGAAGATATGGCAAATATGATGGAACAATTTGAATCAGGTATGAATGAACTTGAAGAAAATGGTGGTATGGAAGAAGCAATAGATATAAATGGAGAAAATCCTAACCCTATTGCTAATATCTTTTCGTCTTTTTTTGGTGGATTTAATGGTAATACAAATACAGAAAATCCTAGTGATGCTAAAATAAACACTAAACAAAAAGAAAAAACAAAAGATAGTAAGAAAAAGAAATTTTTAGACAATTATGGTTTAAACTTAAACCAACTTGCCATTAGTGGTAAATTAGATAATTTAATAGGAAGAGACTTAGAATTAGACAGAGTTATACAAATTCTAAATAGAAGAAATAAAAATAACCCTGTATTAATTGGTGAACCTGGTGTTGGTAAAACAGCTATTGCAAATGGATTAGCTATTAAAATAGTAAATAAAGATGTTCCTGCCAAATTAATGAAATATGAAGTTTATCAATTAGATTTAACTGCATTAGTTGCAGGTACTCAATTTAGAGGTCAATTTGAATCAAGAATAAAAGGCGTTGTAGATGAATGTAAACAATATGGTAATATTATATTAGTTATAGATGAAATTCATAATTTAGTAGGTGCAGGTAATGCTGAAAGTGCTATGAGTGCAGCAAATATCCTAAAACCTGCTTTATCAAATGGTAGTATCCAAGTTATTGGTACTACAACATTAAATGAATATAGAAAACACATTGAAAAAGATTCTGCATTAGAAAGAAGATTTCAACCTGTAATTGTTGATGAACCTGATATAAAAACTACTACTCAAATTTTAAAAGGAATCAAAGCCTATTATGAAAAATATCATAATATTACAATAACTGATGATATAATTGAAAAAATAGTTGTTATGTCTGAAAAATACATTCATGATAGATTTTTACCAGATAAAGCAATAGATATATTAGATGAAGCTTGTTCAAGGGTAAATCTTCGCGATAAAGAATTGTGTAATCTTGAAGTATTAAAACAAAAACTAGCAGATATTCAATCTAAAAAAGATGATGCAATTCAAAATGATTCAATTGAAGATTATCAAAAGGCTGCTGATTTAAAAACAGCTGAATGTACTTTAATAGAAGAAATAGAAAATTTAGAAAAGAAATATAAACCAAATGAAATCACACTTCATGATATTGCAACAGTTATTGAAACTTGGACTAAAATACCTGCTACAAAAATATCAGAAGCTGAAAGTGAAAAACTATTACATTTAGAAGAAAACTTACACAAAAGAGTAATATCACAAGATAATGCTATATCTGCCCTATCTTCTGCAATAAGAAGAAACAGATCTGGACTAAAAACTAGAAAAGCACCACCTTCATTTATATTTATTGGGCCTACTGGTGTTGGTAAAACTGAATTAGTTAAAAGCTTAGCTTGTGAATTATTTGGTGATGAAAAATATATAATTCGTATGGATATGTCTGAATATATGGAAAGTCATAGTGTATCTAAATTAATAGGTGCACCTCCTGGATATGCAGGATATGATGATGCAGGACAATTAACTGAAAAGGTTAGAAGAAATCCTTATTCTATTGTACTATTTGATGAAATTGAAAAAGCACATAAAGATGTTTTCAATATATTACTTCAAATATTAGATGAAGGACATTTAACAGATTCCCAAGGTAGACGTGTATCATTTGAAAATACAATTATTATTATGACATCTAATGCAGGTTCTGATTACAAAAACTCTTCTATTGGGTTTAACCAAAATGAGCAAATTAAACTGGAAAACAAAGTTATGGAAAGCTTAAAAGAATCTTTCAGACCAGAGTTTCTAAATAGAATTGATGAAATAATTACCTTTAGTAAATTATCAAAAGAAGATTTGTTAAAAATAATTGATTTAATGATAAATGAACTTAAAACTGTTTTATCAGAAAAAAATATTACACTAGAATTATCTGATTCAGCTAAACAATATATTTTAGATAACGGTTATGATGAGAAATTTGGTGCAAGACCAATTAGAAGATGTATACAAAAAGTTATAGAAAACCCTATATCTGAAAAAATGCTAAAAAATGAAATTAAACAAAATAGCAGTATAGGTATTGATTGTATAAATAATGAATTAGTGTTTGATATAAAATAGCTTGAATTACACAAAAATATGAGTGATTACTTTATCACTCATATTTTTTATTTTATATAAACTTTTAGTTTATAATCCATCCGCAAAACTTGTAAATACTTTTGTTTCTTTTTCAGGTAATCCATATTCTTTTATACCAAGATTAATTGATTTAATCATAAAAGCCATATTTCTTCCCAAATTTCTCATTATTTGTAAACCTTCCAAGTCTTTTTCAACATCTTCTTTTGTAAATCCATGTACTTCATTCCAATAGGAACTAGTTACAATAGGCATATTACTAATTCCAAAATATTTATATATCTCATCTAAAGCAGATGTTGAACCAGCTCTCCTTGATGAAGCAACAGCAGTTCCTACCTTCATTGTTTTATCAAAACTTGTACTATAAAATAATCTATCTAATAAAGAAATAATATTTCCATTTGCACCTGCATAATACACAGGTGTTCCAATTATAATTCCGTCTGCTTGTTCAAATTTATATGCTATTTCATTTACCATATCATTAAACACACACTTTCCATCAGTTTGACAACTATTACAAGCAATGCAACCTCTAATATCTTTACTACCTACAACTATTGTTTCTGTTTGTATACCTTCTTTATTTAGTGTTTTTTCTACTTCTTTTAATGCTCTAGCAGTGCAACCGTCTATTCTTGGACTACCATTTAATATTAAAACTTTCATATTTTTATACTTTCCTTTCATTTATTTTATTTATTATCACAAGTATAACATATGTTGTTATATATTACATCTTTTTCTAATACCAATCATGTTTTTCATTACGATCCAAATTATTGATTTGTTTCATTTCTTCATCTGTTAATTCAAAATTATAAATATCAGTATTTTCTTTAATATGACTTGGATTACTTGAACCAGGTATCACAACTACTCCTTTTTGTAAATTCCATCTTAATATTACTTGGGCTGATGATACATTATGTGATTGAGCAATTTTTACTATAACCTCATTATTTAGTAGCTCACTTGTATAACCTCTTCCACCAAAAGGATACCATCCCTGAACAACAATACCTAAACTTTGAATATATGGTATAACATCATTTTCTTGATAATATGGATGAATTTCATTTTGTACTAATGCAGGTGTTATAGACACCTTAGGAAGGAAATCCTCTAATTCCTTTACATACCAATTTGATAAACCAATAGAACGAATTTTTCCCTCTTCTACATACTTCTCCATTACTTTATATGCTTCAACATCATTAGTTCCTGGATGATGCAACAACATCATATCTATATAATTAACATCTAATTTTTCAAAAGCCATTTTTATTGCACTTTCAGGATCATCAAATTGGCTAGGATATATCTTAGTAGTAATAAATATTTCTTCACGAGGAATATTTGAATCTTTAATTGCTTTTCCTATTTCTTCTTCATTATGATACATATACGCTGTGTCTATTAATCTAACTCCTGAATTTAATGCACTTATAATTGAATTATAACAAGTTTCTCCTGTTAAACTATATGTTCCAATTCCATTTAATGGCATTTCATAACCACTATTAAGCATAACTGTTTTCTTATCAAAATCAAAAGATGTATTATGAGTTATATTTTCTAATTCTACATTTTTCATATTACTAAGCTCCTTATTATTTCTATTATTTAAAACTAAATATATTATCGTTCCAAGTATTATTATTACTATAAATATTATGATGTATAATAAAACTTTTTTATTCATTTTTTTCACCTCATTATTTTATCTATTCTATAACTTTCTCTTTTTCATTACTATTATAATACTTAAAGTTAACTTTATGTCAATGTTTTTTTTGAAATTTGTATGAATTAATAAATATAAATTAACTTTAAAATTGAATACAAAATTGAAGAGCCATATTATTTTAAATAATATAGCTCTTCTAAAGATATAGAAAGATTATTAAGAATTTATTGCTTTGTAATATGTTTTAAATTAAACTTTGTATTATCATTCCCCCTTTCTTTATGTCTTCATTATATTTTATCTTTGTGAAATTTATATGATAAGAATATTAAAGTTTAATGAAGTTTATATTTCATTATATTTATTAATACCACCTCCCTTAATCTAAATACATTATATATTTTAAATATGTGGATATTGTGATATTTTTATTAAAGTATAAAGAAAAAAACAATATGTTATTTTTTTCTTTATACATATTGTTTTTTTCTTTCAACTATCTAGTAACCAATCTATAAGATTTAATATTTTTATACCATTATCATCTAATTCAATTATTGGATCTAAAGTTAATATATATTTAGGATAATTATCCTGTATTTTTTGAAGTGGTCTTAATTCTCTTTGCCTAACAGTATCAGTAGATAATGTATATGCTACTTGATAATATATTATTTCATTATTTTTTTTAGCAACAAAGTCAACTTCATAATCTTTTTGCTTCCCAACATATATATTATATCCTCTTCTTACTAATTCTATAGCTACAATATTTTCTATTATATGACCCATATCAGTATCTAATTTTTTCTTTGCTAAATAATTTTTTAGACCTATATCTATTGAATAATACTTATACCCAGTTGATAATGTATTTTTCATAGCAATATCAAATCTATCAACTTTCATCAATAAATAACTATCAATTAAAGCTTTTATATAGTTCTCGACAGTTGGATTACTAGTTTTTCTATTCATAGAAATTAATGTATCAGTTACTTTTTTAGTACTTATAGGACTACCTACATTTTCTAGTATATATTTTATTATGCTTTCTAATATGGCTGGATCTGCTATGTTATATCTTGTTATAACATCTTTATATACTACTGAAACAAAAATAGTATCTAAATATTTGTTTACCATTTCTTCATCTTTTTTTATTAAATTTATAACTTCTGGAAAGCCACCATATTTTAAATAATTGTTAAATAACTTTTGGTAATTATTATCCTCAAATGCTGATATATATTCTTTAAAAGATAAGGGATACATTTTTATTTCAATATATCTTCCAGCAATTAATGTTGCTATATCACCTGATAATAAAAAAGCATTTGAACCAGTTACATATAAATCAACATTATCTTTGATGTATAATCCATCAAGTGCTTTTTGAAATTGTGGTATATTTTGTACTTCATCAATAAAAACATAATACTTCTTTTTTTCTTTTAACATATCATTAATATAATTATATAATTCCATATAATTATTAAAATTATATTGAGGATCTTCTAAATTTATTTTAATTATATGCTTTCTATCAATTCCCTCTTTTATTAAATACTCTATATACAAATCAAATAAAGTAGATTTTCCACATCTTCTTATTCCTGTAACAACTTTTATTAAATTTTGATCCTTCCATTTTATTAATTCATTTAAATAATTAGTTCTTTCTATCATAGAATACACCTCTAAACATATTATACAATTCAAAGTATTATTTGTCAAGTGTTTAAAATTCATTTTAAATACTTTTGTTTTTATTAAGTTTTTAAAATGAATTTAAAACATATTTAGAGTAAAATAGACAAAATATCTTATTCTACTAAAATATTTTGCCTATATTGTTTCTAGCTTTTTATTTCTTCTTTGTTTAACTCAAACCAAAATGTTGTTCCAAAACCTACTGTACTTTCAACACCATATTTTGAGTTATGAAGCTCTAATATGTTTTTAGTTATAGATAATCCAAGTCCACTACCAGTTTTAGGTCTTTGATAATTCTTATCTGCTTTATAGTATCTATCCCAAATATATGGTAATTCATCCTCACTTATTCCTTTTCCATTATCAATAACACTATATTTTACTTTATTATCTATTTCCTCTATTTTAATTAATATATTTTTATTTTCATTTGAATAATTAATTGCATTTCCAAGTAAATTATATATTACCTGCTCTATTTTTCCCTTATCCGCTAATACTAGTGCTTTTTCATTTGATTCAATTTTAATATTAAACTCTTCATTTTCTTTTAGTAATTTAAATGTATTAACTATCTTTTTAGTAATATCAACTAAATCTATTTGTTCTAACTTTAAGTCTATTTGATTTGCTTCTAATTTTGATAAATCTAGCATATCTGTTACCAAATTTGATAATCTATCTGTTTCCTCAATTATTACATCTAAATGCTTTTCTCTTTTCTCCTTGTCATCGATATATAAATCTTTTATCATTTCAGAATATGCTTTTATCATTGTAAGAGGTGTTTTTAAATCATGTGAAACATTTGCTATTAATTCTTTTTTTAGTGTATCACTTTTCTCTAATTCTTTTGTTGTATAATTTAGAGTATCTACCAAATTATCTATTTCTGTAAAACCTGATTTTTCAAATTTCACATCATATTCACCTTTACCAAGTTTCTTAGCCTTTTCCTCAATTCTTACAATTGGTTTGGCTATTTTCTTTGACATAAAAATTGATATAATAGATGATAATACAATTGCAATTATAGTTACATATTCCAACTGATTTTTTAATACATTTATTGTTGCATCAATTGGATCAATAGATGATGATAATATCAAACAATAATTAGTATCTGGTATCATTTTTGCATATACATACATTTCAGTTTTATATTTATCAACTTTAATTGTATATGTATCTACTGATTTTGGATTATTTGTCATAGTTTTCAATATATCTGCAAGTGGGATAATAGTTGGCTTTACACTTCTATTTTCAAATACATAATTAGTTTCATTAGAGTTATATATTAAATTACCATCTAAATCCACTATTAAAATAGTCATTAGGTTTCTAAATGATATATCACTTAACTTATTATCAAACCCATCTGTATTATAGCTTGATATAATCTGTGAAGCAATCTTATTTACTTCACTTTTTTTCATTATACTATAATATGCTTGCAAGAAAATTACTTGCATACACCAAAGTACAATAAATATGCCAATTGCAAACAATGTGAAATATGTCCATACTCTAAAGGTTAAACTATTAAAATTAAATGTTTGTTTATTTTTAATATTACTATTCTTCAAATTTATATCCCATCCCTCTAACAGTTACAATATTTTTTCTACATTTACCTATACTATTTCTTAACATCTTTATATGTGTATCAACAGTTCTGTTATCTCCAAAAAAGTCATAGCTCCAAACTTCATTTAATAGTTTATCTCTAGATAATGCAATATTTTTATTTCTCATCATATATACTAATAACTCATATTCTTTTGGTGTTAAATCAACTTTTTTGTTTTTAACTAACACATTTCTACCTAATAAATCTACTTCTAATTCACCACAAATAAGTTTCTCTTCTTCTACTTTTGTTTCAACCTTATTTGCTCTAGAAACAACTGCCTTAATTCTTGCCATTAACTCTTTTGGGCTAAATGGTTTTACTACATAATCATCTATTCCTAGTTCAAATCCAAATAATTTATCATATTCTTCTCCTCTTGCAGAAAGCATTATTACTGGTATTTGTTTGGTTTTTCGTATTTCCTTTACAGCTGAAAAACCATCTAATTTTGGCATCATAATATCCATTATTATAATATCAAAATCATTTGTTTTACACAAATTAACAGCATCCATTCCATCTTTAGCTTCTATTACTTCATATCCTTCAAATATTCCGTATTCTTTAACTACATATCTTATTTTATCCTCATCATCAACAACTAATATTCTAATTCTAATCACCCCACTATCATTATTTTACACTATTTTTGTGTTATTATTGTGAAATATATTATTTTTTCTTTTATTTTATACAATATAGTATTATTTGTCAAACACATAATAAAACACTCATAAAATATATCTATAAGATATATTTATGAGTGCCCTACAATGCTAATAAATCAATATTATAAAAGCGTTTTTTTTGAATGTTTTAACAAACAATTCTGTACTTGTATAATTCAAACCAATAAATCGAAACAGTTCCATTCCTTCTCTCGAATTATTTGGTGTCCAGAAAGTAGATTTTTGATACATCAATCCGAAAAGTTCTCTTCCTTTATAACGAACACTTGCCGGATTTGCACCAACTTCATAATATTCAGAGGCAGCTGTTAATAATCCTTGAATTATATCTAATTTCTTACTCAGTTTATCATCTGCTAAACCAAGAATAAAATCATCAACCATTTTTGAGGATATTACCCTTTTGTTAATTCCTAAAAGCCGAAATAATTCTCGTAATTCCTCATCTCTTCGTGTTGAATCTAGATTCCAACAAGCCTCTTTCATTTGCTCTAATTGATCAATCTTCCTCATTCTAATGTCCTCCTTAAAAAATTTAAGTTTATTTATACTTCACTTTAAAAACAAAAGTGAAAATATATCAAAATTTATTTTCACATATATTATATATTATTATGTCAACTTTTTCAATATTATTCCAAAAAAAATATAGAAATGTATTAATTTCTATATTTTTAACTATATATTAATATTAAAAGAGGATTTTTTTAATAATTAATTTTCTAATTTCTTTTAAATCTAGTAGTTTGTCCATTTTCTAAACTTCTAATGTTTTCTAATGCTTTACCAGTTCCTAATGCTACACATGATATTGCATCATCTGCAACCATAACATTAATACCTGTTTTTTCTTCTAACAATTTGTCTAGTCCATCTATTAAGCATCCGCCACCTGTCATATATACACCTCTATCACTTATATCTGATGATAGTTCTGGTGGAGTTTTTTCTAATACTGCATGTACTGCTTCTACTATTGCTGCTGCTGGTTCTTCTAATGCTTCCATTATTTCACTTGAATATATTGTTACTGTTTTTGGTAAACCTGATACTAAATCTCTACCTCTAACATCCATTTCTAAATCTTGCATTTTAGGAAATACACAACCTATGTTTATTTTAATTTCTTCAGCTGTTCTTTCACCTATCATAATATTATGTTTTTTTCTAATATATCTTACTATATAATCATCAAACTTGTCCCCAGCTAATTTAATTGATTCAGATACAACAGAACCACCTAATGATATAACTGCTATATCAGTTGTTCCACCACCTATATCCACAATCATATTACCATATGCTTTTGATATATCTATTCCTGCACCAATGGCTGCTGCTATTGGTTCTTCAATTAAACATACTTTTTTAGCACCTGCTTGTGATGCAGCATCTACAACTGCTTTTTTCTCAACTTCTGTAACACCAGATGGTATACAAACCATTATACTTGGTGAAAATATAAACTTACCACAAACTTTACTAATAAAATATTTTAACATTCTTTCTGTTACTGTATAATCAGAAATTACACCATCTTTTAAAGGTCTAATTGCAACTATATTTCCAGGAGTTCTTCCAAGCATTCTTCTTGCTTCTTCTCCTACTGCAAGTATAGCATTTGTATTTCTATCTATTGCTACAACTGATGGTTCTCTTAATACAATTCCTTTTCCTTTTACATACACTAACACTGTTGCTGTTCCTAAATCTATTCCAATATCTGTACCAAAATTAAACATTTTTGCATCTCCCCTTTGAACTTTGTTTCTGATTTGTTACAAGTTTGTTACAATTCTGTTACATTATATATTATTTTTTGCATATATGCAATATTTTCATGAAAAGTTTTACAACTTTATATCAATTTTATAGTTATTTTTTTATCACTTTATGTTCCATCCAATTTAATATATCTTTGTATACTTTATCATTATTAATTTCATTTAGCATTTCATGTCTACCATTTTTATATAATTTCATATTAACATCTTTACAACCAACTTTTAATAAATTCTCATATACCTTATTAACACCTACACCATTATCACCAACAGGGTCTTTATCACCTGAAAAAATATATATTGGTAATTTTTTTGGTATCTTTTGCAAATACTCCAATTTGTTTGAATACTTAACTAAATTAAACAAATCTTTATATCCACTTGCTGTAAAAACAAAATCTGTCATACTATCATTATTATGTTTATTTATAATATTCACATCTCTTGAAATCCAATCATATTTTGTAAGGCTATGTTTAATTTTACTATTAAATACTAATTTTAACATACTATCTGTTAAAACTTCACTTCTATACATTTTACCTTTATCTTTTATTACTAAATTACATCCCTTAATACCCGCTTCTATCAAAGGATTTGGCCCTATTGTACCAGATAACATTACACCATCTATCTCGTTACCATATTGCTGAATATAGCATCTAGCTATAAATGAACCCATAGAATGGCCTAATAATACGTATGGGACATCTGGATATTTTTCTTTCATTATACAAGTTAAACTATATACATCTTTTATTAAACATCTATACCCAAACCTATCTGCAAAAAAGCCATATTCTTTTTCTGAATTAACAGATTTACCATGTCCTATATGACTATTACCACAAACAATATATCCATTATCATTTAAAAACTTTGCAAATCCCTCATACATATCAATATATTCACACATACCATGACTTATTTGAACAATACCTTTAATGTTTTTGATATCTTTTGGCTTAAAAATTCTAGCATCAACATTATTTATTAAATTACTACTTTTATAGCTTATAGTCTCAATATCATATTTCATATAAATTACCCCTTTTACATAACACATACACATTACATTTCAACAACTTGTCCTGTTTCAACTAAAAATATATATTTACCTTTTACCTTTTTATTAGTTATACTTGTTAATGCTTTTTCATAATACTCTAATTGTTTTTCATATCTATTTTTTATTATCTGTGTATTATTTACCTTATCAGTTTTATAATCTACTAAAACAATTTCATTATCTTCATAAAAGAACATATCAATAATACCCTGTAATAGCACAGTTTCATCTTGGCTAATATTATTTATATCGATATCCTCTATTTTAAAATATTCTAATAACTCTTTTATTTGTACTTGAAGTAAAAATGCCTCTTCTTTATATATTTTATTAGAATTTCTAGCTCTTTCATACAAATTACTAGTTACAAATCTATGTATTTTATTAATATCAATTACTTTAATATTATCATTAGAAATATTAAAATCTATTGCTATTTTGTTAATCTCATTTTGTATATCTTTCACACTATACTCTTTTGTAAAATCTAATTTTTGAAAAATATAGTGATATAGATTTCCTATTTCAAGTGGTGATAAATTGTTATTTTTTTTATTTTTATTAACAATTTCACTCTCATCATTACTACCTTCTTGTTGCTTCATAAAGGTAGGTATAATCTCATCTTGATATATATTAACTATATTATCCTCTTGGTCATTAAACTTCCTTTTAAGCTCACTTACAGATATCTTATGAGGTATTTTAGTTAAATAATCATATACATATTTTTTATTAAAACAATCACAAATATCAGTATATTTATTTTTATCAAACTCATTATCAAGTTTATCATTACTTTGTATTACATCAACTACTTCGTTATTTTCAATAACTATCTCATTTGAATTAACGATATTAAAATCCACTATATTTTTATCATAACCTTTATTTGCTAAAATATAACATATCATTTTCATATATGAATTTAAATCTTTAATAAACAGATACTTTATTTTTTCCAAATCATTATCAGTATTTTTACTAATACCTGTTAAAATTAACTTTTCTTTTGCTCTAGTTAATGCTACATATAGTATTCTCATTTCCTCTGAAATCGTTTCATATTTAAGCTTATCTTGTAATATTTTTTTATATATACTAGGATATTTTATTCTTTTATCTAAATCAATTATTTGACTACATAATCCAAAATCTTGATGTAGTAATATGTTTTTATATAAATCTTTGTAATTAAACTTTTTATTAATATTACTTAAAAATACAACAGGGAACTCTAAGCCTTTTGATTTATGGATACTAAACAATCTAACTACATTATCATTTTCACCTATTATTGTAGCAGTTCCTAGGTCTTGTTTATTATGCTCAATTTTCTCAATAAAATTTATAAAATTAAATAAACCTTTAAAACTAGATTGTTCAAATTGTTTTGCTCTTTCAAATAAAAGCATTAAATTTGCTTTTTTGTTTTCATAGTTTTTTTCTTTTTTCATATATAACAAATAACTTGTATCTTCATATATATTCCATATTAATTTACTTACTTTTAAGTATTTTGATTTATCTTGATAATCATTTATTTTACTAATAAAATTAGATACTTTTTTACATAAATCACTATCTTGATTAATATGCATTTTTTGCATACAAATATAGAAATATGAAGTTTTATCAATATTTCTAATTTCAATTAACTCATCATCTGTAAAATTTCCAAAAGGAGATTTTAAAACAGATACTAATGGTATATCTTGATATGGATTATCAATTATTTTCAACATATTTATTACTGTTTGTACTTCTATTTCATCTAAATATCCAGTTGAATTATCTACAAATAACGAAATACCATTTTGTTTAAATATTTCATTATATACTTGTGATATTCCTTTTGTTGATCTTAGTAATATTACTATATCACTGTATCTCACATCTCTATATTTACCTGTTTTTTTATCTAAAACTTGAAACTTATTATTTATCATCTCATTTATTTTATTAACAATAAACTTTGCCTCATATTCTATGTCTTCTGATATAATATCCTCATCTTGAATATTATCTAACTGATTTTCATTATCTAATTCATACTCATTATTTATTTCATTTTCATTATTAACATCTATTATATCAATTTCAACTTTATTATTAACATTATCAAGTATTTCATATTGTGCACCACAATTTAAAAACTCATTTTTGTTATATTCAATTTCACCTATTTGTTTTGACATAATATTTGAAAAAATATAGTTTGTAAAATCTAGTATTTGATTTCTACTTCTAAAATTCTTATATAAGTTTATTTTCAAATATTGTTCGTCTTGATTAATATCTTCACATTCATTATATGTATAATATTTTCCTAAAAATATCTCTGGTTTTGCACCTCTAAATTTATATATACTTTGTTTAACATCCCCAACCATAAAAATATTAGGGATTCCTTCATCAACCTTTGATATTATATTTAAAATATATTCTTGTATATAGTTACTATCTTGATATTCATCAATTAATATTTCTTCAAATTTATTTCTATATTCAAGTGCTACATCTGATGGTTTTTCATCGTTTAATAATATTTGTAAACAATAGTGTTCTAAATCATTAAAATCTAATATATTACTTTCCTTTTTCTTATTACTAAATAATGTGTAAAATTCATTAACCATATTTAGTAGATATATATTTTCTTTTTTATTTATTTGTTGCTGTTTCATAATAGTATCTGTATTAATTTTAAAATCTATTTGTTTAAATATGTTTTTAATATTATCCCAATATATCCCTATAATCTGTGATGTTTCTTTTTCAATTTCTTTTGACTGCCTTCGTGGGAAAGATATATTATTAAGTAAATTTACTATCTCATCCCATTTTAAATTTTGGATATTTAATAAATTTATCATTTCTTGTTTTCTTTCTAAAAAGAAATCTGTTTGTTTATCTAACCCTTCAACTAAATCTAGTATTTTATCATATTCATTAATTGCTATATTAATATTATCTATTATCTTAGAAATAGCATATTTACCCCAAACAGTTTGCTCAAAATCTATGCTATTATCTTGTTTTAGTTCGTCTATTAATTCATTTATACTTTTTTGTGGAAATGGTGTATTAATCACATATCTGTATATATCTAATATAACATCTCTTAAATTATCTTGATCATTTTTAGAATCATACATTTGTGTTAAATTCAAAAACTCTTCATCTAAATTTTCATATTGTTTTTCAAACATTTCCTCAATTATTTCATATTTCATTAATTCATTATCTATATCATTAGCTATTTTAAAGTTAGGGTCAATATCTATTTGATAATAGTAGTTTCTAATTACATCTAAGCAAAATGAATGTATTGTCATTATATTTGCTTTATTTAAATTACTAATTTGGCTTTGTAGTAAAATATTATCTGGCTCATTATCTAATATATCATATAATTTATTTAATACTCTTTCCTTCATTTCACTTGCTGCTGCATTAGTAAATGTTACAACTAATATTTTAGTTATATCAATATTTTCTTTTAATACCTTATTTATTATTCTTTCAACTAATACAGCTGTTTTACCAGACCCCGCACCTGCTGATACTAGTAAATTACAATTTCTTTTATTTATAGCCATTGTTTGCTCATATGTAAAGTTCATTATCTCACCTACTTTATATAACTTTATTGTTCTTCTTCATTTGTTTCTTCTTTTTCTTCCACATTATCCCCATTTGGTAACATATAGAATTCTTGCTCATTATCTACTGGTAATAATTCTACATTTTTTAATTTACTTTCAATAGTTCTTGTTTTTCTAGTAGCAAGTACCATTGTATTAGATATCTCTTGAAGTTTCTTGTTTGTTTTATCAAGTAAATCTCCAAATTTTGAAAACTCTGATTTTACCATACCTAATAGTTTCCATACTTCACTAGAACGTTTTTCAATTGCTAATGTTTTAAATCCCATTTGCAAACTATTAAGTAATGCAATAAATGTTGTTGGACCTGATATTACTACTCTATATTTTTGTGATATTTGCTCACAAAGTGTTGAGTTTCTAAGTATCTCACAATATAGACTTTCAGTTGGTAAAAACATAATTGCAAAATCTGTTGTATATGGTGTTTCTATATATTTGTCATATATATCTTTTGCAAATGATTTAACAGCTGTTTCTAATTTTTTTCTATTTTCTAATATATCATTTATATCACCTGTATCTTCTGCTTCAATTAGTTTTTGGAAATCTTCTATTGGAAATTTAGAATCAACTGGTAATAGTACTGTTTCTTCTTCACTTTTTCCAGGTAGTTTAATTGCAAATTCAACAAAATCATTTGATTTAGGTTTTGTTTTTACATTAGTTAAATATTGGTCATTTGTTAAAAATTGCTCTAATATATTATGTAATTGAATTTCTCCCCAATATCCTCTTGATTTAACATTAGTAAATACTTTTTTCAAATCACCTACACCTTGTGCAAGTGTTTGCATTTCACCTAATCCTTTATATACTGATTCTAATCTATCATTAACTAATTTAAATGACTCTCCTAATCTTTGTTCTAATGTTTTATGTAATTTTTCATCAACTGTAACTCTCATTTTTTCTAATTTTTCAGAATTATCTTTTTGTATTTGAGTTAGTTTTTCTTCAACTGTTTTCCTAACTAATTCCAATTTATTTTCATTTAATGTTGTCAAATTAGTTAATTGATTTTGTTGTATATTAATACTTTCAGTTATTTTAGTACTACAATTTTGGTTTATTTCATCCTTTGTTTTGTTAATTAAATTAGATAAATCATTTATTAACCTTTCTGTCTCCTTATTACCTTTATTTGATTTAATATTAACAATTATTAATACCATATTTATAACTAACATAACAATTGCAACTACTAATAAAATTACTTCCATCTTTTTTCTCCTTTTCATTTTTATATCATATATGAATTATATCTTTTTATAGTTATCTTTACAAGTAAATAAAGAAAAAATATACTAATTGATGTTTTAGGATATAAAAATAAAATCACAAATATTGAAGAACTATCTCAAAAATTTGTGATTTAATATATATATAATCGTATTTTAAAAAATATAATTTTATTGATTAAATTGTATTATTGACTCATCTTCTATTCCCCATGGATATTCTGCTGATAATGTACTTAAACTACTACCGCTTTTAACTTTAACACTTGTTAATCTTTCACAACTTGCAAATGCAGTTGAATCTATTGTTTCAATAGTACTTGGTATTACTATGCTTTTCAAATTAGTACATTGAAAAAATGCACCACTTTCTATTGTTTTAACACCATTTTCTATTGTTACATTTGTTAAATTTGGACATTCAATAAATGCAGCATTTGCTATACTTTTAACACTACTTGGTATTTTTATACTTACCAAATTAGTACAATTTGCAAATGCGCCTGCCTCTATACTTATTACTGTACTTGGTATTTTTACACTTATTATACTTTCACAACTAGAAAATGCACCCATTCTAATTTTCGTAATACCTTCTGGTATTATTACATTCTCATTTGTTTGAATATATCTTTCTATTTCATTATTTGTTATTAAAAAATCGCCTACTTGTGAATTATCCCATGGTACTAATGATAATGATAAATCAGTTAACCATTTATTATATCTCGACATGCAACTAGTTGCCCATTAAATATTTCTACTACTCCTTCATATTCATCTTTAAATTCTGGTATTATTGCTTTTATTTGTTCTTTTGTTTTTGCATTTGCTGGACCATCTGTACTTTCGTTTGTAGCTACTTTTAATTTTCTATTCATTTCATATGTTACTAATACTTCTCTATATGCTGTTATATCATTTTTAAATACTGCTTCTTTCGATTTTCCTATTATATCTCCTTGATTTACCATTAATATTACTGTCCCTGTTAGTATTATTAATACTATTATTGTTATTATTAATGCTACTAAACTTATTCCTTTATTTAATTTTCTTTGTTTCATTCAATTTATCTCCTATATCTTTATCTTAAATATTTCTTCTCCTTTTTAAGATATTATTATATTCGTTTTAAATTGTCAATATGCTTTTTGTTATTTAAGTGGTTTAGTAATATAATTTTCATAAGTAAGTTCCATTTCATGTAGTGCTCTTGTCATTGCAACATACAACAGTTTCATATCATATTTGTAGTTTGAATTATATACATTTTCATCAACATCCAAAATTATATCTGCATCAAACTCTAACCCTTTTGCTAAAAATGCTGTTAATACACATATACCTCCATTATACATTTCATTATCTTGTGATATAAGCTCTATATCTTTTATTTTATCTTTAATATTGCTATAGATATGTTTTGCTGATTTTTCATCTTTACAAATTATTGCAATAGATTTATATCCTTTTTGTATATACTCATTTATTTTATTTTCAATATACTCTACTTTTTCTTTGTTACCTGCTATTTTAACCGTTTTAACTTCTTGACCATGTCTAATTACAGGCATTGCTTTATCTAAGCCTAAATAAGTATTAACCTTATTTGCCTCATTCATTATTTCGATACTTGTTCTATAACTTTTTTTAAGTTTCATTAACTCGCATTTAGTTTCAAATATATCATTAATTATATAATCCCAATTATCTATTGCTCTAAATGAATATATTGATTGTGCTAAATCACCAAATATACTAAATGTACTATTTTGCATAATCTTTCTTAATACATAAAAATGAAACTCACCAAAATCTTGTGCTTCATCTATTACTGCATGTAAATATTTTTTATAATCATCTGCACCATTTAGTTTGTACTTTAGATACATAATAGCTGGTATATCTTCAACTTCAAATGTCTTTTTATTTATATTAGATAATATGTTTTGCCTGTACTTTTCAATATCTATATTAGTATCACTTTTATCAATTTGCTCAATAAATTGTTTATACATTTGTATAATTTTAATATTACCTTTTTCAAAATATTTTTTAAGCACTTTTTTACAACCATTATTTAATTCTTTATATATATCAAATTTACATTTTTTCAATTCTTCTCTTTCTATTTCACTAGTTGCAAATAATATTTTTCTATCAAATACATCTCTTATTTTCTCTTTTAATACATTCTCTTTTTCATGTACCTTCTTTGTGATAATTTCACATGTTCTATCGATTTTCTTTTTTATGCATATATCTAATACATTATTATCATAATATATCTTTTTAATCTGTTTACTTGTCAATATACGGTATTCATTAATATATATCCCATCATTTTCAAACATACTATCTTCAAATTTTTGTATATACTTATCTAATATCTCTTTATATCTCATACTTGTTTTAAATTTATATATATTATCTTCTTCAAGATTTGTGTTATCTTTCATATTAGTTTGATACATATCAATTATTTTTATATTTTCATTTACATATTCTTTTGCAAACTCTTCAAACGTCCATTGTTTCGCATTTGCAACATCTAAGTCTGGTAAAACATTTGAAATATAGTTTATAAAGAACTTATTTGGACCTATTACCATAAATCTATCTTGTTTAGATACATCATTTAAATTATATATTAAATATGATATTCTATGTAGCGCAACTGTTGTTTTTCCACTACCTGCAACTCCTTGTATAATTATGTTTTTATCTAAATTTTCTCGTATAATATTATTTTGTTCAGATTGAATGGATGATACAATATTTTTAAGTCTACTATCTGCATTTACACCTAAATATGGTTTTAATAATTCATCATCAGACACACTATCAACATCAAATATACTAAGTAATTGACCATTTTCAATTACTATTTGTCTTTTTAAACTAAGGTCACCTTGTATTTTTCCATCTGGTGCATTATATGATACTCTTCCAATATTACCATCATAATATATTGAACTAATTGGTGCTCTCCAATCAACAACAACTATCTGGCTATCATTGGATATTACCCCTACTTTACCAATATAGCAAGTTTCAACATTTTTTTCTTTATCATTTTTGAAATCAATTCTTGCAAAATATGGTTTCTTTTCACTTGTATTTAGATTATTTAATTTAACACCAACTAATGTCATTAATCTTTGTAGTAAAAAAGGATCTGCTTTATATTGTTTAGGCAAATTCTTAAATCTTATTTCTTCTGTTTTTATCAAATCTGCAATTTGAGCTTTCGCGTAATCTAAATATTTTTTTTCCTTTTTTAATTCTGTAATATTATCATTCATACTCATCACTCCTTAAATAAAATTATACATATTTTTTAAGCAAATGAAAAGAAACTTAAATTTTATTTTAAGTTTCTTAATATGTCTTAGTCTTCAAATTCGAATTCATCTTTAAATTTTTCTTTGAACATTTCAAATACTTTATTTGCTTCTTCTTCATCATCTACACTTACGTAACTTTCTTCTTCACCTTGTGCTTCGACTTTTAATATTACTACTTCTCCTTCTTCGTTTTCTTCTTCCTCTGTTGGTAGTAACACTACATATTCTTTTCCATCTAATTCTATCAAGTCAATAAACTCAAATTCTGTTTCATTTCCTTCATCATCTGTTAGAACTATTACATTTTCTTCTAGTTCCAACTCTTCTAATTCTTTTTCGTTATCCATTGTTTGTCTCCTTTCAATATTTAATTAAATCATACGATTTGCTTGTTAATTATCTCATGTTTTCTTTTGTTTGTCAATATAGTTTTGTAAAATATATACAGCTGACATTGTATCTTCAACTTTCTTTTTCTTCTTTTTGTTTGCACCTAACTCAAATAATATTCTATTTGAATAGCTAGTAGTTAGTCTCTCATCTATAGTATCTACTTCTATTTTAAAATTATGTGTTAGTTTTTCAATAAACTCATTAGTTCTTTCTACTCTAGGTCCTTTTGTTCCATTCATATTTATTGGCATACCTACTATTATTTTTTGTATATTATACTGTTTAATATATTTTTCTAACTCTTTAAATAATATTTCATTATCACCTTTATACATAATTGTAGTAATAGGAATTGCAGTTATATTTAATTCATCATTAACAGATATTCCAACTTTACTATCACCATAATCAATACCTAATACTCTAATCATTTATTTTACACCTAAATATGATTTAACTAATTCCTCTAGTAAATCATCTCTATCAAATTCTCTTATTTTACTTCTTGCATCATTATAACTTGTTATATATGTTGGATCACCAGATAAGATATATCCTACAATTTGATTTATTGGGTTATATCCTTTTTCTACTAGTGCATTATATACTTCTTTCATTACACTATTTACTCTGTCATTATGTTCTTTTTCCACTTTAAAATTAATTGTATTTTCTGTCATTTTATTTTCCCCCTTTTTAGTATTTGCTGTTTTATAATATAAATTTAGTGTATATATATATAATCAATTATTCCTTTTCGACTATATGCAATTTCAACATTATTATATATTTTTTCAAAATTCAAAACACATTCTGTATTTGAACTTCTGTCAAGTACTCTATTTATATATTATTGGCTTTCTATATAATTATCTTTGTCAATATAAAAATAACTCATACCATCTATATTATCAACCTCAAACTCAAGTCTGTAATCTTTAGTAGTTGCCTTTGCATTATTAGACATTACTAATGATACTAATTCCTTAGCTTCTTCTCCTGATAGACTTTTTTTGTCATATTTTTCAAATTGTTTATTATGCATTTGAATTGACATGTTATCTATCTGTCCTTCTGCTTGTCCTACAACGCCTCTTGCTGTTCCAAATATCCCCATTCCTACTGCAATTAATGCTATTACCAATAATACTGCACCTGCTATTAAAAGTGCTTTACTTGCATTTTCCATTTTTTATCTCCTTTATCTTCTAAATAATCCTTTTTTAAATGGTTTCATTTTTCCTTTACTACTATTTAATGGATATATAACATTACAAATTATATCTATCATATCCAAGAAATCTTTTGAAAAGTTTGAAAAATCCATATCACAAAAATACAAATTATTAATATATTTACCATAATTATCTTGATTAAACGGTACTGTAAAATAGCTCATTCTTGGATCTAATAATTCATCAACAAATGTCATTTGTGGATCATAATAATATGCTAAGCCTTCCATAAGTTTTTTACAAGTAACAGATGTTTTTACAAATTTATTTATTATAACTTGTACTTTTGCTAAACTAATTTCTTTTGACTTTAACTCTCTTAAAAAAGTAGTTATTTGTTGTACTGTTAATATATCCATATCTTGCACAACATATATATCATTTGTTAATCTAAAGTAATCTATTGGTGTTGTAAAATCTGCATCAACTAATATAACTTTATACTCAAGTTTTAATCTTTCTAATAATTTCATATGATTATATGATTTTCTATCAGTTCCTGGTGTTGATGTAAATAATGTCAAATTTTTATTTATACTAATTCCCTCTGATGTATCATTATTTAATATAACATTAGAAATAGAATTCTCTGCTTTTCTTCTTAATCTATCATTGTTTTGTGTATAAATATAAAACATATTTCTTTCTCTTGTCATATCTAATATTGCAACTTTAATTCCTTTTTTTGATAATACATATGCAATTGCATTTATCAAAAAGCTTGTACCAACTTTTGAACCACCAATAAATGTTGCTGTTTTGCAATAATCTTTTGGTACTTCAAATACTTGTCTTATTGTCTCTATTTCTTTTTCTTGTATAACAGGAACTTCTTTAATTATTTCTTTAATTACTTCTCTATCAACAGGAACCTCTTTGATTACTTCTTTAATTACTTCCTTTTCAACAGGAACCTCTTTAATTACTTCCTTAATTATTTCTCTATCAACAGGAACTTCTTTAATTATTTCTTTAGTTACTTCTTTATTAATTTCTTTCGTAATCTCCGTCTTATTTCCATTAGTTTGTTTACTTTTATTATCAATTTTACCAGTAACTAATACCTTTTTACCAGTTGGTTTTTCAACTACTATTTCATCAGTTCCTTTTTCTTCTTCATCTTTAATTATTTCTATTTTCAAATCAGATTTAGTATTAATATAACTTCTATATTTCGCTGAATTTTTATTTAAATATTTTTTTACATTTGCAGGTAAGAAGTTACATATTATTCTCATTTGCATATTGTTATACTGCTGACTAAGTCTTTCAAATGAATCTATATATTTGTCTGTATTATCACCTAGTTTTTTAAAATATAGTATTATTCTTTGCTGTTCAACTTCATCAACTGTATTATCTCTAGAATATAGTTCCTCTACTCCATAATTCAAATATGATTTAACATCTTTTTTATTTCTTGGTTTCTTAATTAATTTACATATTTCTGAAATAGTTCTATCAGATCCTATCAACATACTGTATATTCCTAAACTAACAAATCTTTTAAGAAGCTTATCCCTTTCTCCTCTTCTTTCTTGACAAACAAATATAATAGTATTACTACTTACTTCATCAGAAAGAGTATCTATCTTATCAAATAGATACTGGTCAAATGCTTCTTGATTATCATTTACATATTCTTCAAAATCCTCAAATATTAGAATTCTATCATATGATTTATCTTTTTTTACCTCTGATAATAAAGCTTTATAATAATAAACATCTTTATATTCTAATTCCTCATTATAAAGTTGCTTGTATTTTTCAATTATTGCATTCGAAATTCTTTCATTATTTATAGCAAATAATACTTTCATTTATTTAACTCCTTCCAACAGTTACTACTAATGCAAAAATCAATGGAGCAATTTGAGCTATAGCTAAAAAGATTATTGATGATACAATCATTCCATAACCCCTTTCACCTTCTGTGAATTTTTTTATACTAATAACATAATATAAAAATGCTCCTAAAACAAACAATAATGTGCATATTGGTATACTATATATTTGTATTCTACTTAATATATATGCAACATATCCCTTTGTTTTATCGTCATATTTTTCAATATATTTATTTAGATTCTTATTGTTTTTATTATCCAGTTCTGTAACTATTGTTTCACCATTATTAATTGATTCTAAAGTATTTTCTCCTGTTTGAGTAATATTTGTATCTAATAAATATCTACTACCAAAAAATATTGCTGCAACCAATATAACTACAAATACTGTTATTAATATTATCTCTTTTAATGTTTCCATAAATACCTCCATGTACTAAATTACATATATATAATACTATATATATATTAAAATAGCAACATAAAAATTTAATTTTAAAAATATTTTGCATATTTTTTACACTTAATTAATTATTAAATCAAATTTATAATTTTACCTACTTTCATAATGTCTCAAATAGTATAAAACAGTATGTTTATATATACAACAACATAAAATCTCTAAAACTAAATACAATATATCTAAAATAATCTATATAATTATTTCTTTGAATATTTTCATTAGTAGTATAATTAATTATTGTATACATTTCATTATCAATATAAACTTTAGCAACCCCTAATACTTTATCTTTATTTATTGGTGCAATTTGATTATTTAATATTTCATATTTAACATTTATTTTATTTATATTCTGTTTTAATATAGGAATTTTATTAATATTTTGTGGATATATATTTACATTATCTTTATTACTTTTATTTATATCAATTTTAATACTCTCCTTAATATAATCTTTTAAATCTACTAATATATAATTATCCTTACAATGCTCTAATATCTTTTTACTTTCATCAAATCTATTTTTAGATGTTCCTGAACCTAATGTAACACATATAACATCTAAATTTGTTGTTTTAATTCCAGAAACTAAACAATATCCTGCTTTTCCAGTATATCCTGTTTTTACACCAGTAATTCCCGAAACACTATTTATTAACTTATTAGTATTATTTACATTTTTAATATTTTCATTTATCATAATTGAATATGAAGGTGTTGTAACTATTTTGCAAAAATTTTCATTATTCATTGCATAATCTGTAATTAAAGCCAAATCATATGGTGTTGAATAATGATTATCATTATCTAATCCATGTGGTGATGTAAAATTAGTATTTAATGCACCTATTTCTTTTGCTTTATTATTCATCATTTCACAAAAATTTTCTACACTCCCACCTATATGTTCTGCTATTGCAATAGCACCATCATTTGCTGAATAAAGCATTATTGCATATAATAAATCTTTTAATTTTATTTTGTCACCTTCTTTTAAATTAAGTTGCCATCCTGATGTATTTTGTGCATTTTTAGTTATTGTAACCGTTTCATTTAATTTTCCATATTCTAATGTAAGTATTGCAGTCATTATTTTAGTAGTACTGGCCATTGGTACTTTAACATCTGTGTTTTTTCCAAATAATACTTGTTTAGTATTTCTTTCATATGCTATATATGATTTAGTATACAAATTTAGATTAATTGCATTTCCTGCAATACAAACTGACTGAATAAAAATAAATATAATAATTAATATAACCATTTTTATTAATAATCTATTTTTCACTTTATCCTCCATAACTTTAAGTATTCAGTATTAATTAATATATATTCTGTTTTTTAATGTTTATGAATTAGTATATTATATAAATATTTATATTCAATCTTAAATTAAAAATAAGGTATTTAAGTCAATTAATTTTTAACGATTATTTAGACAAAAAGCACAGACCTTGAAATATCAAAGTCTGTGCTTAAACTATTTAATTAATGATTACAGTATTTTTTAATTTTTACCTTCTCAAAACATCAGCTCATAAACATGGTAAAAACCGTTTAAAATAAAGTCTTACTCTGTTTTTGAACATATATTGTTTTTAATTCATTATTTATAACTTCTTTCATGTTTCTTGACTATCTGTATCACTCATACTATGTTTTAATTACCTTGTTGGCTGCAAGAAGACCAAAAGCCTTCTCGCAGCATTTTGCTATTCTATCCTATTTCAAAGTCCATGGTTTTGCTGATGTTCCATCTAGTCCTTCTGTATTCAATTGGACATTAGATTTTAGAACTACTACAGGACGCACATCCAAAGCGGGGCCACTCTTGCTGCCACCGGAGCTGTATAAATTGTAAGCGTACACGCTGCCACCGACTACACCCTCGCACTTGGAAGGTGATGTAAGAATAGACATAGACGCAGCGAGACGCAACCCAGTAACTTATATTACTACTATTTGCTTTATTTCTAAATAACATCTTATATCCTTCTGTTGTATTTGCTATTTTACTTGTTCCTGTGTATTCATAATAATCTTGTGTATATTCTATTCCATTATGTGTATATTTATACCCATATCCTCCTTCACTACTACTTC
>CAZFOR010000010.1:0-31794 GCA_964520895.1 uncultured Eubacteriales bacterium | reverse complement strand
AGTAAAATATAAAAAATTGACAAACAAATACAAATATAATAATATATATGATATAATTAATAAAATTATTGATGAGAGGTTGGTATTAAATGAATAATAAAGTAAAGTATGAATATACAAAAACTCCATTAGAGTATCAAATAACAGAATATGATTGTGGAACAACAACACTGTTAAATGCATTTAAATATTTATTTAAAAGAAGTGAAATATCACCAGAAATATATAAGTATGTAATGCAATATACATTAGACCAAAGTAACGAGTTAGGAGAAATAGGAAAAGGTGGAACATCTACATTTGCATTAAAATTTTTAATTGATTGGCTAAGTAAAAATGGTAAAAATAAAGGAATGAATATTAAAGGGTATTGTTTGGAAAATGATGAAGTATCAATTTACAGCAAAAAAGTAGAAGATGTAATAAATAATGGAGGAGTAGCAATATTAAGTATGTATCAAGATTGTGAGCACTATTGTTTGTTAACTAAGATTGATGATGAATATGCATATTTATTTGATCCATATTATTTAAACATAAATTATTATGATAAAGATGAAGAAGTTGAAATAATTAAAGATAAACCTTTTGAATATAATAGAAAAGTAAAAAAATCAAGACTTGAAAAAGATAGTAAAAAAGATTTTTCATTAGTTAGAGGAAAAAATAGTCAAATAGTATTAATAGAAAGACATAATTAGAGGTGATGAATATGAAAACAGAATATGAAGTTAGAATAATAGAAATTAATAAAGAAGAAGTAATTGAAAGGCTAGAAAAACTAGGAGCAACTAAAGTAGGAGAATTTAATTATCGAAGATATGTATATGACTTTAATCCTGCACAATATGAAAAATGGATTAGATTAAGAACAGATGGTAAGCAAACAACTCTTACTATTAAGGAAATAACTGATTATGGAATAGAGGGAACAAAAGAAACTGAAATTGAAGTTTCTGATTTTGATATTACTAATGAAATTTTAGAAAAGTTGGGATATGTAGCAAGAGGATACCAAGAAAATAATAGAATCAGATATATGTTAGATAATGTTGAAATCGATATAGATACATGGCCATCAATACCAACATATTTGGAAATTGAAGGAAAATGTAGTCAAGATGTAGTTGAAACAATAGAAAAACTTGGTTTAAAAAAAGGAGAAGTCGTTTCATTAGATGTTCAAAGTATGTTTGAAAAAAAATATAATATTGATTTAGATAAAATCGATAAGTTAACATTTAATAAGAAATAATACATAAATATAAAAAGAACGGAAACCTCATAAGATATCGAGGTTTCCGTTCTTGTGTATTACTCAGTGTATAACTTTTCATAATAATCATTTAACATTCTTTCAGTTGTAAAGTATTCAGCTGTTTTAATTGATTCAAGCATCATTTTAGCCCATTTATCCTTGTCGAAAAATGTTGGAATAATGCTTGTATACAAATAATAAATCAATGATTCAGCGTCTTTTTTATCTCTTTCTTCACCTGAAAGCTCTGTATGGCTATGGATAACCCAGCCATTCTTTTCATGATCACATGCTTCTGCCCACCAACCATCACTTGAACTGAAGTTTAATACTCCATTAAGTGCTGCTTTCATTCCGCTTGTTCCACATGCTTCCATAGGTACAAGTGGAGTGTTAAGCCAGATATCACAACCGGATGTAAGATATTTTGCCATATCAATGTCGTAGCCTTCCAAAAACAGTACATTGTCAGGGTATTGTTTTGCAAAGTTATGAATTATTGATAAATACTTTTTACCATTTTCATCTTTTTGATGAGATTTACCGGCAAATACCAATTGTATATTATATCTTTTAATAAGGTCTTCTATACTTAATGGATTTTTAAATATCAAGTTCCATCTTTTGTAGCCTGTTGCGCGCCTAGCAAATCCGATTATCAAACAGTCAGGGTTTAGTGAGATACCTTTCTTCTCTTTAATGTAGTTTACAAGCTGAAGCTTATAAGCTTTATGTTGAGACATTAAGAGAGAAACATTTGAAAGCAAATATGAAGAATAAATATCTTCTTTTTGCCAAGTATCACGATGAACACCGTTTGTAATGGGGAAAATAACAGGTCTATTTGATACATCTTTCCAAAGCTTATTTGCTTCTTCGGCATGTAATACAGATACAGCATTAACTTTTCCTGAACAGTGTAAAGCTGAAACTGTCATTCCGTAATTAGAAGAACCATCTTCATTACCTAAGAGTTGAAGTTGATTAAAAGATAAATTGTAATTTGCCTTATACTTGATTAAATCATCAATCGAATGAAGTTCATTACCATCTTTCACATTGGTATGTGTTGTAAATCTAACTACTTGTTTTGCTTTTTGCCAAGCATCATTAAAAGTTAAATGTAAATCATATATGTTCATATAATCATTTATGATTTTATGAACTGCAAAAATTGCATGGCCGTCATTGAAATGATAATATTTAGGTTTATGGTCAAGTACCAATTCTGATGCAATCATTCCACCTATTCCCAGGATCATTTCCTGACCGATTCTTTCAAATTCTGAATCTTTAAAAGCACCACCATATAAGTTATATGTCAGTTTACGCAGTTCGCCGTTTTCTTCCAAATCAGCATCAAGTAAATAGAGATTGTGTCCGTTAAATTTCCAAATTCTAATGAGAATTTGAGTATCTCCTATTGGAAGATAAAAAGATAAATAGGTGTCTGTTACATAAGACCGCCAAAGTTCGTTTTCTTGTGGCACATCAATTACAGTTCCATCGTCTGTTACTTTTTGCAAATTATATCCTTTTTTCCAAAGTATTGAGAAAAAAGATGTATTTGCACCACTTTGAGTTGCTTGTTTTACATGATCGCCAGATAATATGCCTAAGCCGCCAGAGTAGTTTTTAAATTCTGGTGTTATTCCAGCTTCCATCGTAAAGTACGCAACACTTGTTGATAAGTTATTCATAAAAATACCTCCTAAATAGATTAATTGGTTAATGGAAAATTTATAAAATTCCAAGTGCTATATTAACATAATTGTTTAAAATGGTCAATAGGTATTATGTCGATTTTTGTCAGTTCTGCTATTTTTTATTTGATTTTTGAAAAAAATAATAAAAAATACAATAAAAATATTGAAATATTTATAAAAATATGTTAACATATAATTCGCCTGTCGTGAAAAGATCAAAATTTTCTAAGAAAGGAGTCTAAAAATGTTTATTTCTGTTAAAGAATTATCAAAATCATTTAAAATTCAACTCAAAGAAAAAGGACTAGCAAATTCATTAAAAGCCTTTGTAAAACCCAAGTATAAAATAGTAGAAGCAGTTAAAGATGTATCATTTGACATTGAAGAAGGAGAAATAGTAGGATATATCGGACCAAATGGATCTGGTAAGAGTACCACAATAAAAATGCTATGTGGAATATTACATCCAGATAGTGGAACATGTATTGTAAATGGAATGAATCCTTTTGCAGATAGAAAAAAATATGTTTCAAATATTGGAGTAGTATTTGGACAAAAATCTCAGCTATGGTGGGATATACCAGTAATAGAATCCTATGAACTACTTCGTAATATCTATAAAATACCAAGGCAAGAATATGAGAAAACAAAAGAAGAACTAGTAAATGAATTGGGAATAAAAGAACTTTTAAATGTATCTGTTAGACAATTAAGTTTAGGTCAAAGAATGAAATGTGAAATCGTAGCTTCTTTATTGCATAATCCTAAAATTTTATTTTTAGATGAACCTACAATAGGGTTAGATGCAGTATCTAAAGTACAACTCAGAGAATTTATCAAAAAAATCAACAAAAAAAGAAAAGTCACAATAATATTAACTACACATGATATGACTGATATTGAGGAATTAGCAAAAAGAGTTATAATAATAGGAAAAGGTCAGTTGCTTTATGATGGTAGTTTATCGAAAATCAAAAAGAAATTTCAGTTAACAAAAAAATTAGAGATAATATTTAAAGATATGAAGCAAATACCTAAAATTAAATCTCAAATTATTCAGCAAGATAAAGAAAGAGTGTTAATTGAGGTTAATACAAATGAAGAACAAATATCAAAGATTATTGAGAAGTATACAAAAGAATGTGAAATACAAGATATTAATATATATGAAAATAACATAGATAATATTATTTTATCTTTATATAAGGAGTATAAGATATGAGAGGATATTTTGCTTATTTTAAAACTGTATTTATTTCAGGACTGCAATATAAAGTTGCAGCAATTGCAGGTGTTTGTACACAGTTCTTTTGGGGATTTTTGCAAATATTTGTATATCAAGCTTTTTATTCAAGTAATCCAGAAGCAGCACCTATATCGTTTGCAAATTTAATTACATATGTGTGGCTACAGCAAGCATTATTTGCACTTGTAGCAATACGATATAGAGATAGTGAAATTGCTAATTCTATAAAGAATGGGCAGGTTTGTTATGAACTTTTAAGACCATATAATATATATACTTGGTGGCAAGTAAAATTACTTGCTAAAAAATACTCAAATGTTTTATTAAGATTTTTACCAATAATACTTATTTCACTTATTTTACCAGAGCCATATAGATTAGCTTTGCCACAATCAATAACATCTTTTGTACTATTTTTAGTAACCTTAGTCTTAGGATCAATTGTATTATCTGGTATTGCAATGTTTGTACAATTATTTACATTTTATACGAATGATGACAAAGGGATGGCATCTATAATGATGACAATAGGTGAACTATTTGCAGGACTTGTTATACCATTACCATTATTACCTAATATAGTAAAAGATATAGCATATTGTTTACCGTTTAGATTAATTGGTGATTTACCATTTAGAGTATATTCAGGTGATATACCAGTAAATGAGGCAGTAATAAGTATAGGTGTACAGTTTATATGGATTATAATACTTGTAGGAATAGGTAATATGATTATGAAAAGAACAACAAAAAAAGTATATATACAAGGAGGTTAAAATGTTTAGATATATAATAATGCATTTAAAATCACAAATGGAATATAAAGCATCATTTATATTGTCGAGTATAGCACAGCTTGCAGCATTTGGAACGTATTGTGTAATATTTTACTCATTATTTGATAGATTTGGATTAGTTAAAGATTATAATATATATCAAATAATGTTAACATTTGGAATAATACAATTTGGACAAAGTTTTTCAGAATGCCTATTAAGAGGATTTGACCAATTTAGTAATATTGTAAAAAATGGTAATTTTGACTTACTGCTTATTAGACCTCAAAATATATTTTTACAAATAATGGGGACTAAAATAGAGTTTTCAAAATTAATTAAATCTATATTTGGACTTGCAATAACAGTATATGCAATAATTAAATTAGGAATATATTTGGAAATTGATAAGATGTTAATAATTGTATTAATGTTAATTGGAAGTGCAGCACTTTTTTCAGCTATTTTAATTATTGGTGCAGCATTTTGCTTTGTGACAATAGAAGGATTAGAAGTTATAAGTATATTTATATATGGAACAAGAGATTTTGCTCAATATCCATTAGATGTATTTAATGATACTGTAAGAATAATGTTTACATATATTATACCAATAGCATTTGCAACATTTTTGCCACTACTGTATATTATAGGTAGAACAGATAACATATTATATGCACTAGCACCATTTGTATCAATATTAACATTGGTGCCAGCAATTTGTTTATTCAAGTTAGGTGTAAGAAAATATAAAAGTAGCGGAAGTTAAAAATAATGCAATGTCTTTTGACATTGCATTGGTTTTTATAATTAACATTAAATATATTATGAAAAATCTTATTCATTTGATCTTAACATTATTAATCTATCAACTAAAACTGTGTCTGCAAAAGCGGATACAATAGCTCTCAATGTTGCAATTTCACGAGTTTCAGAATTTGAAAAATCATTTTCTTTTTTTATATCTGGATCAAAGGTACTTTTAATTGCTATTTCTAATTCATCACAAAATACATTATATCCATCTTCAACAGAATATAGTTTTTTCATTAATCTAATCGATTCTCCTATATCTGATATACTCATTAGTTTCTTAAATACACATATAACAAATAAATGTGCTAAATGGTCTCTATCATATTTTTTGTTTATAGGTGCTTTTAGTATTTTCATTTTGACATAGTTGTTAATCATACTAGCCGTAATAATAGGATTATTTTTATCTTTAATAAATAGTGATAAGTTTTTTTGTAAAATACAAACCACTTGATCAATATATAATTCAATTTCTGGCAGTTCATGCCATCTAGGACAATGATATTTTATTAAATCATCTGCTACAATTTTCATTAACTTTCCTCCAATATGATTATATAATATCATAATATTAAATTTTGGTCAACAAATAAAAATATTCAAATTTTTAATATATTGATTAGTATTGAAAAGATGAGGTAGTTATTATACAATATATTAAAAGATTTATAAAATAACAGTTACAATATTAATATAACAGATAAGAGGTGTAATTTATGAGATATGGAATTATAACAGATATACATAGTAATATTATTGCATTAAAAAAAGTATTTGAACAATTTGAAAAAAGAAAAGTTGATAAAATAATTTGTTGTGGAGATATAATTGGAATAGGACCATTTCCAGAACAGTGTGTACAAGAGTTAATTAAAAGAAAAGAAATATTAATTTCTGTTATGGGAAATCATGAAAATTATTTAGTAAACGGTTTACCTAAATTTGTACATAATGATAAAAGATTAATGAGTAATGATGAAATAGAAAATCATAAATGGAACCATAGTAGGTTAAGTGATGAGTCAAAAACATTTATTAATAACTTAGAAAAATATAAAGTTATTGAAGATGGAGGAATAAAAATATATGTTATTCATTATCCATTTAATACAAATGGTGAGTATAAGAAACATATAAAAAATCCTAGTATAGAAGAATGTAAACAACTTTTTAATGATATTGATTCTAATGTCATTTTGTATGGACATACACATACTACAAATATTATAAATAATAATCAAAGTTGGTATATAAATGTAGGAAGTTTAGGTTGTCCAAGTGGTAGTGATAATGCAAATTGTGGACTCCTTACAATTAATAATGAAAATATTGAGTTTGAACATTTATGTGTTAAATATGATGTTGAACAAGTAAAAGAAGATATAAGAAAAATTAATTATCCAGAGTCTAAAAAAATGATAGAGATATTTTATTGATAATCAAGTTTGGAGTAATAAAATATTAAAGAATGCTAGGGATTCAAACTATCTAATAAATATTTTTGTATATTGAATATTAAAATATTTTGTAATTACTTGACATTTTAATATAGAACATATACAATTAGTTTTGAAAACTAGATGATAAGGTATGAAAAAATCAAAGGGAGGAAAAATGAGTAAAAAAGTTGAATTAAAATATTATGAAGTTAAAAAATTTAATAGTATAAAAGAGATGATGGAGCTAGCCGTAAAAGAAGCGGGATATAAAACTGCATTTGAATATAAGGAAAATAAAGAGGTTAAAAAAATTACATATAGTAGATTTTATGAAGATACAGTTGAATTAGGTACAGCATTAACAGATATTAATATGGAAGGAGCTCATATTGCTTGTATTGGTAATAATAGTTATAAATGGATAACAATATATCTTACAGTATTAAAAAGTAATGGTGTATTTGTTCCAGTTGATAAAGAATTACCAAAAGATGATATTATTAATGTATTAGAAAATAGTGATAGTGAGGTATTGTTCTTTGATGATAAATATAGAGAGTATTTACCTGAAATGAAACAAAGATTACCAAAGATTAAATACTATATTGCAATTAATCAAGCTCAATCAGATAATGAAGTAATAGGTTATGATGAACTTAAGAAAAGTGGTAAACAATCTTTTGAAAAAGGAAATAAAAAATATCTTTCATTACAAAGTGATATAAATAGTCTTAAACTATTAGTATATACTTCTGGAACAACAGGTATGGCAAAAGGAGTTATGTTATCTGAGCATAATCTAGTAAGTGATGTATATTATGGATTAGAGGTTTCAACTGTATTTGAAAAATGTTTATCAGTTCTTCCATATCATCATACATATGAAGCGGTTGCAGGTATTTTAGTAGCATTACATCATCATTCAACAATTTGCATAAATGATAATTTGAAAAACGTATTAAAGAACCTACAATTATATAAACCAGACTATATTTATTTAGTTCCAGCATTTGGAGAGGTATTTTATAAAAAAATATGGGCTACTGCAAAAGAAGGTAAAAAAGAATTTGGATTAAAGGTATTAATAGCAGTTAGTAATGGTTTAAGAAAAATAGGAATTGATTTAAGAAGTAAATTATTTAAATCAATACATCAAGCTTTTGGTGGAAATTTAAAGAAAATAGTTGTTGGTGGAGCACCAGTTAGAAAAGAATTAGGTAAATTTTTTGATAGTATAGGTATAAGTTTAGTAAATGGTTATGGCATAACAGAATGTTCACCATTAGTTAGTGCTAATATGGATGATTTTAATGACCCTTCAACTGTGGGTATACCACTTCGTTGTATAGAAATAAAACTTGAAAACAAAACTCAAGATGGTGAAGGAGAAATTTGTGTAAAAGGTGATATAGTAATGTTAGGTTACTATAAAAACGAAGAGAAAACAAATGAGGTATTAAAAGATGGTTGGTTTAATACAGGGGATTATGGAAAAATTAATGAAAAAGGTCAATTACTAATAACAGGAAGAAAGAAAAATCTTATTGTATTAGAAAATGGAAAAAATGTTTTTCCAGAAGAAATAGAAGAATATATTATGGGAATACCATATGTTCAAGAGGTAATTGTTAAATCAATTAAAAATGAAAAAGGTTTTGAAAGTGGTTTATGTGCAGAAGTATTTTTAAATGAAGAAAAATTAAAAGAACTTAATATACAAGATAAAGAAGCAACATTAAGGAAAGATATTTCATCTGTTACATCAAAACTTGCAGTGTATAAACACATTAACAAAATAGAAATAAGGGATACAGATTTCCCAAAAACAACTACTAATAAAATAAAGAGATAATATATGAATTAATATAAAGCAATCTAGAAATTAACTAGGTTGCTTTATTATTACAGATAAAATATTTAATAGTATTATTATTTGAACTATGATATAATACAAATATAGGATTAACACCTAATAATATATAGAAAAGAGGTAGTAAGAATGGTTGAATATAATCCACCGTATAAAATTACAGATAAAATGTTAGATTATGTTTCAAAAATAATGGAGATAATAGGAGAAATAAATAGTTATATAAAACAAAATAAAAAGCCAGAATTGAGAAAATAAAATAGAATTAATTCTATTCATTCATCACTTGCTATTGAAAATAATAAACTTACTAAATAACAAGTTATAGATGTTATTAATGGAAAAATAGTAATGGGAGACAAAAAGGATATTCAAAAAGTAAAAAACGCATATAATTCATATAACAGATTAAACGAAATAAATCCATATTCTTTAATAGATTTAATGCAAACATATGAAATAATGACTTTTTTAATAATTGATGATAATGGAAAATTTAGAAATCATGGAGAAGGTGTATTTGACGGAGATAAATGTATATTTATGGCTCCATCACAAGATATTGTACCTAAGCTTATGAGTGAGCTTTTTGATTGGCTAAATAAATCAAAAGATGTAGTACATCCATTAATTCTTTCATCAATATTTCATTATGAATTTTTATTTATTCATCCATTTTCAGATGGTAATGGAAGAATGGCACGATTATGGCAATCAGCTATACTTTCAAAGTGGAAAAAGATATTTGAATATATACCAATAGAGAGTTTAATAAAAGAATATCAAGATGAATATTATGATGTAATAAATAGTTGTAATAGTAATGGAAATTCAAATGAATTTATAGAGTTTATGTTGAAAATGATTTATCAAACAATTAATAAAATTAGAAATGAACAAAGCACTACACAAGAAACTACACAAGAAACTACACAAGAAAAAATTGTAAATTTAATAAAACATAATCCCCAAATTACTGAAATGGAAATTGCAAATCTACTTAATATTACCAGAGATGGTGTGTCATATAATATGAAAAAGCTAAAAGAAGAGGGTTTAATTGAAAGAGAAGGTTCAACTAAGAAAGGTTCGTGGAAGATAATTAAAAAGTAAGGAGAAAAGATGGAATATTTATTTACATTTTTAGAAGGAATAGCAAGTTTTATATCACCATGTTTATTACCAATGTTACCAATATATATATCATATTTTATGGGTAAAGAAGAAAATAAAACTAAACAAGCTATAATTAATTCAATAGGTTTTGTATTAGGCTTCACAATTGTATTTATGGTATTAGGAATATTTGCAAGTAAAGTGGGAAGTTTAGTAAGTACAAATATAAAATATATTAAAATAGTATTTGGTATGATAATAATATTTCTTGGACTAAATTATATGGAAATATTTAACATAAAATTTTTAAATAAATCAAAAGGTATGAATGTTAAAACAGATAAACTAAATTTTTTTAAAACAATGCTATTTGGAATACTATTTTCAATGACTTGGACACCATGTATAGGAACGTTTTTAAGCTCAGCCTTATTATTAATAGCAAAACAACAAGATTTATTAAAGGGAATAATATTAATGGGAATATATTCAATAGGAATTGGTGTTCCATTTGTAATATCAGTAATATTAATAGATAAGTTAAAAACAGTTTTTGATTTTATAAAAAAACATTACGATATAATTAAAAAGATATCAGGAGCCATTTTGATTATAATGGGAATATATATTATGTTTTTCTAGGAGGAAGATATGAAGAAAATAGTTTATTTAGTAATAGTAGTAGTCTTTATATTATCTTTAGTATTTGCTAGTTATGAGATAAATAAACAAAACAAAAAATTAGTTGAAAATACAGATACTAGTAGTCCATCAGAAGAAGCACAAGAAAAAGTTGATGAAGTACTAGAACAACCACAAAATCCAGAAGAAATAAAAGAAGAAATAGTAGAGCCTAAACAAGAAGAAAAAGAGCAACCAGTTAAAAAAGAGGAAGCTACAATAAAAAAAGAAGAAGTAAAAGAAAATCCTATTGAAGAACAACCTATTAAAGAAACACCTGTCAAGCAGGAGCCAATAAACATAGGTGTAATAGAAGTAACTAATGATAGTTTTGATTCACAAGTTATGCAAAGTGATAAAATAGTATTAATAGACTTTTATGCTAATTGGTGTGGACCATGTAAAATGCTATCACCAATTGTTGAGGAAGTAGCAAATGAAAATCCTAACATTAAAGTAGTTAAAATTAATGTTGATAATGAAGATGAATTAGCAATAAAATACAATGTAGTTTATATACCTACACTAATTGTTATAAAAAATGAAAATGAGATAAATAGAAGTGTTGGATTAATAAGTAAAGAGAAGGTATTGGAGTTAATAAAATAGTATAAAAGTTTAAGAAATAGTTTTAATAAGAATAATTTGAAAATCTTATTAAAACTATTTTTTCTATTAAATAAATATGATACAATTAAAAAAATAAAGGAGGTAATAGATTATGAAAGTATTAACAATTAAACAACCATGGGCAACATTGATTATGGAGCAATATAAGAAATATGAATTTAGAAGTTGGAGAACAAATTTTAGAGGGGAGCTTTTAATACATGCAGGTAAAGGTGTAGATAAAGAAGCTCTAGAAAGGCTTGCAAAATATCTTCCAAAAGAACTACCAAAAGGACAAATATTAGGGCAAGTTACAATAACGGATTGTATAAAATGTGATGATAAATTGAAAAAAGAATGTTTAAAACTAAACAAAGATGTATATGCTAAAAGTACATTTAGTGAAAATTATGCTTGGAAAATAGAAAATGTCAGGGTATTTGATAATCCTATTGAAATAAATGGAAAACTTAGTTTATGGGATTATGACATAGAAAATAGATAAAGGGAGAGTGTAGATAAATGAATGATAAGTTGTTATTTTTTATTGTATTATTAATTCCACTTTTAGGAACTGTATTAGGTTCAGGAATGGTATTTTTCTTAAAGGATAATATTAAATTAAATACAAAAAAGGCATTATCTGGTTTTGCAGCAGGTGTAATGATTGCAGCATCTGTATGGTCACTTTTGATACCAGCTATTAATATGGCAAATGAACAAGGTACATTTGTATGGTTACCAACAAGTGTTGGATTTTTACTTGGAATTCTTTTCCTACTTATATTAGACAGCATAATACCACATTTACATATTGAAAAAAGCAAACCAGAAGGAGTAAAAGCTAAATTTAAAAATACAACAATGTTAGTACTTGCAGTAACACTTCATAATATACCAGAAGGTATGGCAGTTGGTGTAGTATTAGCAGGTGTTATGATGGGGAATGCTTCAATGAGTATTGCAGGAGCATTAGCGCTTGCAATAGGGTTAGCAGTTCAAAATTTTCCAGAAGGGGCAATAATATCTATGCCGCTTAAAGGAGAAGGTAATGGAAAACCAAAATCATTTATGTATGGTGCATTGTCTGGTATAGTTGAACCAATAGGTGCATTAATTACAATAGGCTTAACTAGTTTAGTACTGCCAATATTACCATATATTTTATCATTTGCAGCAGGTGCTATGATGTATGTTGTATCAGAAGAATTAATTCCTTCTTCACATGAAGGTGAGCATTCTAATATTGGAACTGTTGGACTTGCATTAGGATTTGTTTTGATGATGGTATTAGATAGTACATTAGGCTAATAATTTTGTAAAGTTGACAAAATACTTAAAAAGAATATCTTAGTATTTGCACTGCACAATAAACAAAAATAACATTTATTATATTTTTATACAGTCAGATGTACAAAAATATTGACAAAATACAATAACAGATGTATAATAAATATAATAAAGGGGGATAGAATATGATTATTCGAGAAAAATATTTATCTAAAATAAGACCATTTTATGATCAAGATTTAATAAAAGTTATAACTGGTATTAGAAGATCAGGAAAGTCAATTATTCTATTGCAAATTATAGATGAATTAAAAATAAATGAAGTAAAAGAATCTCAAATAATATATATTAATTTTGAATTTGAGGATTACAGTTTTATAAAAAACGATGAGGATTTACACAATTATATAAAAGAAAAGATAGTAAACAAAGAAAAGTATTATTTGTTTTTCGATGAAATTCAAAATGTTGAAAAATGGGAAAAAGCGATAAATTCATTTAAAGCATCAAAAAATGTGTCAATATTTATTACTGGTTCAAATAGTGATTTACTATCAGGTGAGTTAGCTACTCATTTAGCAGGTAGATATGTTAGTTTTAAAGTTTATCCATTTACATTTAAAGAAGTATGTCAACTGAAAAATATAAATGATAAAAAAGACTTAGACGAGGTGTTTAATGATTATATAACTTGGGGTGGATTACCTCAAAGGTTTATGATGACAGATGAAATGCAAATAAAAACATACTTGCTAGATATATATAATTCTATTATTGTAAAAGATATTATTTCAAGATTTAATATAAAAGATTTGGATTTATGTAATAGAATATTTGAATATATATTGACAACTCCATCTCAAAATTTTTCAGTAGAGAGTCTATCAAATTATTTTTTAGGTAAAGGTGAAAGAGAAGTTTCAAAAACAACATTATATAATTATTTAGAATATATGGTAAAAGCTATGATAATAAATAAAGCTGATAGATATGATGTTAGAGGAAAAAGAATTTTAAATGGTAAATATAAATATTATTTAACAGATTTGGGTATTGGACAAATAATGAGTGAAGGAAAAAAACAACAATTGGGAGCATATTTAGAAAATATTGTATATAACGAATTAATATCTCGCGGATATGATGTAAAGGTTGGCAATTTTGATAAGGGGGAAATTGATTTTATTGCAACAAGATTTAAAGAAAAGATATATGTTCAAGTAGCATATATATTAGCTGATGAATCTGTTATTGATAGAGAATTTGGAGTGTATAATATGATACAAGATAATTATCCAAAATATGTTTTAACAATGGATAAATTTGATTTTTCACAAAATGGAATTATTCATAAAAATGTAATAGAATGGTTATTAGAAGAATAAATAAAATCTGTACTGTTTTAAATAAATATAAAATTCACTAAAAGATTACTCCTATAATAAAATATTATAGGAGGTATTTTTTATGAAGAAAAATATTAGAATAATAAATAAAATATTTGTATTTTTAATAATATTAATAATGAGTTTTATATGTACTAATATAGTATATGCAGAAGGTAGTAAAGATTTGAAAGAAGATGCACCAGCAAGTTCATATAGAGCATATCTTGAATGGCAAACAGGAAACACATTAGGAATACCAAGAGAAAATTTTTTGAAAGTATATGCAAAATCAGGTGAGGTTATAAAGTTTGGAAGTAGTGTATATAACTCATATGATAATCAAGATATAATTGTCAGATATCCAGATAATTCTATTCAAGTTTATGATGTACTACAAACAGGTTTAAAATATATTGATACAGTAGAAAAAGAAAACGTTGGACCATTTCCAGATTTAGGTGGATATACACCACTTGAATTAAATGTTAATCAAACAGGAATATATGTTTTTCAATTTCATGGGCCAATATTTACAGGTGGCACAGCAGCTAATCCAGCACCAGTTACAGTTAATCAAAACTTTTTAGTAAATCAAGCATCAAACGTAGCTGCATGGGATATAACTGTTGAGCAAAATGAAGCGGTTATTGAAGGAAGAGTGTATTTAGATTATCTTGCACTAAATGAAGGTAGAGAAATTGGTGTAACAGATATACTATATACACATGTATATGTACTAACACAAGATGGATATATATATAGAACATCATTAGATAATGTAGACCCATTTGGATTTATAATATATTCAAATAATAGAGGGCTAGTAAATGGTAATACAAATACAGCACTATATCATAGTGCAAGAGTTACAAACAACAACTTTACAGAGCTAATAGGAAATATACAAGTACCACAACCACAAAATGGTGATACAGGTAAAGATATATTTCATAAAATATTTTTTAATTTACCAGCAAATGATTTGCCAGAAAATATACCAATAGTTGCTATTCCACCAACGCAGGCTACTAACTTTAAATTTACAGGTATAGCAGATGAAATAACAGATGAAGGGATGGGAGGATATTTTTCATTTGATACTGATAGAGTTGCAACATATCAAATAGAAATAGATGTTGGAAGTGAAATAATATTAATTGGTAATACAACACAAATTGGTGCAAATAGTATATATTGGAATGGTAGAGATAGTATGAATAATATAATTCCACAAGGTGAGTATACGGCGACGATTAAAGTTAAAGGTGGAGAATATCACTTTCCGTTTTTTGATGTAGAAAATAGTAATGGAATAACAATTCAGTTACTAAATCCACCATATGTATATCCAGGATTTAATCTATATATGGTGTACTATAATAATGATAATTATTTTATAGGAGAAACTTTTGTTGATTTAAGTGGTGTTGGTATAACAAATCCAGTTGATGCAAGTATTGATGGAGTTGATTCACTAGATCCAAATAGTGTTTCATATACAAATAGTTATGGTAATGAAAAGGTAATAGATATATGGACATTTTTTAACTCTGAAAACCAACAATTAACATTTAGAATAATTGGACAAAATGAAAGTTATGTATCAGGTTTTGTATTTAATGATATTAATAAAAACGGTGTTTATGATAATGGTGATGAGCCTTTACCAAATGTTCAGGTGCAAATTGAGTTAATTAACACTGGTGAAATAATAACAGTATATACAAATGAAGAAGGGGTATATAGTGATGTATTAGAATATGGAGAATATAGAGTAACAGTTATTGCCCACCATATTATGAATTAACTACCAATAACAATGTACAGATAGTTTTAGTTGATTCACCTGATGAAAGATTAGAAGACGTTGGATATGCAATTGAAAATACCTATGTTGTTATTATATTAATAGGTATAATTTTACTATTAATAATTTGTGTATTAATTAAAAAGTTTTGTTTAGATAAATGTAAATGCAAATAAAATAACAAATAATTCTAATTAGAAATAGTTAGAATTATTTATTTACATATAGAATATGTAGAAATATAAAATGCAATATGATAAAATAAATGCATAATAATACAGTAGTTTGGAGGAAAATATGGCTAATTGGAATCCATGGCATGGATGTCATAAAATAAGTGCAGGTTGCCAAAATTGTTATGTATATAGAACAGATAGTAAGTATGAAAAAGATAGTTCAATTGTAACTAAAAATAATGATTTTGATTTACCTTTAAAGAAAAAACGAAATGGTGAATATAAAATACCATCAGGGGAAATTGTATATACATGTTTTACATCAGATTTTTTTGTTCAAGATGCAGATGAGTGGAGAATAGAGGCATGGAAGATTATAAAACAAAGAAGTGACTTACATTTTTTAATAATAACAAAAAGAATAGATAGATTTAATGTAAATCTACCAAATGACTGGAATGATGGTTATGATAATGTACATATTTGTTCAACTGTTGAAAACCAAGATAGAGTAGACTATAGATTACCAATTTTTTTAAAGTTACCAATAAAGCATAAGAGTATTATATGTGAACCATTACTTGAAAAAATAGATTTATCTAAATACTTAACAAAAGATATATATCAAGTTGTAGCAGGTGGTGAAAGTGGTAATGAGGCACGAGTTTGTAATTATGACTGGATAGTAGATATACGAAAACAATGTATGGAGCATCAAATAAATTTTTGGTTTAAACAAACAGGTGCAAAATTTATAAAAGATAGTAAGATTTATAGGATAAAAAGAATGTATCAACATTCAAATGCTAAAAAAGCAAATATAGATATTAAATTTAAGGAGGAATAATTTATGGCTAGAAAAAGTAGTAATGAAAAATTAAATGATAATAAAGATTTACCCAAAATAATTGATTTAGCTGGGCAACCAGGTGCAGTAGAAAAATGGGGTGGAAAAAGTATGGTTGTAGCACCTGCTGTTGAATATAATGAAGTTATGGCAAAAATACCAGAAGGAAAACTTGTAACATCAACTGAGATTAGACAGTATGTTGCTAAAAAACACAATGTAGAATTAACATGTCCTTTAACAGCAGGTATATTTATAAACTTATGTGCTAATGCATCATATGAAAGAGAAGATAATCAAATACCATATTGGAGAACACTTAAAGCAAAAGGTGAATTAAATGAAAAATATCCAGAAGGAATAGAAGGGCAAAAGATACAATTAGAATTAGAGGGACATACAATTATACAAAAAGGAAAGAAATATTTTGTTAAAAACTATGAGGAAAAATTATATAAATTAAAATAGGGGGAATAAAATTGAATATAAGACAAGCAAATGAAAATGATTATGATAAAATATATGAACTTGTAAAAGTGGGTTTTCAAACAGCACAAGTTACAAATGGTGATGAACAAAATTATGTATATGAACTTAGAGCAGGAGAGAATTATATACCAAAGTTAGAACTAGTAATAGAAGAAGATGACGAAATCATTGGACATATAATGCTTACTAAACAATGTGTTAATAATACGAATAAAAATGTTAATTCATTGTTACTTGGACCAATATGTATAAAGTTAGAGTATAGAAGTAAAGGATATGGTGGTGATTTAATAAATAAATCATTTAAAATAGCTAGGGATATGGGATACGATTCAGTATTTTTAGTAGGTAACCCAGATTACTATAATAGATTTGGATTTAAACAAACAGATGAGTTTGGAATAATTAATGACACAGAGATACCAAACAAATTTGTGTTAGGCTGTCAATTAAATGAAGGAGTATTTGAAGATTTAGAAGGAAGTATTAAGATTGTTTAATATTAAAAAGAAATGGTAAAAAACAGAGTTAGAAAATTTTTCTAACTTTGTAATACGTTTAATAAAGATTATAGTGCCTTAACATAGATGTTTTAACGATATTTGTTTGTTTTTTTACCTTTCTGTGATTTTATATTTAAGATTGCTTTTTCAGTTTCATTTTCCGGAAGAATAATCCGTTGAGTAGGGAAAAGAATTAAAAATAAAGATAAAATAACACAAAGGTATTTTAGTAGATTTGACCGTTTTGCTGATTTTTTCATAATGAATCCTCCTCAATAAAAAATTTATTTTAGACTATAACCAGTTGGTATAATGCAATAAATTTAACACTAATACTACCCAAATGCAATATAAATTCTCTTTTTTAAGATATTTCTATTGAAAAATAATGTATTATGTAATAAAATATACAAGCGACAGATTATTTGTAAAAAACTTTTTCTTTTCTACAAGTAGAAGTGACAAAAATTTCAAGCTGTAGAATATACAATTACATTATAAAAAGAAAAAGTTAAGGGGTGAATTAAATGTTTAAAAGTAATGATGAAGAATATGATGATTACGAAAACTATGATGAAGAAATTGAAACAGATAAAAAATTCAAATTTATTAATTACAGAAATATTATAACATTTGTGATAAGTTTTTTGATAAGTCAAGTGCAATTTATAGCGGGATTTAGTCCGTTTGGAATGGCGATGCTTGCTGCGAATATGGGAAATAAACTACCACTTGTTATTTCATTTGTTAGTATTTCACTTGGAACATTAATAAGGTTTGGAGTATCTGCATTTATTAAATATGTAATAACTTCACTAATATTTATTGTATTAGCAATTTTGTTTAAAAATAAGAAAAGGGAAGAGGGATATATTTCTAAAACAAAGTTATTTTGTTCTGTATTAGTAGTTAATTTAGCAAGTGTATTTATAGGACAAGTCCTTATATATGACATTGTAATTAGTATAGCACTAGCAATTTCGACAGTAGTTTTCTATACAATATTTAATTATGGATTATATGTATTTATCAATTTTAAAGATAATTTTATATTTTCAATAGAAGAGGTTATAAGTGCTAGTATATTAGTATGTTTGGCAATTAGTGCAATAGGACCTATAAGTATTTATGGATTTAATATTAGAAATATAATATGTGTATTAGTTGTTTTAATATTAGGTTGGAAAAATGGAATTACAATAGGTACTACAGCTGGTGTAACAATAGGAAGTATACTTGCATTAGTTGGTGTTGGCGATGTTACATTAATAGCTTCTTATGCTATAAGTGGATTATTTGCAGGCGTATTTAGAAAGTTTGGTAAATTAGGTGTTATAGCAGGATTTATATTAGGTAATAGCCTACTTACTATATTTGCGAATGGTTCAACAGAAGTAATTATTATGATTAAAGAAATAATAGTAGCATCAGTGCTATTACTTGCTATTCCTAAAAAGATGGAACATAATATGGATGACCTGTTTGAAAAAACAGTACTATTAAATGAAGGTACAGGTGGCTCATTTGGAGTAGAAGAACAGGTTGTATATAAACTAAATACTGTATCTGAAGTATTTGATGAAATGTCTGAAACATTGGGTGAAAGTGCTGTGACATTAGTAAGTCAAAAAGAAGAGATACTTCAATTTATGGAAGATGTTACTGGTAAAGTTTGTGTAGGATGTGTTAATGCAGAAACTTGTTGGAAAAAAGATTTGTATAAAAAGTACAATATGATATTTGAGGTTATAGATGTTTTATTAGAACATAATGAAATTACAAATGAGCAATTTGAAGAAATAATAGAAAATAGATGTGTTAAAAAAGAAGAGTTTGTACAAAGCTTAAATGGAACTTATGAGTTATATAAACTAAATGATAACTGGAAAAAGAAATTACAAGAAAACAGACAGGTAATATCTAAACAATTGAAAGGTTTTTCAGATGTTATATCTTCTATTGTAAATGATATAAATAAGAAAAGTGAAAACAAATCAGAAAAAAAAACTAAATTTAAACTAACGATAGGTGTATCAAAACTTGCAAAAGAAAACAATAATGTAAGTGGTGATAATAACATAATATTAAAATTAGATAATGGAAATTATGTTATAGGGCTATCTGATGGAATGGGTAGTGGAAAAGAAGCGGAAGAAAATAGCAAATTGGTAATGGATTTATTAGAAAAATTTATGAAATCAGGTTTTGATAAAAATACAGCAATTAAGCTTATCAATTCAGTGCTTTTACTTAAAACAGAAAAAGACAATTTTGCTACAATGGATATATCTGTTGTAGATACACAGTCTGGTAAAGTAGAGTTTTTAAAAGTAGGTGCTTGTCCAACATTTATTAAAACAAAAGATAAGGTTGAGTTTGTAAATTCGATAAGTTTACCTGTTGGTATATTAGAAAATATTGATATAGATTTATGTGATAAAAAACTAGAAGATGGTGATTACATAATAATGGTAACAGATGGAATAATAGATTCTAATAAAGAATTAAATGAAAAATGGATTACAGAATTATTAGAAAATACAGATATTGATAATCCTCAAAGATTAGCAGATGTTATTATTCAAGAATCTGTTGATAATTCTTTTGGTATTCCAAAGGATGATATGACAGTTGTAGTTTCAAAAGTGGTTTGTAATTAATAGAAACTTGATATATAAATAGGTTGTAGGCAATTTGTTTACAACCTATTTTATGCCTGCTTACATCAAAAGTTATTTTGTTTAATCGAAATAACTTTATAAAAACACAGAATTATTTCGCTTTGACGAAATAACTTGACAAAATCATATTAAAGTAATATAATAAATATAGGTGATATATTATGTTAAAAAGAGAAAAATATTTATCAAGGATAAGAGGATTTTATGATAGTGATTTGGTAAAAATACTAGTTGGTATAAGAAGATGTGGAAAATCTGTTATCCTTAATCAAATAATTGATGAATTAAAAGAAAGAAAAGTAAAAGAAAATCATATTATATATGTGAATTTTGAATTTGTTGAATATGAAGAATTACAAGATTACAAAAAATTAAATTCATATATTAAAGAAAAAATAAAAGATAAAAACATATATTATGTATTTTTAGATGAAATTCAAAATGTTGATAAATTTGAAAAAGTAGTAAATTCATTACGAGCATCATTAGAAAATGTAAGTATATTTATTACAGGTTCAAATAGCAAACTTTTATCAAATGAAATATCAACAGTTTTATCAGGAAGATATGTTGCATTTAATATTTATCCTTTGGATTATCAAGAATTTATACAATTAACAGGTAAACAACCAAATGATGAAAACTCATTATGGGATTTTGTAAAATGGGGTGGGTTGCCTAATAGAATACAATTTACAGATGAAAATAATATAAAGGATTATTTACATAGTGTATTTGATTCAATTATATTAAGAGATGTTGTAGACAGATTAGGGCTAAAAGATACTAGCTTATTTAATTTACTAGTTCAATATATAGTTGATATAACTGGAAGAGAGTTTTCAGCAAAAAATGTAATAAATTATTTAAAAAGTGAAGGTAGATTAATTTCAACTGAAACTATATATAATTATTTGGAAGCATTAAGTAAAGCGTTAATAATTAATAAAATATATAGATATGATATTAACGGTAAAGCTATTTTGAAAACATTAAATAAATACTATATGACAGATTTAGGTATTGCACAAATTAAAAATAATAAATTTGAAATTAATAAATGTTATGCATTAGAGAATGTTGTATATAATGAGTTAGTAGTAAGAGGATATGATGTATATATAGGAAAAACTAATAAAGGTGAAATTGATTTTATTGCAAAAAAAGAAAATAAAATTGAATATATACAAGTAGCATATATTTTAGCAGATGAAAATGTAGTAAAAAGAGAGTTTGGTGCATATAAAGGAATTGATGATAATTATCCTAAATATGTATTATCATTAGATAATTTTGATTTTTCGCAAAATGGAATTATTCATAAAAATATAATAGAATGGTTATTAGATAAGTAATTCAAAATGTTGAAATGTAAAAATCATTTCAACATTTTGTGTGTTAATTTACATTAAAAATAAATTCTAATTTACGTAGTGGTTGTAAATTGTTCGAATTTAGCATATAATATATATATTAAAAATAAGGAGATAATAAAATATGAATAAGAAATATATAAAATGTAATTCAGTTTTATTAAATATACGATGGCGGATTAATTAATAATATGTAGTAAATATATTTAATAAAATGGAGGTAGATAAATTATGAAAAAAAGAATATTAACAGGTGATAGACCAACAGGTGGACTTCACTTGGGTCATTATGTTGGCTCACTAAAAAATAGAGTAAAATTGCAAGAAGAATATGACGAGTATATACTAATTGCTGATGTACAAGCATTAACAGATAATTTTGATAATCCTGAAAAGGTAAGACAAAATGTTATACAAGTGGCAATAGATAATCTATCAGTAGGTATTGACCCTAAAAAGGCTAATATATACATACAATCGTTAATTCCAGAAGTAGCGGATTTAACAGTGTATTACTCTAATTTAGTTACAGTTGCTAGATTAGAAAGAAACCCAACAGTTAAAACTGAAATAGCACAAAAGAAAGCATTATTTGGAAATGATGGTGGGTCAGTTACTTATGGTTTTTTAGGATATCCTGTAAGTCAAGCAGCAGACATTACTGCATTTGATGCAGATTTAGTACCAGTAGGTGAAGACCAATTACCATTAATTGAGCAATGTAAAGAAATAGTAAGAAAATTTAACTCTTTATATGGTGAAACATTAAAAGAACCAGAAGCATTAGTTGGTGATGTTGCTAGACTTAAAGGGTTAGATGGAAATGCAAAAATGGGTAAAAGCTTAGGTAATGCAATATATTTAAAAGATACAGATGAAGAAACATATAATAAAATTAGAAATGCTGTTACAGACCCAAGTAAAATAAAGAAAGATGATCCAGCAGACCCATATATTTGTATGGTTGGATATTATCATAGTGTTTTTAGTAAAAATGAATATAAATGTATTTGCGAAGAATGCAAAGCTGGTAAAAGAGGATGTGTTGATTGTAAAAAACAATTAGCTAAAAATATTAATGAAGAACTAGCACCTATAAGAGAAAAAAGAAGATATTATGAAGAACATATAGATGAGGTAAAACAAATTTTATTTGAAGGTACTCAAAATGCTAGAAAAATCACAAAAGAAGTTTTGAAAAATGTTAAAAAAGCAATGAAAATAGATTATTTCGAATAAAGAAGTAATTATAGGAAGGAAAAGAAATTATGTTTATAGATTATACAAAAGTTACAATAGCATCAGGAAAAGGCGGAGATGGAGCAATAACATTTAGAAGAGAAAAATATGTTGCAGCAGGTGGACCAGATGGTGGAGATGGTGGAAAAGGTGGAGATGTGTATTTTGTTGTTGATAATGATGTTAATACACTAGTTGATTTCAAGTATAAAAGAAAATTTAGAGCAGAAGATGGTAAAAATGGTGGTGGTAATAACTGTTATGGAAAAAGTGGAGAAGATTTACTAATAAGTGTACCACTAGGGACAATAGTTAAAGATGCTGAGACTAATAAAGTTATATTAGATTTATCTGAATTTGGGCAAAAAGAATTAATTATACAAGGTGGTAGAGGTGGTAAAGGTAATTCACATTTTGCTACATCTACAAGACAAGTACCAAACTTTTCCCAAAAAGGTGAACCAGGTATTGAAAAAGAATTTGTATTAGAACTTAAATTACTTGCAGATGTTGGATTAATTGGATATCCAAATGTAGGGAAATCTACAATTATATCAATTATGACAGAAGCTAAACCTAGAATAGCTGATTATCATTTTACAACATTAGAGCCATGTTTAGGTGTTGTAAAACTAGATTATGGTAAAACTTTTGTAATGGCTGATATACCAGGCATAATAGAAGGAGCAAGTGAAGGTATCGGACTTGGTCATCAGTTTTTAAGACATATTGAAAGGACAAGACTTTTATTACATGTTATAGATGTTTCTGGGTCAGAAGGAAGAAATCCTATTGATGATTTCGAAAAAATAAATAAAGAGTTGGTAAAATACAATCAAAAACTAGCAACTAGAAAACAAATAATTGTTGCAAATAAAATTGATATATTACAAAATATGCAAGTATTTGAAGATTTTAAAAAGACTATGGAAGATAAAGGTTATGAAGTATTTGGAATATCTGCTGTAACTAATAAAGGTCTTAAAGAGCTGTTTAATAGAGTTGTAACTATGCTAGATGAAATACCAATAGAAAAGAATGAAGAAGTTGAAAAGACCGTATATAAATTAGAACAATCAGAAGATACTAAATGGGAAATAGTCAAAATAGAAGATGAATATGAAATAGTAGGACCAGCTATAGATAAATTATTATCAAGGGTAAATTTTGAGGATAATGAATCAATGCAATATTTCCAAAGAATGTTATACAAAATGGGAATAGAAAACAAGTTAAAACAAATGAATTTACCAGAGGATACAATTATTAAAGTTGGAACTTGGGAATTTGAGTATTTTGAATAATATGAAATAAAAAAATGACTAACAAAGGTTTTAAACAAAATATTTAAAATCTTTGTTTTCTTTTGTCATATAATAAGAATAAATTAACTCGTATAATTTAAGAATTCGCTTGTTTCAATATATATGACACATATGTAATACTTCCGTAATATTTTTGTAACATTTTTGTAATATTGTATTGACTTTTTATTAAAAATAATATATTCTTATGTCATAAAATAGGAGGCCAAGATATGAATAAGATTGATGAGTCTATTGTTACTATTGATATAGGAACTAGCAAAGTTGGCTTAATTGTTACAAAGGTTAACAAATTCAACAAATTAGAGGTAGTTCATGTTGAAACTAAAAATTGTGATGCAATTAAAAAAGGTGAGATAGTTGAGCCATATAAAATAGCTGATATATTAAAAAATAGTATAGCACAAATTGAATCAAGATATGCTTTGAAGATTAAGTCTGCGTATGTAAATATAAGTAATAGAGATATTATTATAGATGAAATTGTAGAAAGTATTGATATAGATGAAGGACTAGGGACAGTTCAAAAATATGATATTGATAAATTGTTCAATAAAATAAAAGACAGAAATGTTGCACCAGATCAAAAGATTATTGATATATTACCAATAGAATATTATGATGATAATAACTTGATTGTATCACAGCCATGTAATTATAAAACAAAGAAACTAAGAGTAAAATGTCAGATTATAATTGCAGACAGACAATACATAGAAAAAGTTGAGATGATATTCCAATATGCAAGAATAAACTTAGATGGTGTAATAATGCAAAGTTATGCAAATGCTAAATTAATTCTTAATGAAGATCAAAAACAAAAAGGAACATTATTAGTTGATGTTGGTGGAACAAATATTGATTTATCATTGTACTTAAATAATAGATTAATATATTTTGAAAATCTAGAATTTGGTGGATATAATATAACTAGCGATTTATCAATAGGTTTAGATACTACAATTGCAGAAGCAGAAAAGGTAAAGAAACAATATAGTTTAGCAATAAAAAAATTTATTGAAAATGATTATCAGATTAGTGTATTAGATAAACAAAGTAAAGTTAAAAAAGTTAAATGCTCAGAGGTTGTTGAAATTATAGAAGCTAGATGTGAAGAAATAATACAATTAATTAATAATAAATTAGAAGAAATAGATGCAAAACAATATATTAAAGAAATTGTATTTATTGGACAAGGCTTTAATAATATTAGTAAAATAGATATACTTGCAAATCAAATACTAGATAGAGAAATAAGCTTAGTTAACTTTAAACAAACAACACAGATTAAACCAGTTAATTTAACAGCATATAGTATGCAAGAATATGTATTAAATAACAATGGTGTTATTAATTCAAAAGTTTCAAATGTCGAAGAAGTAGATTTACAAGAAAAAAAAGGTATATTTTCAAAAATTATTGAAAAAATTAAAGATTTTCTATATACATAATTAAAAATGTATTGTAAAATATATTATAGTTTTAAAAGGAGGAAAGACAATGAGTGAAATGGAATTTGGTAATGAAGGTATTGCAAATATTAAAGTAATAGGTGTTGGCGGTGGCGGAAACAACGCTGTTAATAGAATGGTTGACGCAGGATTAAGAGGTGTAGAATTTATATCAATTAATACTGATAGACAAGCATTAAATTTATCAAAAGCTAGTAAAAAAATGCAAATAGGTGAAAAAATAACTAAAGGATTAGGAGCAGGTGCAAACCCAGATATTGGTGCAGAATCTGCTGAAGAATCTAGAGATGAAATAGCTGAAATGTTAAAAGGTGCAGACATGGTATTTGTTACAGCTGGTATGGGCGGCGGAACAGGTACAGGTGGTGCCCCAGTAGTTGCTAAAATTGCAAAAGAAATGGGTATCTTAACAGTAGGTGTTGTAACTAAACCATTTGTTTTTGAAGGTAATAAAAGAATGAATTCTGCTGAAAGAGGATTAGAACAATTAAAACAAAGTGTTGATACACTAGTTGTAATTCCAAATAGCAAATTGTTAGATATAGTTGATAGAAAAGCATCAATAGTAGATGCATTTAAATTGGCTGATGATATATTAAAACAAGGTGTACAAGGTATATCAGATTTAATTGCAATTCCTGGATTAGTAAATCTAGATTTTGCAGATGTTAAAACTATAATGTTAGATACAGGTATGGCACATATGGGTATTGGTAGAGCTTCTGGTGAAAACAGAGCAGAAGATGCTGCAAAACAAGCTATCCAAAGTCCATTACTTGAAACTTCTATAGAAGGTGCAAGAGGAGTATTATTAAATATTACTGGTGGACCTGATATGGGATTATATGAAGTTAATGTGGCTGCTGAATTAATTCAAAAATGTGTTGATCCAGAAGCAAACATAATATTTGGTGCAGTAATAGATGAAAGCTTAAATGATGAAATAGTAATAACTATTGTTGCAACAGGATTTGAAAAAGAATTATTAAGTGGTATTAAACAAAATAATGTATTAGGAAAATTCCAAGATGCTAAATTTGGAAAACAAGAACCAGAAGCACCACAATCAGATATGGTTGATATTCCTTCTTTTTTAAAGAGAAAAAAATAGAAAATAAATAATTAATATGTAAAATCAAAAAATATAACTACGAAATAAGTAGTTATATTTTTTTTTCTACATTTAAAAATGACAAGTTTTTAATAATTATACAAGTATAATAGTTATGGTGGTTGTATATGACTGTATATTTAGATTTGGTATTAATAGAAAATATATTAATGAATATATTAATAATATATTTAGCAAATTACATATCAAAGAAAAAAGCAAGTTTATATAAAATATGTATAAGTTCAATTATAGGGGCTGTATATTATGTTGTTTTATTATTACCTGAAACACAGTTTTTGAATTTCTATTTATATAAAATTGTATTATCAATAATAATGGTATCAATAGGTTTTTCTAATAATAATATTTTTGACTTTATAACAAATATATTTAATTTTTATTTAGTATCATTTGTTTGTGGTGGAGCAATGTATGGAATATATCATTGTGTGTTTTCACAAACAGATATTGAGTATTATCCAGTGAAAATATTGCTGTTGGGAAGTATAGTTTTAATTGTAATTTTAAAGTATACAATTAATAAAATTAGATGTGTTATGGACTATAAAAAACTTTCATACTATATAGATGTATATATTGATAATAGGATAAAAAGAGTAAAAGCTTTTTTAGATACAGGAAATAGCTTGAAAGACCCTATTACCAACAAACCTGTTGTAATAATTTGTTTAAATAGTATTAAAGATATCTTACCAAAAGAGATATTAGATATGTGTAGTAGTGGTAATTTTGAATTTGAAAAATTAAGTGATAAGTTTACTAATAAAATTAGGATATTACCATATCAATCAATTGGAAATGAAAATGGAATAATGGTAGGATATAAATCAGATAAAATACATATACAGGTAAGTAATAATCAAAAGATTTGTATACCAAATTGTTTAATAGGAATAAATACAACTATCTTAAAAGATGATATTGATATTGAAGCATTGTTAAGTATTGAGGTTTTAGAATACAAAGGAGGAGCCAGTTATGAATGTAACAAAGTTAAAGTTTGAGAAGTTAATTATTAAATATTTGAAAAAATGGGGAATAATTAAAGATAATAATATCCTGTATATAGAAGGAAGTGAGATACTGCCACCTCCGCTAAGTAGGGAAGATGAGGCTAAATTAATTAATAATATTAAAGATGGGATAAATATAGAAACTTCAAGAAAAAAATTGGTTGAGAGAAACCTTAGATTAGTTGTATATATTGCAAAGAAATATGAAAAAACAGGTATAGGTATAGAAGATATTATATCTATTGGTACAATAGGGTTAATGAAGGCAATAAACACCTTTAAACCAGATAAAAACATTAAGTTAGCTACATATGCATCTAGATGTATAGAAAACGAAATATTGATGTTTTTGAGAAGAAATAATAAGATAAGATTTGAGGTATCAATAGATGAACCTTTAAATACTGATTCAGATGGAAATGAAATGTTACTTTCAGATATCTTAGGTGGGATTGATGATAGTGTTAGTAAAGATATTGAAGAACAGGTGGATTTAAAACTTCTTAGAGAAGCTATTGTTAAATTAAGTCCAAGAGAAAAATACATAATGGAATTGAGGTTTGGGTTTGCAACAGGTGAAGAAAAAACACAAAAAGATGTAGCAGATATGTTACAAATATCTCAATCATATATTTCAAGATTGGAAAAAAAGATTATATATAGACTAAAAAAAGACATTGTAAGTAAAATATAAATGTATAGAAATCCTTCATTTTGTTAATAATCTAATTAAGAAATGGAGGATTTTTTTATGGTAAATAGAGTAGAGATTCGAGGAGTTGATACTTCAAAGTTACCAATACTTGCTAATGAGGAAGCACAGGAGTTATTAATTAAAATAAAAAATGGAGATAAAGAAGCAAAAGACGTATTTGTAAATGCTAATTTAAGATTAGTACTTAGTATTATTAAAAGATTTAGAAATAGAGGAGAAAATATAGATGATGTTTTCCAAATAGGTTGTGTTGGTTTAATAAAGGCAATTGATAATTTTGATTTAAATCAAAATGTCAAGTTTTCAACATATGCAGTTCCAATGATAATAGGGGAGATTAAAAGATATTTAAGGGATAATAGTGTACTTAGAATTAGTAGGACATTAAAAGATTTAGCATATAAAGCTCTTAGTATAAAAGAAAACTATATGTATAAAAACGGTGAAGAACCTACAATTGAATATATTGCTAAAACATTAGAAGTTGAAAAAGAAGAGATAGTTTTTGCATTAGAATCAATGCAGGATATTATATCAATATATGATAATGCATATAGTGATTCTGAAAGTGATAATTTTTGTATTATTGACCAAATAAAAGATACTAGAAATATTGAAGATGAATGTAATAATTCAATTTCTATACAAGATGCAATATCTAGATTAAATGAAAGAGAAAGAATGATAATTGAGAATCGATTCTTTTTAGGAAAAACTCAAATAGAAATTGCAGAAGAAATTGGAATATCACAAGCACAAATAAGTAGGTTAGAAAGAAATGCTTTAAAAAGAATTAGAAAATATGTATAAATACTATTTAAAACTAATATATTTAAATATATTAGTTTTTTTGAGGTGATAAATATGATTGAAGGTAGAGCATTAGATTTTAAACATAAAGAAGTTGTTAATTTAATAAATGGCAAAAAACTAGGATATGTAACAGATGTTGAAGCATGTTTTGAAGATGGTAAAATTAATGCAATAATAGTTCCCGGTAATAGTAAAAAAATAAACTTATTTAATAATAATGATATAGTTATTTCTTGGGACAAAATAAAATTGATTGGTGAAGATGTTATATTAGTAGAAATATAAAATTGACAATGTTAATTTCATATAGTATAATATCATTATATAAAAAAGAAAGGTGATAATTATGAATTTTCAATATATGACAAGCAACGAAATAGTTAATTTACAAGCTCATCATCATTGTATGGGAATTTTAGCATGTTAAAAAATCACCTGTAATAATAAATGAAAGCGTAAGCATGTTTAGGTGATTTAATCAATAAACATGCTTTTTGTATATATAATGATAGGAGGAATTAGAATGAATAATAAAGTTGAACCCAAAATATTACCTGGTTTTATGGAACTATTACCAAATGACCAAGTAGTATTTAATGAAATAGTTGATAAAATAAAAAAAACATATGAGAAATTTGGCTTTTCACCATTAGATACACCAATAATTGAATTATCTGAGGTATTACTTGCAAAAGCAGGTGATGAAACAGAAAAACAAATATATAGATTTAATAAAGGAGATAATGATTTATCACTTAGATTTGATTTAACAGTACCACTTGCAAGATATATTTCACAATATTATCCTAATTTAGCATTTCCTTTTAAGAGATACCAAATAGGTAAAGTATATAGAGGTGAAAGACCTCAAAAAGGAAGATATAGAGAATTTTATCAATGTGATATTGACATTATAGGTGATGGTGAGCTTGATATAGCAAATGATGCAGAAATGCCAGTTGTAATATATAATATTTTTAAACAGTTAGATTTTGGACAGTTTACTATTAATATAAATAATAGAAAAATATTAAGTGGATTTTTTGAAAGTATAGGACTTGATAATTTATCTGCAGATATTATGAGAGTTATTGATAAAATAGATAAAATTGGATTAGAAAATGTTAAATTAACATTAGCAGATTTAGAACTTTCAAATGAAGATATAAGCAAAATAGAACAGTTTATATTAATTTCAGGAACTAATGATGAAATTATAGATAAATTAGAAAATATGGGAATAACTAATGAAACATTTAACCAAGGTGTAAAAGAACTAAAACAGGTTATTAAATGTATTAGATTATATGATATACCAGAAGAATCATTTGAGATTAACTTGAAAATATCTAGAGGTTTAGATTATTATACAGGAACAGTATATGAAACATTTTTAAATGAATATAGAAATATAGGTAGTGTTTGTTCTGGTGGAAGATATGACGATTTAGCAAAATATTATACAGATAAAAAATTACCTGGTGTTGGAATATCAATAGGACTTACAAGATTATTTTATGTATTAAATGAATTAAATATTATAAAAGAGAGTAATAAGGCTGTATCTGATGTAATAATATTTTCTATGGATGATAATATAGATGAATGTATAAAAGTTGCAAACAAAATTAGAAAAAACAATATAAATGCACAAGTTTATATGGAAGATAAAAAAATTAAAAACAAAATAAAATATGCAGATAAACTTAACGTAAAATATATAATTATAATAGGGGAAGAGGAAATACAAACAAAAATATATACTTTAAAAGACATACAATTAGGTCAACAAGAAAAATTAAGTATAGATGAAATAATAGGAAAATTAAAATAATATAAAGAAAAATGATGGTATTAAAATTGCAAAATTTAGTGTTAGTACCATCATTTTTTTTGACTATATATCTGTTTTTTTGCTAGGGAATAAAAAAGTTAAAAAAAAAGCAAAAAAAATGCAAAAAAATGTTGACAAAGGGAAAATAAAATGTTAAGATAAGGAAGTCGTTTAGGG
>CAZFOR010000009.1:0-33431 GCA_964520895.1 uncultured Eubacteriales bacterium | reverse complement strand
AAGAGCCCTTATAGGGCTTGTGTAAACCACGCGTTTTACACGTGGTTATAATTGTTAATGATAATGAAGTATATTCTTTATATAATGAAATTCCAGAAGATGTCTTTGATTATGGAAAAAGAGAAATTGATACACACATAAACGAAGGAACTATAACTGGTGAAATAAATAATAGTATAAATAATAGCTTTACAGTTTCTATAGATAGTCAAGGAATAGTAACAATAAACGGTGCACCTAAAGCCAAGGTATTTATTAAGATTTCTGATGGAATAGATATGACTGATCAAGCAAATAATGCAGCTGTTATTAAAAAATGGATTGAAAAAGGAACATTAATAGCAAAAAAAGGACAATTAATTGAACAAAAATTCACACACATATCTGGAACAGTAACAGGAACACAATTTAATGCGGTACTTAGAACAACCAAAAATATTGCTTCAGAAATAAAATGTGCAATATTAAGTGATATCTATGACTCTACAGGAATAATTAGTGAAGATGTAAATGTTAGTTATTTATATGCAACAGAAGATACTGTTTTTAATAATTATAAGTTTAAAGTAGATGTTTACGAAAAAGAAATGGAAGTAGTTACAGAAGGAGCAGTTAGTTCAATTATAAAATCTTGCATGATACCAAATAGTACAGCTACAAATACTGCTGCAGGTAATGATATAACATGTATAATAAATAATGACTATACAGTTACATTAAGTGGTAAAGTAGGAACATCAAATCTTTTTATTAAGTTATCTGAAAGACAAGCACAACCCAAAATAGAATTTGCTGTTGGAACATTATCTACAAACTGGGCGCAAGATTCATCAACTATAATTCCTATCAATAAACCAATGAAGTTTAGCGTTAAAGAATTAGGAGGAGTATGTGATACAACAACTTCAGGACAGTTTAATGTATGTCTTATAGCATCAGATAATACTTCAGCATATAATTGTAAAACTAAAGATGGTATATATGAAATAGAAGATACAACGACAAAAGAACTAAAGGTTTTATATTTTTTTGCATCAGCAGGAACGGTATTTACTGATTATAGGATTTTAATTAATATTGAATAAAAAATATACAAAAAATGAAACAATAATTAATATTTTAATTATTGTTTCATTTTATATTATAAATTAAATATTTATGTTTAAGCAATTATATATTATAATACAAGCATTAGATCTTGAAATATTATCACCTTTTGATATATCAACATTTTTTGCTATTTTTAATTCTTCAGCTTTTTTAATATGATCATCAGGCCAATTAGTTAATCCATTTTCTTTATTTAGTATTCTAATCATAATAGTTAAAACTTCTTCATATTTAATTATATCTTCAGGTCTAAAACTACCATCTCCATCGCCTATTAAATATCCTTCGTTTACACATTTATAGATTGAAGAATATCCCCAAAAAGTTTTTTCTACGTCATCAAATATTAATGTTGTAGTAGGAGTTTCATCATTTTCTTTTCCAATTAATCTAACTATAATTGTAGCAAATTCAGCTCTTGTTAAGTTTTTATCTAGCAATAAATCTCCATTTTCATCACCAATAATAATACCCATTTTATTTAATGTTGTTGTAGCTACTGTAGTATAATTTGTATCAGCATAACAAAGACTTAAACATAATGCATTAAAAATAAAAATAGTACATAGTAATAAAGAAATATATTTTTTCATAATAACCTCCAATTAAATTATATATTAATATAATAATACATAATTGTATTTTTTACAATATTAAAATATAAAATAAGAAATATTGGAAAATAAAAAACTAAAATAATAAATAAATATATACACTAGATAAAACAACGCAAATATCAGCAACTATAGCTGGTATAATAAGTTTTTTTGATATTTTAATTTTCGTAACAGAAGAATAAATTGCTATTGTAAAAAATGTAGTTTCTGCAGCACCCATAATTGTTGCAGCTACTTTTCCTAAATATGAATCAACACCAAAAGTTTCTAAACTCTGTTGTAATAATGCCATTGAACCACTTCCTGATATTGGTCTTAATATTGCTAAAGGTAATATTTCTTTTGGAATGTTAAATAAATTAGTTACTGGATTTATTAAATCAATAATAAAAAGAAGTAATCCGGATTGATTAAAAATATTTATTGCAAAAAATAATGCAATTAAATTAGGGAAAATATTAAATACAACCGAAACACCTTCTTTACATCCAGATATAAAGGTATCAAATATAGGAAGTTTTTCTTTTATTCCAATAATAATAGTGATTAATATAAAAAAAGGAATTATTAGGGAAGTTATATAATTTATAATATTCATTTTTCACTCCTTGATAATAATGTATATAAAAATAAAGCTATAGCAAGGGATAGTATTGAACAAATCCAAACATATATAATAATTTCATTAGGATTATTACTTCCTAACATACTACGTAGACCTATCACAGTTGAAGGAATAATTTGAATAGATGCAGTATTTATAAGTATTAATTTTAATATGTTATTTTCTTTATTGTTTTCATTTTCTAAATGTTCAACAGCTTTTAATCCTAATGGAGTTGAGGCGTTTCCTAGTCCTAATAAGTTAGAAGTAAAGTTTAATGAAATATATTCATATGCTTTTGAGTTTTTATCAAGACCTTTAAATATTCTAGATATTATAGGAGATATAAGTTTGGAAAGAGTATTAATAATACTTGTTTTAGAAACAATATTCATAATACCACTCCATAATGTAATAATACCAAACATCATTAAAGCTAAATCTACAGCTTGTTTAGTTGAATCAAAAATTGCTAATGTTACTAAATCTAATTTATTAAAAACAATTGAATATAGTAATGATAAAATTATCATAAATCCCCAAATGTAGTTCATCATATATATCACCTTATACAAGTATATTTGTTTCTAATTAAATTATTACAAAGAAAAATAACATCACAAAAAAATAAAAGAATTATTAACTTATTAATTATAATGAATATTTTTATAATATTGTCTTAAAATAATAAAAGAGTTGTTGAAATATTTTTTAAACATGATATAATATATTTGTAGTAAATAAAAAGGAGGGTTAAAAATGTCAGAAGCAAAGAAAAAAATATTAATTAGAACTATGGCAATACTTTGTGCAGCAATATTTATAATTCCAACAATATTAAGTGTAATTATGTATTTAAAATAATTAATTGGAGAAAAATATGGAAAAATTTGAACTGTTATTTAATAAGGATTATATACAAACACTGCAACAATATATTGAGTGGCTAAAGGCTGATAATATCAATATATTAATTTTATGCGTTGATTTGATTATAGTCTTTTATTTAGCAAAAAAATTATATGATATTATAAAAGATACATATGCAATACAATTAGTAAAAGGTATAATAGTACTAATGATTATTATGGTTGTTAGTGAATGGCTTAATTTGTATATATTGAACTATATATTAAAATCAATAATGGCATATGGTGTGTTGCTAATAATAATAGTTTTTGAACCAGAATTAAGAAGAACTTTAGGTGATATTGGAAATAACAAATTTAGAAAAATGTTTAAAATAAAAAAAGAAGAAACATTAAATGATAATATTATTAATAATATTATAGAAACATGTGAATATTTATCTAAGAAACATACAGGAGCATTAATTATACTTCAAAGAGAAACAAAATTAATTGATTATACTAAAACAGGGATAAGTCTTCATGCAAAATTAACAAAAGAATTGTTGATAAATATATTTGAACCTAATACTCCATTACATGATGGTGCAGTTATTGTTGAAGGAGAAGAAATAAAATCGGCAGCATGTATTTTACCACTTACAAAAAGAACAGATTTAAAATATGAATTTGGGACAAGACATAGAGCGGGAATAGGAATAAGTGAAGTTTCGGATTGTATTTCTGTTATTGTTTCAGAAGAAACAGGAAAAATATCAATTGCTATGAATGGAAAAATATCAACAAATTTAGTATCAGAGCAACTTGAAAAGTTTTTAAGAAGAGAATTATTAAAAGAAATTAAATAATTTAACAAATAAATAAAAAAATTATTGACAAATTATGATAAGTTATGTTAATATATATACTGTTACAGCACATTGCTGTATTGATACGGAGAGGTGGTCGAGTTGGTTTAAGGCACCGGTCTTGAAAACCGGCGTAGGTGTGAGTCTACCGTGAGTTCGAATCTCACCCTCTCCGCCATTTTTTATATTATGGAGAAGTACCCAAGTAGGTTGAAGGGGACGGTTTGCTAAACCGTTAGTATCAGCAATGGTAGCGAGGGTTCGAATCCCTCCTTCTCCGCCAAGAGCATTAGTAGTAAAACTAAATTTTATTATTAATGCTCTTTTTAAATTGTATGAAAGGAAATCAAATGGAATATAGTAAAATAAAAGAAACATTAAAAAGCTTATCTGATGAAGAATATAGAAAGTTTCATAGTAATTTGTGTCCAACAAAGTTAATGATTACAGGTGTAAGAATACCTGATATAAAAATTTTAGCAAAAAAGATAGCTATTGAAGATTACAAAGATTTTTTAAAAAATGCAAAAGATAATACATATGAAGAAGTAATGTTACAAGCATTAGTTATAGGGTATGCAAAAGATGATATACAAACTATATTAAACTATATCAGATGGTTTGTACCTAAAATAGATAATTGGGCAATTTGCGATTGTTTTTGTGGTAGTTTAAAAATTACGAATAAAAACAAAGAAATAATGTGGAATTTTATTCAAGATTATTTGGCTTCAGAAAATGAATTTGAAGTTAGATTTGGATTGATAATGATAAAATCATATTATATAAAAGAAGAATATGTAGGTAAAGTATTTGATATATTAAATAAAATTTCTAGTGATAAGTATTATGTTAAAATGGCAGTTGCTTGGAACATTTGTGAATGTTATATAAAATATCCAAATGAAACTATGGAATTATTAAAAGAAAACACAATAGATGATTTTACATATAATAAAGCATTGCAAAAAATAGTAGAATCATGTAGAATAAATAATGAAGAAAAATATATTATTAGAAAAATGAAAAGAAAGAAATAATGGGGTGAAATTAAATGAAAGTATGTTTTAAAAAAGGAGTTACAATTTTATCTTTAGTAATAACTATAATAATTATTATTATACTTGCAGCAACAACTGTGTCATTATTTCAAGAAAATGGATTAATTGATAAAGCAAAAGCAAATGTATTAAAAACTGATCTAACATTATTTAATGAAGAATTAAGGCAGAAAATTAAAGTAAAAGAAATTGAAAATGTTGAATATGACAGTACTAAAATTTATGCACAATATAAAGAAGATCAAGAACCAATTGATGAAACAAATATAAAATATTGGGTACCAAGCATTAATGACGAATATAAAGATAAAATTGGGATTTCAGAAGGAAAATTATTTGTTGTTAATAATGAATTATCAGCAGTAGAAATACAAGCTGTAAAAGATATAAATATTCCTATTTGTGGAATGATTGAAGCAAGTAATGAAGAAATTGTAATAAATGATACAACAAGTCAATATTTTAATAATTATAGAATATATGGAAATAGTGTGCAAAAAGGAACTCCTACACCTCAGAGTCCAATAGAAATAGAGAGCTTAGGTAAAAGTAAAAATTTATTTGATAAAGATACAATGTTAAGAAATTATTACTATATTAATACAGCAAATAGTGATATAGAGCCAGCAAGTGATAGTACTACCTTTTTAATACCATGTAAAGGAAATACTAGATATACAATAAGTTTTGACTATAGTATATTAGCTAGTGCACCTACAAAAATTTTTAGAACTGGGTATATAGAAGAAGATTTAAAAACAACTCAACCATATACTACAGTATATGAATTAAACACTAATGCTACAACATATCATGTGTTAACAACAAGTGGGGCAGCTAAATATATAGTTGTTCAGGTTAACACAGCATATGAAAATCAAATAAAAGAGACATTGCAAGTAGAGGAAGGAATCATAGCAACAGAGTACAAACCGTATACAGAAAGATATATAGAAATAGTAAATAGTGGAAAAAACTTAGTAAATATTAAGTCGCTAAATAGTTCGGTAAGTGATACAAATGTTTTAGTAAATTATACGGAACCAATAACAATAAGTGCTAAAGCAAGTGACGATTTAAATTTTTCTAATGCTGTTTGGAGAATTAGAGTTCAATATAAAGATGGAACATATAATTGGGTTGGTGACAAAGGATATAATGCAGGCACTTTCCCAAAAAGTTTTAATGCTACTTCTGACAATCCAATTGTAAAGATAATGTATAGAGGAGTTAGAATTACAAATGGAGAATATTATGACATACAAATAGAAAAAGGAACATTAGCAACAGAATATCAAAAATATCAAGAACCTATACTTACAACAATAGATTTAAGTGGACATGATTTTCTTAGAAAAGTAGGAGATGTATCAGATTATATAGATTATGAAAACCAAAGAATAGTAAGAAATATTGGAAAATATACTTATACAGGAAATGAAATTATTGCTGCTGCAACACTTAATAGGTTTTCATATACATCAATTATCACAATAAAATTAACTCCTTTGTTGTGTACACATTATAGTTATATTAATGATTACACTCAAAAAGATAAGGTGTGTACTACGAATGGAGGAAGCACTGATAGAATCTGGATTAGAGACACAACGTTTTCTACAGCAGAGGAGTTTGCATTATTCCTACAAGAACAAGATGAAAAAGGAATACCATTAACAGTGTATTATCAATTAAAAGAGCCAGCTTATGAACCTATATCATTACCTGTAATAAGAATTTTACATGGATATAGCACTATTAGTGTAAGAGGTTCAACTGTTAAACCAAGTAAGATTGAAGGAACATATTATAGTAATTTTGAAAATTAATGAGAGGTAAAATTATGTATGACAATTGGGAGGAATTAAAAAGATTTATACAAAATTGTAATAAATGCAAATTGTGCAAAAATAGAAATAGTATTGTTTTTGGAGAAGGCAATATTAATACTAAAACAATGTTTATAGGTGAAGGACCAGGTGCAGATGAGGATACACAGGGGATACCATTCGTTGGAAAAGCTGGAAAGTTAATGAATATGGCTTTTGATGGAATAGGAATTAAAAGGGAGGATGTGTATATTGCTAATATTGTTAAATGTAGACCACCGCAAAATAGAAATCCAGAGAATGATGAAATAAAAGCCTGTTTAGATTATTTAAGAAATCAAGTTATTTTAGTAAAACCTAAAATAGTAGTGTTATTAGGAAGTGTTGCATTGAAAGCAATATTAGGAGAGGAACATGGAATTACTTCTTGTAGAGGCAAAATAATTGAAAGAAAAGGTATAAAATATATACCTACATACCATCCTGTAGCATTACTTAGAGACGAAACAAAAAAGATTGATTTTTTTAATGACTTAAAATTAGTATTAAAAATACAACAAGAAACAGATTAATTTAAATAGTTATAATAAAGTTAAAAACTGCATATAATATATCTAAATGGAGGATATATTATATGCAGTTTTGTTTTAATTGTGAAAATTCACATAATATAATTAAATGTTTAAAAATGTTTTCTAATAATTTGTTAAATGATAGAGAACTTGTTTTTTTATGTATAGGAACGGATAAAGTGATAGGAGATAGTTTTGGACCTATAGTAGGACATTTTTTAAGTGAAATATATTCCAATGTATATGGAACATTGAAAGAAACAGTAAATGCAACAAATTTAATACAAACAATTAATATAATAAAAAAAGAACATAAAGATCCATATATTGTTACATTAGATTCAGCACTTGGTAAAGATGAAATAGTAAATAATATTGTTATAGGTAAAGGTGGTATTGTTCCAGGTAGTGCGTTAAATAAAAAATTTGAAAGCATAGGAGATATGTACATTAATGCAATTGTAGCTAAAAATTCAGAAGATAATTTCAAAGAACTTAAAAGTGTTAAAATGTATGATGTATTAAATTTGTCTAGTATAGTTTTTAATGCAATAAGTAATAGTTTGTGTTTAAAAAAGACAATTTATGTTAATAATCATATTAGCTAGGAGGTTAATATGATAAAAAAAGTAGTTTATTTAAAAAACTTGCCATCAAATATTATTGAAGAGGCAATTTTTACATTGAAGGAAAACATTGAGTTTGATATCAACGAAGAAAACAATATATCTAAAAAAGAATGTATATTAGAAGAAGCACAAAATATTATAGATAGATATATTGATGAAGGTAATTATTTATATCCTAAAAAGAAAAACATATTTGAAAAAATATTAAGTATTTTAAATAAAAAGATGTAATAAATTGTCCCATGTAGAATATATAATATATGGGAGGAATATTATGGAAAATACAATTAATACAAATAGTAATATTAAAATAAGTGAAGAAAGAATAAGTAGACAGAAACATAACGAAAAAGAAACAAGAGTAATTAACAAAGACAACAAAGTTATAAAAAATGTTTTACTCAAATTTTTATTTCAGATTTTTTTCTGTATAGTTTTAATTACTTCAATATGGATATATAAAGTCTTTGATAAAACAGGGTTTGAACATAATGTAAGTAAATACAATTGGATATTAAACTACAGTATGTCGTACATAGATACATATAATTGGGGAGCTAAGTTTTTAAATAATAAATTTTCTTTTAATATTCCATTAAAAGAAAAGATTGTAAAAGAAGTAAATGATACAGTTGTAATTGAAAATACAGAAGAAAATATAGTAGCAACTGTTGATAATGAAAATGTTGTTCAAGTATCAACACCATATAATAACATGGAAATAATGGCCAATGAGATAAAAGAAAAATATATATGGATAAAACCAACAGAAGGAACAATAAGCTGTGAGTTTGGAAATAGAGATGCTAGCAGACCGGATATCTCTACTTTTCATTTGGGATTAGATATAGCAAATGAAACGGGAACGGAAATATTTGCAGCTACTAGTGGAGTAGTTTCTACAACCTCATACAATGAAGTATATGGAAATCATATAAAAATAGTAAAAGATGATGTTATAACAATATATGCACATTGCTCAAAAATATTAGTAAAAGAAAATCAACAAATAAAGGAAGGTGATAAAATAGGATTAATGGGGCAGACAGGTGTTGCTACAGGTTCACATCTTCATTTTGAAGTAAGAAAGAATAATATGGTTATAAATCCAGAATATATATTAAATTTTAGGTAAAGAAGGTGTAATATGAGTATAAAAATACAATATAGTTTTGCATTATATATATTCGTATTATTATTTTTTAATTTAATTATGTATTTCATTCCGTTTTTTATTTCAATATTAATCCATGAATTAATTCATGGATTATTTGGAGTTGTATACGGTTTGAGTATAAAAGATATTAATATTGGAATAAACGGGCTGAGTATCAATTTTAATGAATTTAATATAAGTTTGTCAAAAAAGATTATTGTTTTATTATCAGGACCAGTATCTAATTTAATATTGAGTATGAGCTTAATTATATTAAATAAAGAAAAATATATTTTTTTAATAATAGTTAATACTGTTTTGTTTATTATAAATATAATGCCAATTTATCCTTTAGATGGGGGAAAAATAATAAATGAAATATTTAGTAATTACGATAAAAATGGTAAGATAGTAAAAAAAATATATAGTTTTTTTACTATCTTAATTATATTAGTTACAGCATATATATGTGTTAATTATAATAATATACAATTATTTATAATAGGAATATATTTGTTGAATTTATCTAATAAAAATATTTATTATAATGTCATAACAATATAGCTTGACAATTTAAAATAATATATATATAATATGAGCAAAGAGACAAGAAAAAATTTGAGTAAAAGAGGTGTGATAATGGATAAAGCTATAACTGCCATGAAGAAAAAAAAGATTGCTATTTTTGGTTTTTGGATTGCACTATTGTATTTAGTAGTATTATGTATATATTTCTTTATACTTAAAAAATCTATTACAGTAGTAGAAGTAATATTTATATTTGCAATAGGGTGTTTTGTATATGTAGATGTGGCTCTTTCAAAAGAGTATATGAGAACAAAAAAAATTATGAGTGCAGTTAAGTCAATTGAAAGCAGATATGAATATATGCAAACATATATAGAAGAAAACACAATGATTATAGAAATACAGAAAAAAGAAGTTGAAAGACTAAAAAAAGATATAGAAGAATTAAGAATAACAATGGAGCAATTAAAAGAAGACAAAGAATTAATACAATTCTATGTTAAAATGTAGGAGGAATTTATGGAAAAGTTATTGAGACTTGTAAAAGAAAGAAAAATAACAATGTTTTTATGTTGGGTGGTATTAGTTGTTCTTTTATATGCTTTTTTTGCTAAAGTAATATTTATTACAGAAGTAACAGCATTGCAAATACTTTTTGTTGTAGGTGTTAGTATTATAGTGTATTTAAGTATTGTTATAACATTAGAATATCTTTCTTCTAAGAAAAAGTTATTATGGGTAAATTCAATATATGATCAATTTGTTCATATGCAGATATTCCTAGATAATAACAATGTTATTTTAGAAGTTTTAGAAGGTGAATGTGAAAAAGTAGAACAATTAGCTGCTGTTAGAAGCTTTCAAACTGAAAGAATATCTAACAAAAATGATTTAGTAAAAATCCTAGTTAAATAATAAAAACAAAAATATAAGTGAAAGTACTAGTTTAACAGCTAGTACTTTTTTAGAAAAAGGGGTAATAAAATAAATGAATACAATTGATGTGAGTGAAAATATATTTGTAAAAGGATTAAATGATAAACAAAAAGAAGCTGTTTTGACAACAGAAGGGCCTGTTTTAGTAATTGCAGGAGCAGGATCACGGAAAGACGAGAGTATTAACGCAAAGAATAGCTTATTTAATTAAAGAAAAAGAAATAAATCCATGGAACATATTGGCAATTACTTTTACCAATAAAGCTGCTAACGAGATGAAATCTAGAATTGAAGATTTAATAGGAATGAATGATATTTGGATAGGGACTTTTCATTCTATATGTGTTAGGATTTTAAGAAAACACATAGATAAATTAGGATATACTTCTAATTTTAATATATTTGACACAACAGATTCTAAAACAATAATAAAAGAGTGTGTAAAAGAATTAAATTTGGATATTAAACAATATACCGAAAAATCATTACTTTCAACTATAAGTAATTTAAAAAACGATATGATAAATGAAAATAGATTTGAAGTTATGGCTGGTTCTGATTATAGACAGAAAAATATTTCTAAAATTTATTCATTGTATCAAAAGAAACTTAAACTAAATAATGGAATTGATTTTGATGATATAATATTACATACAATAAAAATATTAATGGAAAATATAGATGTTTTAACATATTACCAACAAAAGTTTAAATATATATTAGTAGATGAATATCAAGATACAAATAAATCACAGTTTACATTAATTAATTTATTTGCAGGTATGTATGGAAATGTTTTTGTTGTTGGAGATAATGATCAATCAATATATGCATTTAGAGGGGCAGATATTTCAAATATATTAAATTTTGAAAAAGATTATCCGGGTGCAAAGATTATAAAACTAGAGCAAAACTATAGATCAACAGGACCTATATTAAATGTTGCAAATGAGCTTATAAAAAACAATCAAAAGAAAATAGAAAAGAAACTATGGACTGATAAGCAAGGCGGAGTAAAGCCTATTTATGTTAAAGTTGACGATGGATATGCTGAAGGGCAATATATTTCTAATTATATAAATAAAAAAATAAGAGAAGGAAAAGAATTTAAAGATTTTGTTATACTATATAGAACAAATGCACAGTCCAGAACAATTGAAGATGTTTTTGTTAAAGACGGTGTTCCATATAAAGTAATAGGTGGACAAAAATTCTATGACAGAAAAGAGATTAAAGATATAATTTCATATTTAAAATTGATACAAAATCCACTAGATACTGTAAGTCTAAAAAGAGTTATTAATGAACCTAAACGTGGAATAGGAGATGTTACAATTAATAATATTCAAAATATAGCAAATACTAATAGTATTTCTATGTTTGATGTTATTTCAAAAGCTGATGAATTTGAACTTAAATCATATTCTGTACTAAAAGATTTTGCTCAAATGATAAAAGATTTTAATGAAGTAAAAGACAGTATTAGCATAGAAGAATTGATAAATAGAGTTTTAGATATTTCAGGATATATTAAAATGCTAGAAAAAGAAGATACTGTTGAAGCCCAAGGAAGAATAGAGAACTTAAAAGAGTTTCAAACAACAGTAATAGAATTTGAAAATGAAGATGCAAACAAAGAATTAGAAGATTTTTTAGAGAATATAGCGCTTATAACAGATTTAGATAATTTAAATGAGCAAGATAATTATGTGACATTAATGACCATGCATAATGCAAAAGGACTAGAATTTCCAGTTGTTTTTGTTTGTGGAATGGAAGAAGGGTTGTTTCCATCATGCAGATCCATGGATGAAGAAAATGGAATAGAAGAGGAAAGAAGATTATGTTATGTTGCAGTAACAAGAGCTGAGCAAGAACTTCATTTAATTACAGCAAGGATAAGAAGTATTTTTGGAACAACTACATGTAATATGGCTTCTAGATTTATAAAAGAAATACCAGAAGATTTACTTGAAATTGTTGAAAACGAAAAAGAAAGAATGGGTACAAGAAAAGTTGATGAGGGTGAAGTTTTAAGAAATGAAATAAAAAATAAAAATCCATTTAATTATAGAACAGCTCAAAGTTTCTTAAATAATATTAATAATAAAAAAGAAGAAGTTGATATAAATAGTTATAAGGTTGGACAACAAGTTAGTCATAGAAGGTTTGGTATTGGTATAATTAAAAAAATCGAACCAGAAGAAAATGATTATAAGATAGAAATAGAGTTTGAAAAATTTGGAACAAAGAGATTGATGGCTAAATTTGCGGGACTTGAAATTATGCAGTAAATGATATATAATTTTTTTAGAAAAAGAGGTGGTAATTTTGAAAGAAAATGAAAGAGAAAGATTACAGCAAATAAGAACAATAGAAAAAGAAAAATTTGAAAAAATTAACAAAAGTAAAAAAACAAAGAAAATAATAATTATAATAATTATTGCTTTACTACTGCTATTTATTGCTTTTTTAGCATATCTATATTTGACAAAGGATGCTAGAATGGAGAAAAAATTTGTTAATGAAATAAATGTAATATATTCTAAACTATTAGAAGAAAATGAGAAAAAGAAAAATGATCCATATTATGAATATTTTGGAATAAATGCGGAAAACAGAGAAACTTTATACAAAGAAAGTTATGAGCAAATAGAGCAAATGATATTATCGGATATAAATGAAGCATATTATATATTAGAAGAAAATGAATTGAATAAACTAGGAATTAATCAAGTTGAAGGACCTTTCTTGGTTAATTATGAAAAGAGTTTAGTTTTTTCAATAACTCCATTAGTTTTAAAATACAAAACATTATATACATCACCAGAGATTTTAAATAATTATGAAGTTGAAAAAGAAGTTGATAATTCAGGTGCAAATGCTCCAGAACTATATGAGGGAATGAAACCAATTATATACAATGAGGATACTCAATCATGGGAATTTGTTAATAATCAAGAGCAAGTTTGGTACAATTATACAAATAAAAAATGGGCTAATATTATGTTATCAGATTATGAAGAGAATGAAGAAAATGGAAGCATGTTTGTATGGGTACCAAGATTTGCGTATAAAATAGCTGAAAAAAACTATCATAATAATAAGTCTGGAATAATCGACATTAAATTTTTGGTGGGAAATACAAATACAACATCTGATGGAATACAAATAAATCCTAACAATACTGATTGTGTATCAGATTATGTTGTACATCCTGCTTTTAATTTTGGAGAAGAAATAACAGGAATTTGGGTTTCGAAATTTGAAGCAAGTTCTGCTGAAAATGGAATTACTGGAGAAGAATATGGTGGAGGAGATGATATTAACAAAACATATAAAAGTATGTTTGATATGTTCTCTTGGAGAAATACTACAATAAGTACAGCATATACTGTATGTAGAAATATGATAAATAATAATGTATATGGCTTAGATAATCAACAAGCAGATACACATTTAATTAAAAATAGTGAATGGGGAGCAGTTTCATATTTAACACAAAGTAAATATGGAAGAAATAACAATGAAGTTTGGAATAATAATTATTTAGAAAAAGAAACTGATTCTACAAAAACAGGATATGCTGGCAGAAATAGTAAAGATATACTATATGGAACAGATAATACATTTGAATGGAATAGTCAAAACGGTATTAAAGCTAGTACAACAGGAAATGTTTATGGAATATATGATATGTCAGGTGGATGTATGGAAAGAACTGCAGCATATATTGACAATAGAAGTGAGAGCTTAATAAATGAAGGAAAAGCACTTTATGAGGAAACTAATTTGAAATATAAAGATGTTTATAAAGTTGGTAATTCAGATGATGAAACAGAAAACTATAAAGCTTCAAAGAATATGATTGGTGATGCTATATATGAAACAGCATTAAATGGAACTGGAAGTTTAGCATGGTTTTCAAGTTATTCAATAATGCCTTGTAATCAATATCCTTTCTTTTATAGAGGGGGAAATGCAAAAAGAGGTGAACAAACAGGACTGTTTGCATTTTCAAAATCGAGTGGAGGAATATATGCATTAACTGGATTTAGAGCTGTTATAACAAAGAACACTGACTAACAAAATCGAGAGTATATGAAAGTAATAAAAAGAAAATGAGAGAAAAATTGACTATGTTTTGAATATGAGAAAAATTTAGGTTTATTTTACGAAAAATAAGGTTTGAATTAATTTTGTTAAAATGTTACAATATTACTTGTTGATAAGAGAAAAGGAGTGTTTATTATTAGTAAAAATAACGCAAATATAATATCAATACTAAAGATAACTACAAAGATAATAACTATAATAGTAGCAATGTTAATAATATCATTATTTTGTGTAATGCTAACATATAAGCCAGCATATAAAGTTACACTTAACAATGAAAAAGTTGGATATATTTCAGATAAAGAAGGATTTGAGTTGTCTCTAAATACTTTTCTAAATGAAAGTAATGAAAAGATTGCTTATGTTCATATTGATGAAATGCCTAATTATGAGTTTTTCTTTGTAAGAAAAAATACACAAGTTAATGATAATGAAATTTACGAGTTAGTAAAAACTAATGCAATTATATATAATAGAGTATATACAATAAATTCTGGTGAAGATGAGATTGCTATGGTTGAAACAAAAGAGCAAGCTGAAAAATTATTAGAAGAAATAAAGAGTAATATCAACAATTCGGCAGTCGCTTTTACAATAAATGAAAGCCATATAGTAGATCCTGTTTTTTCTAATGAAGAAGATACAGTTGCATTAGCAAAAGAAAAATATAGTATAAAAAGGGTTGCAAAAAGTAGTGTTGCATCAAATACAAGTGCAAAAGAATATTCATATGTAACAACAAATGTTTCTTTTAGAAGCCCTGCAAGGGGAACAATTACATCAAGATATGGATATAGAAGTAGTGGATATCATACAGGTGTTGATATTGCAAATCCTGTAGGAACACCTATATATGCAGCAGCAGATGGTGTTGTATTACACGCTGATGTTAGAGGTTCATATGGTAGAACTGTAATTATACAACATGCTAATAATATGATAACATATTATGCACATTGTAATGAATTATTAGTAAAACAGGGTGATAATATAACAGTTGGACAAAAAATTGCAACAATAGGTATGACTGGTAACACAACAGGACCACATGTACATTTTGAAGTAAGGATAAATAACGAAACAGTTAATCCACAAAATTATGTTAAAAATATAGGACAATAAGAATTAAAATAAATATTAAAATCAAGTTAAAGATATTAATCTATAACTTGATTTTTTTTTACATGTTATATATAATATATAAGAAGGAAGAAGGGGAGAACATTAGTGAATATTTCAGTATTTGGAGATTGTTATTGTTCAGACGACGAATATAATAAAATATATGAGTTCGCAAAAAATAAATTAAAAGGTAAAGACATAAAAATAATAAATTGTGCAACAATAGGAACAGTAGAAGCAATATCAAAAGGTGCAAAAGAAAATAATGTTGAAACAATAGGAGCATCTTTAGATAAGTGGGTTAAATACATAAATGAATATGTTGATGAATTACATATATTCAATAATGAAATGGATAGAATGAAATATGTATATGATAATTCAGATATGTTTTTAATATTTGATGGAGACTTAGGGACAAAAGAAGAATTGTTTATTGTTCTACAAATTACAGAAAATCTAGATAAGAAAATATATGTATTAGGTGAAAAAATAAAGGAGTTTTTAGAGTATTGTTTTAAAAATAGACATTTATCTGAAGAATATAAAAAGTATATAATATATTCAAATTATAATGAATTTAATATATAAACACTAAAGTGTTTACTAATTATTGACATTTTGAAACAAATAATAGATAATATATGTATATATTAATTCCGTAAGTATAAGGAGGAAATGTAGTGGAAGAAAATGTGGAAACAAAGAGAATATTAATTATAGATGATGAAAAACCAATAGTAGATATTTTAACATATAATTTACAAAAAGAAGGATATGAAATTATTGATGCATTTGATGGCGAACTAGGATATGAAAGAGCAATGGTTGATAATCCAGATTTAATTTTATTAGATGTTATGTTACCTAAAATGGATGGTTTAACTGTTTGTAGAAAAATAAGAGAAACATCAAGTGTTCCTATTATAATGCTAACAGCAAAAGAAGATGTTGTAGATAAAATAATTGGGCTTGAAATAGGTGCAGATGATTATATAACAAAACCATATAGTACAAGAGAATTAATAGCAAGAATAAAAGCAAATTTAAGAAAAGTTGAAGCTATTAATGCAGAAGTAAATCAAAAAAATAGAATTAATAAAACTAGAAATGAATCTTTTTATGATTTTGAAATCATTACAATTGATTTTGATAAATATGAAGTAAAAGTAGAAGGAAATAATGTCGAACTAACTTTAAGAGAATTTGAATTACTTAAGTTTTTAATAGTAAATAGAGGACAAATTTTCTCAAGAGAACAATTACTAGAAAAAGTTTGGGGATATGACTATTATGGGGATGTAAGAACAGTGGATGTTGCAATTAGAAGAATAAGAGAAAAGGTTGAAAAGGATTCAAGTAATCCAGAAATAATTATGACTAAAAGAGGTTTAGGATATACTTTTAACAGTGAATTAAAACTAAAAAGATAAAAATAATATTAACTCAAATGTAAGAGCGATAAAATCGCTCTTTAAAATTATTATAGAAGGAATAATGTTATGATAAAAAAAAGTTTACAACAAAAAATAATAATTATATTCTTTGTTATGGTAGCAGTAATCTTGATTGCTACTAGTAGTTTTGCGTATATTAAAATTAAGCAAGTATATAAAAATAGTTTACAAAGAGAGTTAAGTGATGCAGGGGTAAGTTTTTCAAGCTCAATTATAGATAATGATGAGCAAAATTATCTTAATTTTATTAAATATTTTGGGATAAATAATGTTGATAGAAAAGGATTTTTATTTGACATACAATTCAATTCTATAAATGAGGAAAATACAGATGGATTACAGATTCAAGAAATATCACAATATATAAAGAATGATGTGATAGAAAAAGGTAATTACGAATATATACAAGAAATTAAAGATAATGATGGAAATGTAAGATATAATGCATATATTATACAAGATAAAACATTTATTAATTCTCAGTTACAGGAATATAAAATGATTATATATACACTAATAACTATATTATTGGCAATTACTTTAATAATTGCAGCAGTTATTTCAAGAAACATTATAAGCCCTATAAATAAACTTAGTAAAAGTTTACAAGAAATAATAAATGGAAATATAGAACAATTAGAGGAAATTGATATACCAAAAACAAAAAATGAGATATATGATTTAATAGATAAGTTTAAGATTCTTACTAACAAGTTAGGAGATAATGTAAGAAAAATATCAAATCAAAAATCACAAATTGAAACAATATTATTGCACATGTCAGATGGCGTAATGGCATTTGATGTATATGGAAATATGATATATAAAAATCCAGCAGCAATAAAAATGCTTGTTTTATCAAATGAAGATGTAAAGTTTGACGATATATTTAAAAAACTAGATATAAATATAAATTTAGAAAAAATTATATACTTAAAAGATTGGACATCATCTGAAAAGAAATTAAATATAAAGGATACATATGTAAATATGTATTTTGAAACATTTAAAAATGAAGAAGATATTGTGGAAGGAATTATAGTATTAACACAAGATATAACAAAACAAGTAAAACTAGATGATATGAGAAAAGAATTTGTTGCAAATGTTTCACATGAATTAAAGACACCTATAACGTCAATAAAGAGTTACTCAGAAGCTCTTTTGGAAAATGAAGTAGATAAAGATACACATGATAGATTTTTAAGAGTAATTTCAGTTGAAGCAGAAAGAATGTCAAGTTTGGTATCTGATTTATTACAATTATCAAGGTTTGATATGCAAAAGGACCAAGAAAGAAAAACAGAATTTGATTTAGGAGAATTAGTAAAAAAAGCATATGATAAAATTAGTATTGAAGCAGATAAAAGGGGACATGAAGTAGAGTGTTATGTAACGGCAAATGTTCCTAAAATATATGCAGATAAAACAGGTGTAGAACAAGTAGTTTTAAATGTAATTAGTAATGCTATAAAATATACACCAGATTATGGTCAAATTAAAATATATGTTGGCTTTGTATATAATCACGCGTATATTAAAGTAATAGATAATGGAATAGGTATTCCTAAAAAAGATATTAAAAGAGTTTTTGAAAGATTTTTCAGAGTAGATAAGGCACGTTCAAGAGAACAAGGCGGAACAGGTTTAGGACTTGCAATTGCAAAAGAGATTATTGAAAGAAATAATGGAAGTATTGATATTACAAGTGAAACTAATAAAGGTACTGAAGTAGTAATTAGACTGCCTGTAAAGCAGGAAAAACAATAAAAATATTATTGACAAAAAACATGTTATATAATAATATATAGGTAGTGGAGGAATAAAAGATGGATAGTAAAAAAGCATAAGCTTGGTAGCTTTAATAATAACAATAATAGTTCTTATAATATTAACAGCAACTGTAATAATTACATTTAAAGAAAATGGAATTATTGATAAAGCAAGACAGGCGGTATTTAAAAGTGATATATCAACATTTAGAGAAGAATTAACACAATATATATTAAAGGAACAAGCAGAAACGTTTAATAATTTTGACAAAGAAAGTTTAACAAAAACATCATACAATGAAATAAAAGAAGTAATAAAAAGTTTTAAAGAAAAATATGGAAATAAAGTAATAATATATAAAGGAGAGCTAGCAGTAAATAGTACATTATTAAATGATAAAGAAAAAGAGTGGGCACTATCATTAAACTTAAAACAAATGTTAGGTGGAACTACAAATGGAAACTTACCAATTGGAGAGAAAGTAATAAGCAATTATAAAATATATGGAAATAGTGTACAAAAGGGAACGCCAACGCCAACAACACCAGTAGAAGTTGTGAGTTTAGGAGAGACAAGTAGGAATTTATTTGATGAATCTGATTTAATTTTAGGTAATATGGGAACAGAAAGCGCAATAATAGGAGAGGTTAATACAAATGTTAAGGATAGAACTTCTACTAATAATTTTATAGAAATTGAGCCATCTACTTCGTATTGCATTCAAGGTAAAAAGAATGGAATAGCATGCAATGTTATAATTTGCCAATATGATGCTTCTAAAACATTTTTGTCTAGAACTGTTGTACCAGCTAGGAATATTCCAACAATAACAACGAGCGAAACAGCAAAATACATAAAATTTACTCTTTATTATGATACAATTATAACTGAATTAAGTGCATATAAAGATGTTATGCTAGAAAAGAATGAATCACCAACAGAGTACAAACCGTATAGATATATAGATGTAGTTAATACTGGGAAAAATTTACTTGATTTAAAGTCTCTAGAACATCTAGGATCAGGTCAAACAAACTTTGTTTTTAAAAAAGAAAAACATACACAATATCGGCTAAAAAAACAAATGAATTAAATGAAAACACGTATAAACATAGTTTCTGGCTTTCTGCTTCATCTACTGGATACAAGGAGGGTGTATTACTTAGAGGAGACTGGAATTTTGATGAAGTAACAATAACTCCCACAGAAGACTTAAATTTATACGTATGCATTATTGGAGGTCCTAATGTTAATCAATTTATTGATTTTAAAAATGAAATGTATTGGTACGATATTCAAATAGAAGAAGGAACATTAGCAACTCAATATGAACAATATAAGGAATTGAATACAACTATAGATTTAACAGGACACGAGCCACTTCGAAAAATAGGAGATGTAGCAGATTATATAGATTATGAAAATCAAAGAATAGTAAGAAATATTGGGCAATATGTAATAACAGGACAAGAAAATTTGGCAAAGTATAAAGGTGAATATAATAATTATTATTTTCAATTATACAATGCTAAATATGATAAAGATATACTTTGTCTTTGCAATAAATATGTAGGACAAATTTCTGCAAGTGGAAGAGATTATTCTTCAGGAAATGCATGGTTGCAATCTTTGTCAACATATAAAAGATTTTATATTTCGGATGATAATTATACAACATTAGATAGTTTTAAAACATATTTAAAAGAACAATATGATAATCAAACACCTTTGAAAGTATATTATCAATTGGAAAATCCGGCATATGAAAGCATAGCATTACCAAAGATTCCTGATAACGCATTAGAAATAAAAGTATTATCAGATTACAATATTAGTCCTAGTAAAATAGAAATAGAGTATTATAGTGAAACAAATTAACAATATGTGTTAAGGGGGTATGCCAATTATTAAGAAGCATGCCTTTTTTTCTATTAAGATTTATTGTTTTTCTAAATTTCTACTTAAATTATATTAATATTATGGAAAAAACTTTTCATGTATGATAAAATATGACTTATCTAGGAGGAATAAAAATGAGTGAAAATACAAAGGAAAATATAGTAGAAAATGAATTAAATGTAAAAAAAGAAATTTTTGAATGGATTTATTCAATATTAATAGCAATTGTAATTGCATTATTAATCAGATATTTTATATTTACACCAACAATGGTAAGACAAACATCAATGTTTCCAACATTGAAAGATGGTGAAAGATTATTTTTAAGTAGAATGATAAGAAATACAAAAACATTACCAAAAAGGGGAGATATAATAACATTTGAAGAACCACACGCTATTGCAAAAAGCTTACAAGAGCCAACCGCATATTATAGTGAAAATAATAGTCTAACAGTTAAGTTTATTAAATATTTTCTTGAAATAGGAAAAAGAAGTTTTATTAAAAGAGTTATAGCATTACCAGGGGAAAAAATTGAAATATTAAATGGTAAAGTATATATAAATGGAGAAGTATTGTATGAACCATATTTGGTGGATGGATTAGAAACACCAATGTTAGATGGTGAATTCTATAGTTTAACTGTTCCTGAAAATTGTGTTTTCGTTATGGGTGATAATAGAACAGGAAGTAGTGATAGCAGAGTATTTGGATGTATTCCAATGAGTAGAATTGAAGGTAAAGTATTATTTAGAATTTGGCCTTTAAACAAATTCGGAAAAATATAGTTAGGAGTTTATATGATTATTGGACATGAAAAAATAATTGAAAAATTAAATAAAGATGTAAAAAATAATAATTTAATGCATTCATATATTTTTTCTGGAATAAATGCAATAGGGAAGAAATTAGTTGCATATAATTTTTCAAAAATGATTATGTGTAAAAATAGTACTGATACTGAAATGTTTGAAAATGATAATCATCCTGACTTTAAAATAATTTCCCCTGATGAAAAAGATAGTATTAAAATTGAAGTAATTAGGCAATTGATAAAAGATGCTAGTATAAAACCAATACAAAGTGAATATAAGATTTATATAATTGATGATTGTGATAAAATGACTGTTCAAGCCCAAAACGCATTACTAAAGACATTGGAGGAGCCACCTAGTCATGTAATATTTATTTTAATTACATCAAAGTATTTTTCTTTATTAGATACTATTAGGTCAAGAAGTCAAAAAATAGATTTTGAAAAATTACCAAATGATGATATAGTAAAATATTTAAAAATAAATAATATATCAATAGATGTTAATAAGGAAATAATGCTAAGATTAATAGATGGTAGTATTGGAAATATTAATAATGTTATTCAAGATTTTGAAAAGATACAAAATGTTATTAAATATATAGATAATATAGAAAATATTAATATTATAAAAATAAATGAGTTTTCTAAAATGTTAATAGAAAGCAAAAAAGATATTTTTAATTTATTAGAATATATGTCAAATATCTTTTACTATAAACTACTAAAATATAATATAAATCAAGAAAAATATGTAAAATGTATAAATCATATAGAAGAATGTAAGAAAAATATAGAAGGAAATATCAATTTTGATATTTGTATTGATAAATTATTAATCAATATTGAGGAGGAATATAATGCTTGAAGTAATAGGTGTTAAGTTTAGAAAAAATAATAAAATTTATTGGTTTGATCCTGATGGTATAGTTGTAAAAAAAGGTGATAACGTAATTGTTGAGACTGCTAGGGGTGTGGAGTTTGGAATAGTACATATTGAAAATAAACCACTTGAAAGTGTAAAAAGAGATACAAAAATTCCTATAAAAAAGATTCTTAGAAAAGCAACTGAAGAAGATATAGAAAAAAACGAAGACAATATAAAGGTTGAAAGAGAAGCATATGAGGTAATGAAAGATAAAATAAAACAATATAATTTAGAAATGAAGTTAGTTAGTTGTGAAAAGGTTTTTGATAATTCTAAATTACTATTCTATTTTATTGCAGAGGGAAGAATTGATTTTAGAGAGTTAGTAAAAGATATTGCTAGCATATATAAAACAAGAATTGAGTTAAGACAAATTGGCGTCAGAGATGAAGTAAAAATGCTAGGTGAAAGTGGAATATGTGGTAGAGAACTTTGCTGTAATAGATTTTTAAATGATTTCGAGCCAGTGTCAATAAAAATGGCAAAAGAACAGGGAATGTCATTAAATCCTACTAAGATTTCTGGTTTTTGTGGAAGATTAATGTGTTGTTTGAAGTATGAACAAAATGTATATGAAGATAAATTATCTAGATTACCAAAAGTAGGTGCATTGGTTAAAACACCAAATGGTAATGGTACAGTGTGTCAAGTTGAAATATTAAAAGAAAAAGTAAAGGTTAGATTTAAAAAAGATGAAGAAGCCACAACATATGAAACATACGCTTTAGAAGATATAGAGATAATTAAAACAGATGTACAAAAATAATAAAATTGTATATTTAAAGGAGGTGAAAAAGATGGCATATAAAATTTCAGAAGAATGTATTGGATGTGGAGCATGCCAAGCAACTTGCCCTGTTGAAGCAATTACATCAGGTGCACCATATAAAATAGATGAAAATGTTTGTATTGAATGTGGAGCTTGTAGCCAAGTATGTCCAGTTAATGCAATTTCTAAATAAAACGAACATATTAAAAAACCGAGAACTCAATTTTAATTTGAATTTCTCGGTTTTTTGCATATCTATTAAATATTTTCTTGTTTTGCAAGTTCTAACATTTTTTCACAAATATCTTTTGCTGCATTAGGTTTTCTAAGTAGTTTTTGCATATGTAGTACTTGATTTATTCTTTCTTTATTTGCAAAAATGGATTTTAAAGTAAGTAACACATCACAATTATCAAAAAGCCTAAATCCTAATCCATTATTTAATACATAATTACTATTATGTTCTTCTTGACCAGGTACAGGTGAGATTATAATAATAGGTGTGTTTGAAACAATACTTTCTGTTGTAGTTAATCCACCAGGTTTAGTAATAACCATATCTGAAACAGCTAGTAGTTCGGGTATTTTATCTGTATATCCTAACACCTTAATACTTTTTGATGAGTGTATAGCCATTTTTTCAAATGTTTTTTTCAATTTTGCATTTTTTCCTGTAACAGCTATAATTTGTATGTCTTGTATCCTAAGTAAATTTTTGAAAACTTCGCTATTTTTGGATAAACCATATTCCCCGCCTGGAAAAAATAATATTGTGAATTTATCTTCTAATTCAAGTTCTTGTAATAGAGTTTGTTTTGTATAATTTAAAGTAAATTTCTTTAAAACAGGGATACCTGTTGCAAAAACTCTATCTCTTTCTATCTCTTCCTCTTCTAATTGGTCTATCATTAATTCATGTGCTACAAAATAAGCATCAACTGTATCAGATTGTGTTAGCCATAAAGAATGTGATGCATAATCTGTTAATGTAAGCCCTATTTTTGCAGTTAGAGTATTTTTTCTTTTTAATATATTTAACATATCAATTGCGAAAGGATGTGTACATAGTATTACATCTGGATCAAAATCTAAAACCATTGATATAAATCTTTTAGCAACAGCCTTACTTAAAACACTTGTTACATCTGTTAATGATGTATATTGGTCAGATAGCTTATAGATTTTTTCCCATGCTTTTGGCATGTTTTTAGCAAGTTGAACATATGAAGTTAAAAAGACTTTATTAAGTTCAGGACTAGTATATTTTAATGCGTCTAGGAACATTACCTCATATTCTGGGTATGTTTCTCTGTAATATTCTCTAAGAGCTTCAGCAGCTTTTAAATGCCCACCTCCAAAAGAAGCATATAATATTAATATTTTCATAAAATCCTCCAAAATTTTTTACTAATTTTTTAATACACCTATTATATCAAAATATGTATAAAAATACAAATATGTAAAATAATAATATAAAATGATCAAGAAAAAGAAATTTGGAGGTTTAATATGGATCAAGAAAGTAAAGAGAATATTAATAAGGAGAAGAAAAAACATAGTAGATTGTTAGCAATAACAATTATTTTGGTTGCTGTTGTAGTATCATTAGGTGGATATTTGGTAAAAAGAGAATGTGATTTTAAAAACACACTAGAAAGTCAATATAACAGGTCTTTTTATGAATTAGTTGGTTATGTAGAAAATGTAGAAACATCACTTGCTAAATCAATGGTAACTAATTCATCTGAATATAGTACACAAAATCTGGTTAATCTATGGAGAGAGGCAAATTTAGCACAAGATGCACTAAGTCAAATACCAATTGAAGTTAATTTATTAGAAGATGCGAATAAGTTTTTAAATCAAGTAAGTGATTATTCATATTCGTTATCCAGAATGTGTATATATGATAAGGATTTATCTGAAGAACAAATGAATAATATTTCTACATTATATAATCATTCAAAAACGTTAAAGGAAGAACTAAATAGCATGTCATCTGAAATAAATGCAGGTGATTTTTCATGGGATAAAGTTACTAAAAATGGAAATAGGATATTTAGTAATAGTGAGGAAGAGAATAATATTGATTTAGTTACTAATGTAAACAATGATTTACAAAATTATTCTGGGCTAATATATGATGGTGCATTTTCTGACCATATAACCCAAATAGAGCCATTAGGATTAACAGGTGATGATATATCAGAAGAGCAAGCAAAAGAGAAAATATATACCTTTATTGAGCAATCAACAGTAAGGGAGATAACATCTAATGGATTAACTGGTGAAAAGATACAATGTTATAGTTTTAATGTATTATTAAATGATGCGAAAGAAGAAGAAAACTATATGTATATTGATATTACCAAAAAAGGTGGTCATTTATTTTTTATGGCATATAACAGGCAATATGCAGAGCCCACAATTGATATTGAAACAGCTAAACAAAAAGGTAAAGAGTATTTAGATAAAATAGGTTATGCTAATATGCAAGAAACATACCATATGAACGAAGATGGTGCAGTTGTTGTAAATTATGCTAATATGCAAAATGATGCGATAATGTATACAGATTTAATTAAGGTAAAGATTGCATTAGATAATGGTGAGATTATGGGAGTTGAGGCAAAAGGATATTTGTATAATAATCATGATAGGGCAGATGAAAGTCCTGTAATTTCTGTAAATCAAGCAAGAGAAAAAATAGGTACTAATGTGACCATTGAAAGTGAAAGATTGTGTGTAATACCTACTGACTGGAAAACAGAAGTAATGTGTTATGAGTTTAAAGGGAAAGTAGAAGACAAGACATTCCTAATATATATTAATACTGAAAATGGTCAAGAAGAAGAGATTTTTATAGTAATTGATGATGAAAGTGGAGTTTTAACAATATAGAAAACATATAGTTTTCTATATACATATAATTGACAAAGATATTTATTATTTAGTATAATCTAAACATAAGGAGATGAATAATATGGCTAAAAAAGAATTATTAGATATAGAAGCTGAAAGAACAGGTTATGAAATAATAAATGAATGGAGAAAACAAACAGGTAATAGATTAGAAGTTGACTATAGTGATATGGCAGATACACTAAAAAAATATATTGTAAATTTATTTGAAAAAGAAGTTTATCAAAATGGTGTGAAGAATTTTGATGAGTGGGCAATAAGAGAATTAGTAGATAATAATTTGAATTTATTAAAGCATGATATTAATAAAAAGAAGATAGAACCAATTTTAGATTATGGTGCTGGAACTTTAAGAAGTGTTGTAGACGATGCTGCTACAATAAAAGACGAAGAAGATATACAGTTAGCCAAACAATATAGAACAAATAAAACAGATTCTTTTATACAACAAGCTGATGAAGAATTCGATATTAGAAATATGTATGAAAGACGTATGGAAGATGCCGTACAAGATGTGATTGGACATTTATCAAGACAAAATGGGAATGATGATAGAAATATATATGAAAAAACTAGTGATATAAGAAGAGGTATGATGGTATTTATACAAAGAGATGCTTTTGACATTATACAAAATACTATGAAAAACTCAAAAGAAATGTATTTTAATACATATGATAAAGCAAGAAAAAAAATATTTAATGTTATTGATAAAAGTATTGAAAAAAACTTGCAAGAAAGAGATAATCAAGAAGGAATAGACCAAAAAGAAGAATATAATAATAAAAATAAGGAAAAATTAGAAGATAGGTTTATATAACCTATCTTCTAAAAAGTTAAATCTTCTTCTGAAATTTCTTGTAGTTTATTAATATCTAATTCAGAACTATTTAAGTTTACTAATCTATTGGCTTGATTTACAAGAGCTTTTTCAAATATATTCCTTACGCCTCTTGCATTTCCAAAATCTTTAGAGTTTTCTTTTAATTGGATATCTAAATACTCTTTTAATTTCTTTTCAGCATTTTTAGATAAGGTAAAATCGTTTTTTCTACAATATAATTTGAAAATATCAATTAATTCTTTAAGGGAATAATCCTTAAATTCAAAATATTTATTAAATCTAGAACGAAGTCCAGGGTTTGAGTCAATAAATTTTTCCATTAAATCTGGATATCCAGCAACGATTACTACCAAGTCGTCTCTATTATCTTCCATAGATTTTAATATTGTAGATATTGCTTCATCTGCAAAATCCGAATCACTATCTGAAATAAGAGAGTATGCTTCATCAATAAATAATACTCCACCTAATGCATTATCAACTTGTTCTTTTGTTTTAATTGCTGTTTGGCCAACATATCCTGCAACTAAGTTTGAACGATCAACTTCAACTAAATGTCCTTTTGAAACTACTCCCAGTTTTGCATATATCTGAGATAATATTCTGGCTATTGTAGTTTTACCAGTACCAGGGTTTCCTGTGAATACTAAATGAAATGACATATTAGAGACTTTAAGTTTTTTCTCTTTTCTAATATTCCTTATTTTTATTAAGTTTACAATTTCATTCACATCTTTTTTTATATTTTCAAGACCTATTAATTCATTAAGCTCCTGTAATAATTCATCTAATGTTTTTTCTGGTTCTTCTGTCGCATTTATAGTTTGCTTTTCAGCTTTTTGTTGTTTTTCTTTTTTTACTTCATCTTTTTCAGATTCTTTTACTATTGCAGAATGAGTTACTTTTTTAACTTCATTAATTTTTATTTCATTTAAATCAGAATTTTCACTGTATATTTTTTGACTAGTATCTTTTTTTATTATATCAATATTTGATATGCTAATTTGAGTTTTTATAAATGCTGATGATTCTGTTCTAAAATGATTTTTAATACAACTCATATTATTTATATATTTATAGTTAAGTGCATCTAATATATTAGAAATATTAAATTTTTCTTGTTTTCGATTTTTTTGTAATACAATAAATGGATTAACGATATCATTTGAATATATTTTTTTATACATAGTTTCTAAATCAAATACAATTGATTCCAATATTTTTGAATCAAAATACTGTGAATAAGGAGTATATATAGCTTCTTTTATTGATTCCGTATATGTGGAAAAAAACAATTTTTCGTTAGAAGTAATTTTCGTATCAATATGTATTAAATTATTTATATAATGTTCAATTAAAGCAATTATCACAATAAATATTCTAAGTGCTGCATAAAAGTCACTTGAATATTCAACTAAATTTAATATTACTTTCCATACAGTACCAATAATACCATGATATGTACCATACATTTTACTAAAATCTTTATATGATAAAGTTTGATTATATGAAATATCTGTAACTGATCCTCCAATAAGTGTTAAAGCTTCTTCTTCTAATATGCGAGAATTATTCCAAATAGATGATGATTCAATTAAAAAATTAATATCCTCTTTATTTGAAAACTTATCAACACTGCATGTATATAAAGTTAAGTTTTTTAATAACAAATTCATTAATGAACGTATTTTCTCAATATCAAGATTATTTTTGTTTATATATGATTCATTTACATTATTAACTAATGAATCTAATAATGTATCAATTATTTTACAATCATTTAATGCTATTAAGTATCTATTCATATTTAACAATCCTCCATCTAATTATTTAACAACAGTATATCACAACAAATAAAAGATATAAAGGGAAAAATGTAAAAATACTGCAATAATATTTCTATTATTACAGCATTGAATAAAAGGAAGAAGTTAATTTATTTAATGATGATGGTGGTGATGATGATGTGAAGTATCTGTTTCAGGCACACTGCAATTTCTACTTTCACAATCTTCACCATCATATTCAAATTCAATTGTTGAATGATGAATTTCGATATGTTCTAATTTGTGTTTAATTTCATGTTTTATTCTAATTAATTCATCATTTGTTACATCTTTATTTAAAACTATATGCATAGTCAAATAATTATTAATTCCATCTAAACTCCAAACATGTATATGATGACTATCTTTTATATTTTCAGATGCTATTAACTCTTGGATTTTAGTTATATCAAATTTATTTGGTACTTTTTCTAAAAATATAGAAGATATTTCTCTCATATTTTGTATAATATGAAATAATATATAAATTGTTATACCAATTGATAAAATAGGATCAATTATATATAACCCAAACAATTTGATAACTATACTTCCAATTAATACTGCAATCCAACCTAACACATCTTCTAACATATGAAGGCTTACACCTTTTTCGTTAACATTATCACTATGTGCTGTTTTTAATGATGCAATACCATTTATAATAACACCTATTATAGCAAGTATAATCATTCCATCATAATTTACAACTTGTGGATTAAATAGTCTAGGTATAGCATTATATAATACTACAATAGAACCTAATAATAATATCATTGATGTTATAAAAGCACCTAAAACTGAATATCTTAAATATCCATATGAATATTTACTGTCTGGGTCTTTTTTTGATTTTTTTTCTAATACATATGATATTCCTATTGAAATAGCATCACCAAAATCATGAAATGAATCAGATATTATCGATATACTATTTGTAAATAATCCACCTATTAATTCTATTATTGAAAATAACAGGTTTAATATAAATGCAATAAGAATATTTGAAGTAGTTTTTTTACTCATAACTTTCTCTTTCTAATTTTGTGATTCTAATTTTAATAACTCTTCCCATCTTAAATCAACTTCTTTTTGGATATCTTCAATCATCCATTCATTACCTGGTTTAAATAAAAGTGCAAATCTTTTTTGTGGTTTTAAAAATTCTTCAACAGGTAATTTGTTATTTGGTTTATATGTTATTGTTAATTTTCCATTTTCAATTTCATATAATGGCCAATAACAAGTTTCAACAGCTAATTTGCTAATTTTCATAAGTTCACTTGTATCATAAGCCCAACCTCTTGGACAAGGTGTAAGGACATTTACAAAACAAGGACCTTTTGTATAAATTGCTTTTTCTGCTTTTTCATGTAAATCTTTAAAATTACTTGTTATTGCAGTTTGTGCAACATATGGTAAATGGTGATTAGCCATAATTAATGTTAAATCTTTTCTTGATTGTTGTTTTCCTGGAACTACTTTTCCAGCAGGAGAAGTAGTCGTATCTGCATATTTTGGTGTAGCAGAAGATCTTTGTATACCAGTATTCATATATGCACCATTATCATAACATACATATACCATATCATGTCCTCTTTCCATAGCACCTGATAATGATTGAAGTCCTATATCATAAGTACCACCATCACCACCAAAGGCAATGAATTTTGTATTTTTATCACTTGGTAATTTACCAGTTTTCTTCATTGAATTATATGCAGCTTCAACACCAGATAATGTAGCTGCTGAACATTCAAATGCAGTATGTATAAAAGAATCTTCCCATGCTGTAAATGGATATATAAATGTAGAAACTTCTAAACAACCTGTGGCAGAAGAAATAACAGCATGATCTTCAGGGTGTAGAGCTCTTAGTATAGAATTAACAACAACAGGAGCACCACAACCAGCACACATTCTATGACCACTTGTTAAACGATTTTTTTTCATTACATTTTCTTTTAAATTATATGCCATTTTGTTTCCCTCCTATTCTCTAACACCTAGATAATTGTAAACTTCCTCTACAATACCTGTGTCTTTAATTTTAATTAGATTATCATAAACTTGTTCGATATCAGTTGTTTTAACATCTCTACCACCAATACCGTAAATGTAGTTTATAGCTTTTACTGTACTATTATTTGAGTATAAAGCACTTGTAACATCTGTAAATAATGGTCCACCTGCTGCATTTAGTCCATCTGCTTTATCAAGTATTGCAACAGCTTTTACATTAGATAATGCTTTTGCAATTTCTTCAGCAGGGAATGGTCTATATACTCTAACTTTTAAAAGTCCAACTTTAATTCCTTTTTCTCTAAGTTCATTTATAACAGCTTTTGCAGTTCCAGCAGTAGAGTTAATAACTACTATTGCAACTTCTGCGTCATCTAACATATATTTTTCAAATAATTCATATTTTCTTCCTGTAGCATTTTCAAAATCTTTTGATACATCTAAAATAACTTGTTTTGCATTTATCATTGCTTGTCCTTGTTGTCTTTTATGTTCAAATAAGTATGATTGTAAATCTAAAGGACCAACAGCTATTGGCTTTTTATCATTTAATAAATAGTTTTCAGGATGATACTGCCCGACAAATTTTTTTACAAATTCATCATCTTCTAATTGAATGTTTTCAATAGCATGTGATGTTATAAAACCATCCATACATACCATAACTGGTAAAACTACATCTTTATGTTCTGCAATTCTATGTGCCATTAACATATTATCATATGCTTCTTGGTTTGTTTCACTATATAATTGTATCCAACCAGAATCCCTACATCCCATTGAGTCAGAATGGTCATTATGTATATTTAATGGTCCAGATACTGCTCTATTAACAACTGTCATTACCATAGGTAATCTTAAACTAGATGCAATATATACCATTTCCCACATTAAAGATAATCCATTAGATGATGTTGCTGTCATAGCTCTACCACCAGCAGCTTGAGCACCAATACTTGCACTCATTGCACTATGTTCACTTTCTACTGCAACAAATTCTGTATCAACAGTTCCGTTATTTACGAATGTTGAAAAATATTGTGGTATTTCAGTAGATGGTGTTATAGGGAAAGCTGCAACTACATCAGGATTAATTTGTTTCATGGCAGTAGCTATTGCTTCATTTCCACTTAATCTTTCTTTTATTGACATTAACTACACCTCCTCTTCCATATCTATTGCTGCAAAAGGACAAGCTTTTGCACATACTCCACAACCTTTACATACAGAGTAATCAAAATCTTCTCTTTTTCCTTCATCATTAACTGGTATTGCACAGTCAGGACAAACTGGAACACATAATAAACATTGTTTGCATTTTTCTGTTAAGAATACAGGTCTTTTTGATTTCCAATCACCTGTTTTGAAATGTTTTGCATTTCCTGCACAAGATATTGTACCACCTGGTGTAATATCTTTCCAAGAAACATCATTAGGTATAATTTCGTGATTATCCATGTACAACAACCTCCTTTAATGCTCTTTCTATTGCTTTAATATTTCCATCGATTACTTCAGGCTTTTTAGCAAATTTATGTTTAAATGAACCTACCATATCATCTAGAAATACTTGCTCATCCATAACTTTACTTACTTTAACAACAGCTGCAAGCATTGGTGTATTTGGAAAATATTTTCCTATTGTTTCAACAGATATTGTTTTTGCATCTATTGTAGCAATTTTTCCTTCATATCCTTTTAATAAAGGTTTTATTTCATCAATACTTTTTGTTGTATTAATAATTATAGCACCTTCCTTTTTTAAACCAGCTGTTACATTAACAGAGTGTAGTAAAGTATCATCAACAACTACAACATAATCAGGTTCATATATATTACTGTGTATAGTAATTGGTGTATCACTAATTCTATTAAAAGCAGTAATTGGTGCACCCATTCTTTCTGGACCGTATTCAGGGAAACCTTGAATATATTTGCCAGTATTAAATGCTGCATCTGCAAGTAAAAGTGAAGCAGTTTTTGCACCTTGTCCACCTCTACCATGCCATCTTATTTCTATAAGATTATTCATGTAAACATTACCTCCATTTCTTTAATTTCCAAATGTAATTATATACTTTGATAGCTATAGTGTCAATGAAAAAAAGTAAAGTTATTAAACTTAATATGATTATTTTGTGATAATGTCTTAATAGTTATTTTTGGAAAATGTCCCAAAA
>CAZFOR010000008.1:0-38957 GCA_964520895.1 uncultured Eubacteriales bacterium | reverse complement strand
TTATAGCATCACATACTAAATCTGTATTTAATGCTTCTAATAAAGTTTTTCCTATTAAAATTTCTCCTGCCATAGCAGCTGAATGTGTCATTCCACTGCAACCTATTGTTTCAACTAGTGCTTCTTGTATAATACCTTCTTTTACATTTAATGTTAACTTACAAGCTCCTTGTTGTGGTGCACACCAGCCTATACCATGTGTAAATCCTGATATGTCTTTTATTTCTTTTGATTTAACCCATTTACCTTCTTCTGGAATAGGTGCAGGTCCATGGTTGACTCCTTTTGCAACTTTGCACATTTCTTCTACTTCTTTTGAATAAATCATATTATTTCTCCTTCCATTATTATATTTATATTTGCAAAATATAGCTATATGCTATATCTATTGCCTAATTTAACAATTTACCAATATATTTAATTAATTCATCTGCATAATAATTTGTTCCTGAATTAAAACCTTTTATTATAGCTATTGGTTCTCCTTTTTTATATGCGTATTCATATGGTCCATTAACTGAATCAGGAATATTTTCCACATTAGAATCTTCTTCCAAATTGTTAATATAACTCTTTTAATGAAACTATTAACTCTTTAAATAAAACTGATTGTATGTTCTTATTTGCATAATCATATATAACTGGCTCTACATATTTACCATCTTTTAATTCATATACATATGCTTTTTTACTTTCTGAATCAATTATCCAATATTCTTTGACACCACATTCTTGGTATTTATTGTACTTAATAAATTTATCATGCATTTTACTACTTGGTGATAATATTTCTACAACTAAACTAGGTACTCCATTTATCATTTTTTCAGAAAACATATTTTGATTACATACTACTTGTAAATCTGGAATATACATATTAGTTATTTCTTTTTTATTAGACATATTTAAATTAAAATCAATTATTGGTTCACATCTTTTATTTTTGAAATATTTATCAAATTTGGCTGCTAATTTTAGTAATATACGTTGATGTTGCAAGCTAGGACTTGACATTTCATATATTTGCCCATCTATTAATTCATACCTCTTTTTATTATTAGGATTTTCTTTATCATCTTTTTCTTCTAATTTTAGTATATCCTCATATGTATATTCTTTTTGATTATATGCAAGCTCTGCACTTTCTTGTATTATATCTGTTTCTTCATTTGCATTTATATCATATATCATATGTATATTTAATTCTTTTAAGGAAACTATTAGTTTTTTAAATAAAACTGATTTTATATCTTCATTTACATAATCATATATAGCTGAACTTAAATATTTCCCTTCATTTAGTTCATATACATATGCTTTTTTACTTTCTGAATCAATTATCCAATATTCTTTAACACCACATTCTTGATATTTATTGTACTTAATAAATTTATCACGCATTTTACTACTTGGTGATAATACCTCTACAACTAAACTAGGTGCTCCATTTATCATTTTTTCAGAAAACATATTTTGATTACATACTACTTGTAAATCTGGAATATACATACTAGTTATTTCTTTTTCACTTTTATTATATATATTTAAATTCAAATCCATTATTGGTTTACACTTTTTATCTTTAAAATACAACTTAAACTGAAATAATATTTCGCCTAGAATTTCTTGATGCATAGTTGTTGGACTTGACATTTCATATATTTGTCCATCAATTAGCTCATACCTTTTTTTATTATTAGGATTTTCTTTATCATCTTTTTCTTCTAATTTTAGTATATCCTCATATGTATATTCTTTTTGATTATATGCAAGCTCTGCACTTTCTTGTATTATATCTATTTCATCATCATATTGATTAATAATATAATCTTTTGTTTCACCTTTGACAATTCTAATCTTTGTATTCATAAACTTACCTCCTTTAAAATTTAGGTCCGTTTATTAGTTCATATAAAGTACATGTATTATTATATTCTAATTAACTAATACCATGTACAGTATATATTGTTATTGTCATATTGTCAATATTTAGTTATATTATTTTTCAAGTAAGCTTATACCCTCTATTTCATTTGGTTTTTCTAATCCTAATAAATCTAGCATTGTTGGTGCTAAATCACATAATCTACCATCTTTAATCTTAACTCCATCATCTGCACCAATTAATATTAATGGTACTAAATTTGTTGTATGTGCTGTATGTGGTTCACCAGTTTTGTAATCTATCATTTGCTCTGCATTACCATGATCTGCTGTTATTAATAGTATGCCATTAGCTTTTTTTATTTCTTCATATATTTCATCAACGCATTTATCTATTGCTTCAACAGCTTTTATTGCTGCATCTAAATTACCTGTATGTCCTACCATATCACAATTTGCAAAATTTAATATTATATTATCATATCTATTTAATCTAATTGCATCAATTACTTTATCTTTAACTTCATAAGCATTCATTTCTGGTTGCATATCATATGTTGCAACTTTTGGTGAAGGGACTAAAATTCTATCTTCATTTGAATACGTTTTTTCTTCACCACCATTAAAGAAAAATGTTACATGTGCATACTTTTCTGTTTCAGCAATTCTTAATTGTGTTAATCCTTTATTACTTATATATTCTCCAAATGTATTTATCAATTGAACTGGTTTAAATACAACTTTAACATTTGGCATTTGTTCATCATATTGTGTAAAACAAGTGTAATTAACTTTAAAGTACTCTCTTTCAAATTTATCAAAAGTTTCATCAACAAAAGTTCTTGTTATTTCTCTTGCCCTATCTGGTCTAAAATTAAAGAATATTATTGAATCATTTTTACCTATTCTAGGTAATGGAATATCATTTTCACATACAATTATAGGTTTTACAAACTCATCAAACACTTCACTTTGATATGAATTTTCTATACCGCTAGATATAGAATTAGTTAATGTTCCTTCACCTTTAACTAATGCATTATATGCAATTTGTACTCTTTCCCATCTATTATCTCTATCCATTGCATAATATCTACCAATAATTGTAGCAATCTTTCCTACACCAATTTCTTTCATTTTTTCTTGTAACTCTAATAAGTACTTTTCACCTGATGCTGGCGGTGTATCTCTTCCATCTAAAAATGCATGAACATACACGTTTTTAAAATCATTTTTCTTACATAATTCAAGTAATGCATACAAATGAGTATTATGACTATGAACTCCTCCATCTGATAATAAGCCATAAATATGTAAGTTAGTATTATTCTTTTTACAATTATCTATTGCATCAATTAATTCTGCATAATTAAAAAAAGTTTCATCTTTTATTGTTTTTGTTATTCTGCTTAATTCTTGATAAACTATTCTACCAGCACCTATATTTGTATGCCCTACTTCTGAATTACCCATTTGTCCTTCTGGTAATCCAACAGCTTCCCCACTTGCTTCAACTTTACTATTTGGATATGTTCTAAATAACATGTCTAAATTAGGAGTATTTGCTAACTTAACTGCATTTCCCTTTTCATTTTCATTTATACCATAACCATCTAAAATTGCTAACATTACTAATTTATTATTCATTATTTGTCCTTTCTATATGTTTTATAACATACTTAAAATGTATTTTATTTGCAAAATTATTATATACCTAAACTCAAATAATGTCTAGACAAAAACAGAAAGTAATGTGGTTTTTTTACATTACTTTCTGTATAGTTTATATATGTTTATTTATATTCTTTTAGCTCTATTGCACCATTTTGTGCACCTTTTACATATGTTATTCTATTGTAGTATGTATATATTCCATCTTCTTCTTGAATTATAACACCATTAATATAATAAACCATTCCTGATTGTTTATCAACTGCATAATCATCTATATTTTTATATGATAAGTATAATTTTTCACTAGCATTTGATAAAAACTTGTTACAGACAACGCCATTAACTACAACTGTATCATATGATGATATTCCATCCCAATCATTGACCTCATTAGATATATTATTAAATCTGGCTAAAGTTACAGCTTCTTGCACAGTTGATATATCATTAAAAAATACTGCCTTTTTTGCATACTCTAATTGTTCATTTTGCTGTTTTAAAACTTCTTCATATTGTCTTCCATATCCCATTTTTTTTATAATTTCTATTATTTTATTTTCTAATTTCTTTTGAGTTTCTTCATCTAATTCTTCAATAGTACTATTAAATGATGGAATAACTACTTTTTGATCTAGTATCTCTGTATCTAAATTTATAGTAAGTTCAATTAATGCTTCGTCATAATACTGATTTTTACTAAATGATATTATAAATCTATCTTTTGACGCTCTTGCAATTATATTAACTACATTATCTGCTGAGTTTTCATATGAATCAGTATCTTTATACTCAAAATCCATTCCTATTATATTACATAATTCTCCTTTTGAATAAATTGTAATTGTATATTCTTTTTTATAATATTCACTACCACCTTTTTGTATGTTTTCTTTCAAGCTATCAATTTGCCTTTTCATGTCTTCTTTTAATTGATTAATTGTTACATTTCTACTCCAATAATCTGTTTCATCTTCATTTTCGACTATATTATAAATATTACCATAATATGCCCTAATTAATTGTTCATTATTAACCATTCTTTCATACAGATCTAAATTCATTTTCATAATATCAACTTCATCTATTGTAATTACTGTTTTTTTAACATTTTCTTTTATATTACCAATATCAATTGTTTCGTTTGATGTTGTAACGTTTTTTTGTGATATTACATTATATATTGATTTTAATGTTTCATTTATGTATATTTTTTTGTCGTCAGTTAATGGCTCTGTATTGCTTAATAGCTCATCAAATATGGATGAATCAGATTGTTCAATTAAATATTTATCAAATATATCTTTTACTTTTACATATATTTTATCATTTGATATATTAAGTTCTCCTTCTAGCATTTTTTCATTATCAACTAACCAAGTTGCAATAAATTGAATAAATTTATTATTTATACTACTGTTTGTTACAACTTCTAATTTAGAATCATTAATTATACCTTTTAATAATTCTATTTCGCTATCTCCCTCAAATATATCTCCTTGAATGTTTATATTGGCATCTATAATAGTTTTCATCGAAATATCATGACCATATTTATCTAACACTGAAAGATTACCATCCATAGCATTATTAACTAATAACATAAGTTTATCATATGCTTTTATAATTGGATACTCAGGATTAGTATTTACCTGTTTTACATTATTATATAATATTTGAGCAACTGCACCCCTATTTGCTAATGAGTCACTTTGCTCTGCTGTCATATCATTAAATAAATTTAATTCTTTTGCTTTACCTATGTAATTATCAGGCCAATTTCCAAGACCTTCAACATTTACGTCATATCCTGACATTCTAATTACCATTGTTACTGTTTCTGCATAATTTATAGTATCATCTGGTCTAAAAGTACCATTACCATCACCTTTAATTAACCCTTGTGAAGCTGCAACATTTATATATTTTATTGCCCAATGTGATGTTAATACATCTTTAAATATTGATTTACTTCCATCTATATTTTTAATATCTACACCACTTGTTTCAACTAATAACTTCGCCATTTCTGCTCTTGTAATAGCTTTATCTGGTTTATATGTACCATCTTCATAACCAGATATGATATCTAGATTACTTAAATACTCTATTGCATCTGCATATTCACTATTACTTATATCTGAATATGCACCATAACATGTTGACATTGCCAAAATACTAAACATTACCAAAAAAACACTCAAAAATTTTTTCATTTACATTCCTCCTATCTTTCTATAATTCGATTATATCTGACTTACTTTTAACTTTCAACATTTCCCTTCTTTTTTTTAAAATTTGTAATATTTCTGTAACAAAAAAACTACTCCTTGATTACTCAATTTGTAGTTTAATTTTTGTATATTATTATATTCTATCAAAATTAACAATTCTAGCAAATTCTTCTGGATCTAAGCTTGCTCCACCAACTAATCCACCATCAATATCTGACATTTCAAATAATCCCTTTGCATTAGATGATTTAACACTCCCACCATATTGTATAATAACTTCATCTGCTACTTCTTGATTATATAAATTTGCAATTTGATTTCTTATAGTTTTAATTGCATCATTTGCATCATCATTAGAAGCAGTTTTACCCGTTCCTATTGCCCAAATTGGTTCATATGCAAATATTATTCTTTTTACTTGTTCTTCTTCTATACCTTCTAGAGCTAATCTAGTTTGATTTGAAATAATATCATTTGTTAATCCTTGTTCTCTTTGCTCCAAGCTTTCTCCTACACAAACAATAGGTTTAAGTCCATTTTCAAAAGCTGATTTAATTTTCAAATTGACATCTTGATCAGTTTCATTATAGTACATTCTTCTTTCAGAATGTCCAATAATTACATATTCACAACCAATAGATGTTAACATCTCTGGTGCTACTTCCCCTGTATATGCACCATTAGATTTATAGTGCATGTTTTGTGCACCAACTTTTATGTTAGTGGCTTCACAAAATTTAATTGCTGCTAATAAATCAATATATGGTACACAAATAATTATTTCATTTTCACTACCCACTACTAATTTTTTTAATTGTTCTATAAATACAATTGTTTCCTCTGGTGTTTTATTCATTTTCCAATTTCCTGCTATAATTTTCTTTCTCATATAATTACTACCTCCATTATTTTGTTTAAATTTTTTTATTGCTATTTTGTTCTTCTTTTAATTTGAGCTATAACTGCATCAATATATCCTTCATTTGAAAAAGTTACATCTCTTTCTTTGCTATTTATAAACGTTTCTAACTCATCAATTGCTACATATTTTAAGTTTGCAACCTCTTCTGGATTAAGATTAAAATCATCTAATTTCTTATCTGTTTTTAATAAATATATATATCTAAAATTATTATTTTGCTCATCTTCTAGTTTATTTTGTTCTATGCAAATTTCAATTAGTTCTAAATCATTAATTGTAACATTTAAAACTAATTCATTATGAAGTTTTCTAACAGCTGCTGCTATTACATCTTCATCAGATTCAACAATACCTGAACATACTGTCCACATATTAGGTTTTCTTTCTTTAGTATTAGGTCTTTTTTGCAACAATATTTCATCTTTATTATTCATAACAAAGATTGAAACCTCTCTATGCCATAACCCATTTTTAAAAACCTCATCCAAATTAACCTTTTCACCAGTAAAGTTGTTTTTATCATCTACAATATCAACATATTTCATAATTACCTCCACATAATATATTTTAAATATATTATGTGCAAATTAACAAAAAATATTTATATTAATATTTTTTTCAATTTCTTTTATTATATCAAATACATATGGGTCATCTGAAAAAGTATAATTAGGAGTTTTTTCATCAATAATTTTTTTAAACTCTTCAAATGAAATATATTTAAGTTCACTTAATTCTTCCTCTTGAATTTTAAATTCATCTATTTTCATATTAGTTTTGCAAAAATAGTGGTATGTAAAAATTCTATTTATATTTCTTTCAGAAAAATATTCTTCTTCCTTAATTACTAAACATTCTCCTAATTTTTTTGTTTCCATGCCTATTTCTTCTTTTAGCTCTCTTAATGCAGATACTTCTATATCCTCACCCGAATCTATATGTCCTGCACAAATTGACCACATATTAGGGGCTTGTTTTTTAGTACTAGCCCTTTTTTGTAATAGTATTTCATTGTTCTCATTAATTACCCAAATTGCAACCTCTTTATGCCATAATCCAAGTGTATGGACAACTTGTCTTTCTTCAACTTTACCTGTTAAATTATTGTTTTCATCGACAATGTCTAAATATTCCATATTCTTCTCCAACTCTACAAAACTATATCTGGTATTTCAGAATTATTATCTTTTCTTTCATCTGGCTCAATTATTGCTGTGCTTTTTATCTGATTATCTAATTGTTTTTGTCTATTATTTAAATAATCATCTCTTTTTTCAATTCTATCTAATCTATCCCTATCAAACAAACTACTTTTTGTAATATCATTATCATATTTGTTCATTATATGCTCTTTTTCTTTTTCTTTTCTGTCTTTTTCAAGTTCTATTAGTCTTTGCGCTAATATTAAATCATCATGTTTTTCTAAATCTTGTTCTATTACTTCTTCTGCATATGCTTCACACATGACAGAAATCTCACCTTGTTGTCTTTGAACATCTTCATCAGAAATCTCTCCTTTTTTATTTTGCTCAATCTTATTTGGAATTTGTTCAATTTTATCATTAATCATATCTTTTAATTTATTAATAGGGAATTTTCGAAGTGTCTCTTTTAAAGCTTCATATCCTTTTTTCTCTTTTAAATCAATTAAATAGTCTTGCTCCACATTAAAAAAATATTCAATTATTTCATTATCTATTTCACCAATTAATTCTTTAGCCACAATACCACCTCATTTTATATTACTATTTATCATTTAAACAAGCAATTCCAGGTAAAACTTTTCCTTCTATATATTCAAGTGAGGCTCCTCCTCCTGTTGATATATGTGTCATTTTATCAGCATATCCAAGTTTTTCAATAGCTGCTGCACTGTCTCCTCCACCAATAATAGTAGTTGCATCAATTTCAGACAAAACTTTTGCTATTTCATTTGTACCAACTGCAAATTTATCAAACTCAAAAACACCAACTGGACCATTCCACATTACTGTTTTTGCTTTTCTAAGTTCCTCAGAAAAAGCTTTTATAGATTCAGGCCCTATATCTAGTCCTTCTAAATGTTCTGGTATTTCAGTTGATTTTACTAATACAGCCTCTGTATCATTTGAGAATTCTGCTCCACAAACAGTATCTAATGGAAATAACATTTTAACACCTTTATTTTTTGCTTTTTCTAATAAATCAAGTGCTAAATCTAATTTATCTACTTCACATATTGATTTTCCAACTTCATATCCTTGTGCTTTTAAAAATGTATATGTCATTCCTCCACCGATTATTATACTATCTGCTTTATCAATTAAGTTTTCAATAACACCTATTTTATCTGATACTTTTTTACCACCCAATATTGCTACAAATGGTCTATTTGGGTTATTTAAGGCATTTCCTAATACTTCTATTTCTTTTTCAATTAAATATCCTGCAACTGCTGGTAAATAGTCTGCAACACCTGCTGTTGAAGCATGTGCTCTATGTGCAGTTCCAAATGCATCATTAACATATATTTGTGCTAATGATGCTAATTTTTTTGAAAACTCTGGGTCATTTTCTTCTTCTTCTTTATGAAATCTAACATTTTCTAATAATATAGCTTGTCCTTCTTGCATATTATTTATTAAATTTTGTGCATCTTCACCAATTACATCTTTTGCAAGTTTTACTTCTTGTCCTAAAAGCTCAGTTAATCTATCTGCAACTGGTTTTAAAGAATATTTCATATTAAATTCTCCTTTAGGTCTACCTAAATGAGAACATAATATTACTTTTGCATTATTATTTAATAAATATTTAATTGTTTTAAGTGCAGATTCAATTCTTCTGTCATCAGTAATATTTCCATTTTCATCTTGTGGTACATTAAAATCGCATCTAACTAAAATCTTTTTACCATTTACATCTATGTCTTCAACATTTTTCTTATTCATATATTTCATCCTCCTAATTTATATAAAGGCGAATTATTCATTCGCCTCATTTTATGTTTATATATTTTAATTATTTATTGTCCACTTTTGACATATGAACAGCTAAATCAACTAATTTATTTGAATAACCCCATTCATTATCATACCACGCAATTAATTTAACAAAATTATCATTTAATGGAATACCTGCTTTTTGATCAAATATTGATGTATGTGAATCATGTATAAAGTCAGATGATACTAAATCTTCATCAGTATATCCTAATATTCCATTTAATTCTCCTTCTGAGGCTTTCTTAACTGCACTGCATATTTCATCATAACTTGCTGGTTTTAATAATCTACAAGTCAAATCAACTACTGAAACATCAACTGTTGGTACTCTAAATGACATACCTGTTAATTTTCCGTTTAATTCTGGTATTACTTTACCTACTGCTTTTGCTGCACCTGTTGATGATGGTATTATATTATAACTTGCTGCTCTACCACCTCTCCAATCTTTTTTAGATGCTCCATCAACTGTTTTTTGTGTAGCTGTTATTGAATGAACTGTTGTCATTAATCCTTCAACAATTCCGAAATTATCATTTATTACTTTTGCAAGTGGTGCTAAACAGTTAGTAGTACAAGATGCATTTGATACAACTGTCATATCACTAGTATATTTATCATTATTAACACCCATAACAAACATTGGTGCATCTGCTGATGGTGCACTTATAACTACTTTTTTAGCTCCTCCATTTAAATGTGCTGATGCTTTTTCAATTGTAGTAAATACACCTGAACATTCTAATATATATTCAGCTCCTTCTTTTCCCCATGGAATATTTGAAGGATCCATTTCATTATATACATTTATTCTTTTTCCATTTACAATTAATGTATCATCTTCTGAAGTAACCTCTCCTTTAAAGGCACCATGTATTGTATCATGTTTTACAATATATGACATATATTTAGCATCAATAAATGGATCATTTATTGCTACTACTTCAACATCTTCTTTTCCTAATGCAGCTTGAAATGTTAAACTACCTATTCTACCAAAACCATTAATTCCTATTTTTACTGACATAATTCATACCTCCTAAAATATATTTTGTGGATTTTATCCAAATTTCATTCACATTTTATATTAAATTTGTGAATAATACAATCTTTTTATATAATTTTTTATATTTTTATTTTACTCTCCAGACAACATATATGTTTTCTTTAATAACAATATCATTTATATTAAATGTATCTGCTAAATTACCTATTGACATTTCTTTATTCATCATAGCACCTTTAAAATAAGCTGTTTCTGAATAAGTATTATATGATATTGGAACTTCGTAACTTATTTCTTCATATCCATCTAATTGCATATTTGAAACTTCTGCTAATAAAAAGGCTTTTTCATAAGCATTGCTATATGCCTGTTTCATTGCTTCTTTTTTACTAGCTTCTTTATCTGAAATTCCAAATTGGTATGTAACTTTTGCACCCAATTTTTCAAATTCATATATTAATTTTTCCATTAATTGAAAATCTAACTTTATTTCTAAAATTCCATTTCTAGATACTTGATATCCAGCAAATACCTGTTCATTTTTCTTCTCTATTATTCCTGTTTCTTTAGTCTCATAATATGGTTTAACAGAATAATTTAAAGTTTTAAACTTTTCTTTATCAATTTCATTATTACTTAATATCTGAAAAAAACTATCTATTTTATCAATTTCATTATTTATTGCCATATCATATTTCTTATCAATAACATTAAAGTTAATTCTAAATTCAATAATATCCGGTTTAACCTTTATCTCTCCACTGCCTTTTACTTTAATAATACTCATATATAATTCCTCCTATATTTTATTATTACAACCTAATACATTTTTTATTTTATGTTGTACCATTTCTCTTATAGCATCTCTTGCAGGTGATAAATATTCTCTTGGATCAAATTTACTTGGATTTTCCATAAAGAACTCTCTTATACTTGAAGTCATTGCTAATCTTAAATCTGTATCAATATTAATTTTTGCAACACCAAGTTGTCCAGCTTTTTTAAGCATATCTTCTGGTACACCTTGTGCTCCTGGTATTTGACCACCATATTTATTACATTTTTCTACAAATTCTGGTATAACAGTTGATGCACCATGTAATACAATTGGAAAATGATTTGTTCTTTTAACAATTTCTTCTAAAATATCAAATCTTAATTTAGGTGTTCCTTTAAATTTATATGCACCATGACTTGTGCCAATTGCAATAGCTAAACTATCACAACCTGTTCTTTCGATAAATTCTACTGCTTGATTAGGATCTGTAAACATAGCATCACTTGCATCTACATTAACATCATCTTCTATCCCAGCAAGTTTACCTATTTCAGCTTCAACTACAACACCTCTTTCGTGTGCATAATCTACAACTCTTTTTGTTAGTTCAATATTTTCTTCAAAATCATATTTTGAACCATCTATCATTACTGATGAAAAACCTCCATCAATACATGATTTACAAGTTTCAAAATCTGGTCCATGATCTAAATGAACTACTATTGGCAAATCAGTATCTTCTACTGCAGCTTCAATTAATTTCATTAAATATACATGTTTTGCATATTTTCTTGCGCCAGCTGATACTTGAAGTATTAGTGGAGCTTGCTCAATCTTTGCAGCTTCTGTTATTCCTTGGATTATCTCCATGTTATTAACATTAAATGCACCGATTGCATACCCACCTTCCTGAGCCTTTTTAAACATTTCCTTTGATGTAACTATTGGCATATTTTTTCCCCCTTTATTATATTTTTTAATTAACATATATATAATATGTTAAAAATATATTCTGGTCAAGTATAAAATTAGAAAAATATTAAAATTTATAAATTACAATATTAATTGCACTCTTTTTTATACATAAAAAAAATAAGTACTAACGCTAATTAATACTTATTTTTAACTATTTATTTTATTTTGCTTTCATATCAACTACATATATAGTATTTTTACCTGGCATTTCATCAAAAAAGTTGTTATAGTAAATATATATGTCAATATTATCACATCCTGTTACATCTATTAATATATCTTCTGCCTTATTTGTTTCAGTTAATTTCTCATACAAATTAACTTTTGTATCTTTATCTGTTATAACTATTCTACAAGGAACTGTAACTTCTGACTGAGTTATTACCTTACAAGATAATTGTTTATATTTTAATCCTAATGTAAAATCATATGGATTATTACCAAATAAAGTTTCTCCTGTATCTTCAACTTTGATACCAGTATTGTATTTTACACCATTATATGTATAGTTCAGATTATCTTGATGCCATTTACTTTTATCACCTTTATCAACATTACTTTTTTCTAAATAATCCCAATCACTATTTTCACCTAACAAAACTGTTTGAGTAGCTTCATCCCAATTAACAGCAACGCCAAAAATATTACTTACTGCTCTTATTGGAACATATGTTGTATCATTATAACTTAATGGATACACTCTAACTCCATTTGCATCATACATTGATTGTATACTATTATTAAACTTTATATTTATATCTTGTCTTTTTATAGCTTGTATTTTTTCGTTTATATTATCTGCAAATACACCCAATCCAATTCCTAGCACTAAACATGCAGTAGATAAAATTATTTTACTTTTTTTCATTAATTCCACCTCCTTCCATTTTATTTATTATATATTATGCCATTTTATGTTTCAAGTATTTTATAAAATGTAACAAAACTGTAATATTTAATAAAATATAAAGCAAATATTAGCTTTTAGATTGAGTATGTTACATAAAAATGATATAATTTATATCATAATAAGTGAGGTAAATATGAAAAATATAGGAATTGTTGCTGAATATAATCCGTTGCACAATGGACATTTATATCATCTAACAAAAACAAAAGAATTTACAAAATCAGATAACTTAATATGTATTATGAGTGGTAATTTTACACAAAGAGGCTTACCTGCCATATATGATAAATGGATAAGAACAGAAATGGCATTAAAATCAGGTGTAGACTTAGTCATAGAATTACCTACATATTATGCTTTAAATTCAGCAGAATTTTTTGCAAACTATAGTATTAAAATTTTAAATAAACTTGGGATAATTGATACTGTTTCTTTTGGTTCAGAAGAAACAGATATTAGTAAATTAAAACAAATTGCAAATATTCTTTCAGATGAAACAATTGAATTTAAAGAAATCTTAAAAAAAGAATTAAATCTAGGTATTTCTTTTGCAAAAGCCAGAGAAAATGCTATTAGTAAATTTTTAGATAATAAAGATATTGGTAATTTGTTACAATCCTCTAATAATATACTTGCAATAGAATATTTAAAAGCATTAAATAAAACAAACAGTGACATTACACCTTTAAATATTGCTAGAACAAATTGTAACTATACAGATACCGATATTAATTCTGATATTTGTAGTGCAACAGCAATTAGACATTTACTTGATAAAGAAAATATATCTGAAAATGATGTTGATTTATTAAAAAGGGTTGTTCCAAATACTACTTTTGATTTAATGATTAATAATGATATTAACAGCACATCTAAAAACAGTTTAAAAGCCTTTGAAAAGGAAATTATTTATTTAATTAGGAAGATGCCGACTAATGAGTTAAAAGAGGTTTTAGAGGTCACTGAGGGCTTAGAAAACACATTCAAGAAGTATTGTTATGAAACAGATGATATTTATGAATTAATTGATTTAGTAATATCTAAAAGATTCACAAAAACTAAAATACAAAGAATTCTTCTACATATTCTTTTAGATATGACAAAATCAGAATTTAATGATATTGAAAAACAAGATATACAATTTATACGAGTTTTAGGATTTAATAAAAAAGGTAAAGAGCTTTTAAATGAAATTTCTAATAATACAGACATACCAGTTATTACATCTGTAAAAAGGTATGTTGATAAATATGGTTTAAATAAATTATTTGAAAAAGATATTTTGTCTTCAAATATATATTGTAAAAAAAATAATATTGATTATACTAAAAAGATAACATGTATTGATTAATTTCAATACATGTTATCTTCTTCTAATTTAATTTACTAATGTTCTTTGCATTCTTTAACAATCATAACTATAGCTATAATAATGCAAATCAACATAATATAATGAATCGGATATATCTGCGAAAAAAAAGTTGTTATTGTATTTATTATATTATGAAATCCATCTGATAGCCAAGAAACAAAGCTGTTATATTTTGATGCAAGTGCTTTAGGCCAAATATCTAAAGTAAGTAATAAAAAAATCAAAACTGGTGGTCCATATACCATTACCCAAAGTCCAGATGTTGATTTTGAGCCATATGAAGAACATGTTGATGATGCAGATTGATAGTTTGTTGTTTCTGTTTCTTCTGAATTACTATTAAACAATCTCAATAATAATGCTGCCGCTGCCGCACCTTCTGAATCTCCATTAAATGTTGCTACTCTTTTAGAATATACTGTATTATTACCTGAATAAACTGTATTGCCTGTTATATAACCTTGTACATGTTGTAAATATCCTGACCCTTTTATCTGTCCTCCGCTATAGAATCCAACACAATTTGAATATATTCCAGAACCAGAATAAATAGTTCCATTACTATATGTTCCTAATACGCTAATTTTCCGTGCATCATCATAAACAACTCCATTTTCGAATACAGCTAATGTTGAATAACTATTTGCACTATACAATACTCCCATAATTATTCTCCCTTCTTCATATAAAAAATTTTTACATGTTATATATAACTATTTTTACCATTAAAAGTATAACACAATATTATGTAAATTGCAACATTATGTACTATTTATTGTATTATCTTATATTATAAAAAAATAGACAAAAGTACAAATTCATACTTTCATCTATTTCTATTAATATTATATCCAATTATATTTCTTTTATACATTTTTCGAATCTTTTTTGTATTCTTTCTATACCAAGATTTTTAAGTAACTCATATAAATCTGGTGTATTTTGTTTTGAAGTTAATGCAACTCTAATTACCATACTAACATCACCAATATGTCCTTTATATATATCTGGATTTTGTTTGTATTCTTTTACTTCTTTTGCATAACCTAAATTTCCAGCCATTTCTTTCATTTTGTCAAACCATAATTCTTTATCATCATTTACATCATATATTTTAATATATTCACTTAGTATTTTCTCAATATCGTTTTTATCATTAATGTTTTGAAAAACATACTCAAAATTCTTTTCATAAAACACTTCATCATACATATATTCTAGTATTTCTCTTAAATCTGACCATTTTGAAATATCTTTTCTAACTTTATTTCCAGTTCTTTCAATATCTAATAATCTAATAGTATAATCAGGATATTTTTCCATTAAATTTGCAAGTTCTATATCAAATGACTTCGCCCATTTTAGTCCTAATTCATATACTTCTTTTGCAGTCATTCTTGAAATAGCATTTTTTGATATATCAATTAATTTAACATGATCAAACAGTGCACCACTAGCACTCATTTTATTAAAAGAAAATGGAAATTCCTTTAAATCCTTATTAGCGTTTTGTCTTCTCCAATCCTCAAAATTAGAATTTATTATATTATATAAATATTCCTTAACTGCAAGTACTGGAATACCTTGTTCAACATAATATGTCACAGCCGCTTCTACATCTTTTCTTTTACTCAATTTACGTTTATTACCATTTTCTTCTTTCATAATAGGTGCAACATGAGCATATTTAGGTGCTTTAAAACCAGCAGTTGCAAATAGTTGTAAATGTAATGGTACAGATGATATCCATTCATCACCTCGTATAACATGTGTTGTTTTCATTAAATAATCATCAACAATATGTGCAAAATGATATGTTGGAAGTCCATCTGATTTCAATATAACTATATCTTGATCATTTTCTGGAAATTCAATTTCACCTTTTAATAAATCTTTGTATTTTATTTTTTTATCATAATTCCCATTTGATTTAAATCTAATTATGTATTTCTCACCAACTTCAACTTTTTTCTTTATTTCATCAAATGTTAAATTTCTACATTTAGCAAAAGAACGATAATATCCTGTTCTAACCTTTAATTTTTCTTGTTCTTCTCTAATACTATTTAAATCCTCTTCTGTGCAGAAACATGGATATGCTAATCCTTTTTCGATAAAATGTTTAACAAAAGTTTGATAAATCTCTTTTCTATTACTTTGTTTATATGGCCCATACTGTCCTTTTTCTTCATTTTCCCCTATCATACCTTCATCAATTTCTAAACCATAATCATTAAAAGCTTCAACAATTTGTTGTACACCATTTTCAACTTCTCTTTTTTGGTCAGTATCCTCAATTCTAAGCATGAAAATACCACCTTTAGTATCTGTTACTATTCTATTAATTAATGCTGTATATAGTGTACCCATATGAACAAAACCAGTAGGTGATGGTGCAAATCTAGTTACAACCTCACCTTCTTTTAAATTCCTTGGTTTATACATATTATCATAATACGAAACATCTTTATCAATATTAGGCAATAATAAATCTGCTAATTCTTTACTCATTTTATACCTCCATTATAATTGGCAGGATCATAGGATTTCTCTTAGTTTTAGTATATAAGTACTCTCTTACCTCATCTCTAAGTCCTGATTTAATAGTTGACCAATCTTTTATATTATTTTTTTCAAAATTATCTAATTGTTTTTTTATTAATTTTTTAATATCTTCCATTAAAGTTTCAGATTCTTTTACATAAACAAATCCTCTTGAAATTATATCAGGTCCTGCAACTATTGATCCTGTACTAGAATCCATAGTTAAAACTATAACTAATAATCCATCTTGTGATAAATGCTGTCTATCTCTAAGTACTATATTACCTACATCACCTACGCCAAGTCCATCAACCATTACTTTACCTGATGGAACATATCCTAATAGTCTTGCACCTTTTTCGTCTATTTCTAGTACTTTACCATTTGTCATAGTATATATATTTCTTTTTTCAATACCTAGTTTTTTCGCTATTGCGGCATGACTTTGTAAATGTCTATATTCACCATGTACTGGCATAAAAAATTTTGGTTTAACTAATGACAACATTAATTTTAATTCTTCTTGGCATGCATGTCCTGAAACGTGTATGTCTGCTAATGAATGATATATTACATCCGCACCTCTTTTAAATAGTTCATCAATAACCTTTGATAATGATTTTTCATTACCAGGTATTGGAGATGCTGAAATAACGATTAAATCATTATTAGTTATTTCTACTTTTCTATGATCACCTACTGCCATTCTAGATAATGCTGACATTGATTCACCTTGTGAACCAGTAGTTATTATTGTTAATTCTTCATCTTTATATGCTGCTATATGGTCAATATCTATCAAACAGTCTTCACTAATTGTTAAATAACCTAGTTTTTTAGCAACACCAATTACATTTAACATACTTCTTCCAACAACTGCTACTTTTCTATTATGTTTCATAGCAGAATTAAATATTTGTTGTACTCTATGCACATTTGATGCAAACGTTGCAACAATTATTCTTTTATCACAATCATCAAAAATATCATCAAATACAGCTCCAACTGTAGTTTCTGACATTGTATATCCAGGTCTTTCAGCATTTGTACTATCAGATAATAGTGCTAGTACACCTTTTTTACCAAGTTCTGCAAATCTTGCAAAATCCATAATTTGTCCATCTAATGGGCTATAGTCTACTTTAAAATCACCTGTATGAACTACAACTCCAAGTGGTGTATGAATAGCAAGTGCTACTGCATCTGCTATACTATGAGATGTTCTAATAAATTCTACTTTAAATGCACCTAAATTAACTGTATCTCCTTGCTTAACACAATTTAATTTTGTTGTTTTAAGCATTCTATGTTCTTCAAGTTTTACTTCTATTAATCCTAATGTCAATCTTGTTGCATAGATTGGAACATTAAGTTGTTTTAATACATAAGGTATTGCTCCTATATGGTCTTCATGACCATGTGTTATAACCATACCTTTTATTCTATCTTTGTTTTTTATCAAATATGATACATCTGGTATAACTAAATCTATACCTAACATATCGTCTTCTGGAAAGGACAAACCACAATCTACTACTATCATATCATTACCATACTCAAATACAGTCATGTTCTTTCCTATCTCTTGCATACCGCCAAGTGGTATTATTCTTAATTTTTCTTTTTTATTTATAATATAAATCTCCTCCTTATTTTAATTAATTATTTATTTCCGCAACATAAAATATTTATATTCATCTCAGAATATAAATTCAAAACTTTCCGAACATTCCAAATATATATTAATTACATCTCATTATATCTTTAATAAGTATATACTTATTTATATAAAATGTCAAATTGGTAGCATTATTTTTCTTATACGCCTAATCTAACATATCTTTTTTCTTTAACCACCATATTACAAGTAATGTAAGAACTGCTGATGTAAATATCATTATTGCAAAACCTAATTTATTTGCCTGAAAAGGAAGTCCTACATTCATTCCCCAAAAGCTAGATATCATTGTTGGAATAGCTAGTACAATCGTAATAGATGTTAAAAACTTCATAACACCATTTAAGTTATTTGATATTATTGACGCATATGAATCCATTGTACCATTTAAAATATCATTATATATTTTACTCATTTCTATAGCCTGCTTATTTTCAACTATTGCATCTTCAAGCATGTCTTCATCTTCTTCATATAGTTTAATTATTTTACCTCTCATTGTTTTTTCCATGACTAACTCATTTGATTTTAATGATGTAGTAAAATACACTAAACTCTTTTTTAAATTTAGTAATTCTAGTAGTTCTTTATTTTTCATTGACCTTTGTAATATATATTCTGCAATTTCTGTTTTTTTATTAATTTGTTTTAAACATTCCAAGAAATATTCTGAATTTCTATATAAAATTTGTAAAACAAATCTACTTTTTTTATATGTAGATAATGATTTAATTTTTCCCTTTTCAAAACTTTCTATTACTCTATTTTCTTTTAATGAAACAGTTATAAAATAATCATCTCTAACCACTAACACACCTATTGGCATTGTTGAATACATTTTAGTTCCATTTATTTCTTCAATAACAGGAATATCTATAATAAATAATGTTGTATTATCTTCATCATCAAAATCTATTCTGGCTTTTTCTTCATAATCAAGTGCATATTTTATATTTTCTTCATTTATTTTTAATTCTGTACATACTCTATTAATTTCTTCTTTAGTTGGATTAACTAAATTTACCCAACATCCTTTTTGAAAATTATTTATAGTAGAAAATTTATTTGTTTGTATATCTGAATTATATATTTTAAGCATATTTCTTCCTCCTTTGTGACACATTTATTTCAAAATTATTATATATCCTTTTTAATATTAAAACAAGTATATTTTAAAATTAAATATTTTACAAAAGAAAAAATATAATAATTATTAAAATAATTATTGACTTATTAAATAATTAGTGATAATTTATATATACTAAAAAGAGGTGAATATTTTGAAACAAAATAATGAGATAAATGTATTTTCAATTAGTATAAAAACATGGTTGTTACAAATATTAAACATGTCTATATTTGTGGCAATAGCTATGTTAATACTAATTTTTTGTATTAATGTTTTAAAAATTGATGCTCTTGCATCTTATGGAATATATGTAAAGTTTTTTATATTAGCATTATTATATATAGGAATACTTGCAGGTACACATAGAAGTTTTAAAGATTTCTCTAAATATAAAACATATATACCTAAATCTGTTAAATATATAATATTAATATTTCAATTAATATTTTTTAGTATATTTACTTATGCAGCAATATTAATTAAATTAGATGTAGTTTATTTTATAGGAATATATTTAACACTATTTGCTCAGTTTATATTTAATACAATATATCTTTATTTAAATAACAGAAAATATCCTAAAATTAATATAAATAGAACTAAGAGAATTGTGTCAAAAGAAAATCCTAATAATTTTTCAAATAAAAAAGATAGTCATATTCTTGATATTGATAAATTGCAATAGAGAAAAAGGAAATATTAAATAAATTAATATTTCCTTTTTGTTTTCAGTGATTAATCATCTTCATATATTTCATCACTGCCGTAGCACTCATCATCATCATCGAAGGCGTCACATCCTTCACAGCCTTCACAACCATCACATCCGTCGCAGTCATCACATCCGTCGCAGCATTGACAACCTTCACATAAAATAATGTCCATATCATCAACCGCTGTCAAATATCCGTCTGAAAAACCGTTGTCATAATTTCCTGTTTTTTCGATTTCAAATGCAATATTAAGCTGCTCCATTAATTTAGGTAATACAGAAATTAATTCTTCTCCTTTTCCATCGTCAGTAAAATTAATCTTTGATATTACCTTTTCCACTGCTTCCTTCTGAACATCAACAACTGTTTTTTCAACTTTATCTTTTTTTGTAGCCATAATAAATATGCCTCCTTATTTAAAATATTTTTTTCGCCGATATAAGTATACATAATCATTTATAAATTGTCAAGTTAAAATTTATACAAATAGAAAGACTTAATTTATATAAAACTAAGTCTTTCTATTTGTATAGCTTACTCGCAGCCAGAAATATGTGTATGTATTTCGTCTGTACTGCAATCCTGCTGATTATTATCCTTTTCAAAAATATTTTATTTCCTGTAAAAGTATACATAATCATTTATTGTTTGTCAATATTATTTATTTTGCTCAAATACAATTTCATTATCCTTTATTTTTGTAACAATACTATCACCTTGTTTAATATTATTACTTAACATTTCTTCTGCTAGTTTATCCTCAACATTAGATTGAATTGCCCTTTTTAGTGGTCTTGCACCATATGCTTTTTCATACCCTTTTTCAACAATATATTCAATTACCTTTTTTTCAAACTTAATCTTAATGTCTTTAGCCTGTAATCTTTTTTCAAAATTCTTTAACAATATTTCAGTAATTTTATATAAATCTTTTTTATCTAACTGATGGAATACAACTATTTCATCTACCCTATTTAAAAATTCAGGCTTTAATGTTTTCTTTAATTCCTTCATGACTTTATCTTTAATATCTTTATAGTCTCTTTCTGTATCTGCAGTATTTTCAAATCCAATTGTATTTTTATCAGTAATTAGTTTTGCACCAACATTAGATGTCATAATAATTATACAATTTTTAAAATCAACTTTTTTACCTTGACCATCTGTTAATCTACCATCATCTAATATTTGTAGCAAAACATTTAATATATCTGGATGTGCTTTTTCAATCTCATCAAATAATATTACAGAATATGGTTTTCTTCTTACTTTTTCAGTTAATTGCCCACCTTCTTCAAATCCAACATATCCAGGAGGTGAACCAATTAATTTTGATACAGTATGACCCTCCATATATTCAGACATATCAACCCTTATAATTGCATTTTCATCACCAAATAAATTTTCAGCAATAGCTTTTGCAAGTTCTGTTTTACCAACACCTGTTGGTCCTAGGAATATAAAAGAACCTGTCGGTTTCTTAGGATCTTTTAATCCTACTCTACCCCTTTTTATAGCTCTTGATACAGCAGATACTGCCTCATCTTGCCCTATTATTCTTTCATGTAATATTTCTTCTAATTTCTTTAATCTTTGTTGTTCTGTTTTTGTTAAATTCTTAGCAGGTATACCAGTCCATAAGCTTATAACCTCTGCAATATCTTGAGCATCTAGTTCTGGTTTTGATATATCATTTTTAGTTTTCCACTTTTCTTGCTCTTTTTCAAGTTTCACTTTTTCAGCTTTTTCTTTATCTCTTAAAGTCGCTGCCTTTTCAAATTCTTGAGACTTAATCGCATTTTCCTTTTCCTTTTTATATTTTTCCACATTTTCTTGTAGTTTAGTAATATTATCTGGCTGTGTATAAGTTTTTAATTTAATCTTTGATGCAGCTTCATCAATTAAATCAATAGCCTTATCTGGTAAATACCTATCATTAATATATCTAGCAGACAAACTAGTTGCTGCAATTATAGCAGCATCAGTTATTACAACCTTATGATGTGCTTCATATTTATCTTTAAGCCCTTTTAAAATTTCAATTGTTTGTTCAATAGTTGGCTCACCAACTGTTACAGGTTGAAACCTTCTCTCTAGTGCAGAATCTTTTTCAATATATTTTTTATATTCATTTAATGTTGTAGCACCAACTAATTGTATTTCACCCCTTGATAACATAGGTTTCAATATATTAGCTGCATCTATTGCACCTTCTGCAGCACCTGCTCCCACAATAGTATGTAATTCATCAATAAATACTATTGTGTCACCAGAATCAGAAATCTCTTTTAAAGATTTTTTTAATCTTTCCTCAAAATCGCCTCTATATTTTGTCCCAGCTACCATTGATGACATATCTAATGTAACAACCCTTTTATCTTTTAATATCTCAGGAACATCACCTAACACTATCTTTTGAGCTAACCCTTCAACTACTGCTGTTTTACCAACACCAGGTTCACCAACTAAACAAGGATTATTTTTTGTCCTTCTACTTAATATTTGTATTACTCTTTGTATTTCATCTTGTCTACCTATTACAGGATCTAATTTCCCCTCTTTTGCCATATTAGTTAAATCTCTACCAAATTGATTTAATGTTGGTGTTGATGTATTTGCTTTATTACTTGAACTATTTGCAGTGCCATTTATATTATTATCTTGCATAAATACTTTTTCAAGTTCACTAAATAGCTTTTGTGGCTGAACATCTAAATCCATCATAATCCTTGTTGCAACACTCTCACCATCTTTTATAATACCTAGTAAAATATGTTCTGTTCCTATATATCCACTACCTTCACTTCTAGCTTCAATATATGCTATTTCAATTACCCTTTTAACACGAGGAGTAAATCCAAGGATATCACTACCCCTTGTACCACTACCTATTAAATTTATAATCTCATTATATACATTTTCTTTTGTAAGTCCTACATTTTCAAGAACTTTTGCTGCTACACCATTACCTTCTGTAATTAATCCATACAAAATATGTTCTGTTCCTATATAGTTATGTCCTAATTCATTTGCTAATCCCTCTGCTATTCGTATTGCACTTGTAGCTCTTTCTGTATATTTGTACATAATATATGCCTCCTTTATTACATTGTTTGTGTATTATTATTTTTAGTTTTAACAATAATAACCTAAATTAAACCATTAATCAAGCTTTATTATAATTTATTGCTTAATTTTCTTAATTTCATCTCTATATTTAGCTGCATCTTCATATCTTTCTTCTTTAATGGCTAATTGAAGTTTTGCCTCTAAATCATCAATACTATCTTTTTTGTTACTTTTCTTTTTAAAATATCTTTTACTATTATATTTTTTACTTTGGCTCATATTATTTAACAATGAATCAAAATCATCATTAAACATATCTGATTCTCCACTATCAATAAACCCAAAATCATCTACCATGTCATTACTGTTACCTAGCAATCTTCTAATACTTGAAGTATCAAATAAAGAATTATTAAAGATATTATTAAATAAACTAAATCTAACACCTATATTCATTTCCTTTGCACATTTACTACATAAACGATACCTAGATACATTTCCATTTATATTTTTTTCAATCCTTACATTAGCATCATTAATACCACATTTTTCACATTTCATAAAAAACTCCTCCTTTAAATTAAATTAATTAACATATTTTTAAATATACTAGCCCTTACAATGTCTTTTATATCAAAATCCAATTGTAGAACTTTATCATTTGTTGCAACTTTTATTAACTTTGCTTCTCTATTAGTAATAACCTCATTTTCTAGCAAATTATTTATAAAGATATTTGTTTCATAATCAGTAATTTCATTACCAATAGAATTAACTATATGCATAATATAATTATTATTAGTATAGTCAGCTTTTTTTATTCTAATATATCCGGCCTCCGCCTCTTTTGCTTTCAACATAATATCCATTATCAGTATTAAATCTAGTTGCAATAACATAATTTATTTGTGATGGAACACAATTAAACTTATTTGCCAGTTCATTTCTTTGCAAATCAATATATCCTTCTTGTTCCTCACTAATGCTTTGTTTAATCCATTGTTCTATTATATCTGATAATCTCATTTATATCACCTCTTTTTTACTTTGACTTTCTTTGACCTTCGTATATATTATATACCATTTAAATATATTTTCAATAATTAAATTTGATTATTTTTCATGATTTTTGTTTATTTATTTAAAATTATCTTCTATTTTCTTTTCATTTGTTATGTTTTCTAATTTATTTACAATCTCTCTTTGTTTTGACATTGTCACCCATCTATAATATTCAGGTACAAACTCATATGTTTTAATAACTTTTTTAATCTTATTATCCATTTTCATCACCATATATATTTTATACAAAACAATATAGTTTTATACATAATTATATAGTTAAATAATTTAAAGGGTTTACATTTTTACCATCTACTTTTATACCAAAATGCAAATGTGGTCCTGTTGTTGCCCCATTTGTAGGATTACCATTTTTATCTTTATATGGATTATTACTAACACCATATACATTTTTAGGTCCTACTTTTCCTATTACTTGTCCAGTTGTAACATAACTTCCTACTTTTGGTAGATAATTATTATGTACATGACAATAACTAATTTGCATATTAGCATTTTCAATTATTATTGTATATCCACCTGCACCTTTAAATCCTGTAAATATAACCTTACCATTTGTTATTGCAACTAGATTACTTCCAGTAGGTGCACCTATATCAATTCCACTATGATATGAACTTGCTCCTTTAGTTGGTGCATTTCTTTTACCAAAATATGATGTTATTGTATTATACCCTATAACTGGCCAGATATATTCTTTGTTTAAGTTCCAAGAATTATTTGATATGTATGTAGTTTCACCATAACTTATATTATATCCATTTGATAATATGAATATAAATACTATAAAAACTGACAAAATACAACAAAAAAAATATGGGATTATAACAGATTTCATTTCTACCTCCATTAATTTTCCCATATTTATTATATATCATATTTTCCATATTTTGTCAATAGTATTTTATCCTACTTTTTTTAAATTATCAAGTTTTTTTTCATATTCTAGAATAGACTCGTCATAATACTGTTCGATTTTCTTTAGTTTTTCTATTGGCAATTCATATAACAACTCAGGATTGCTTTCTATTTGTTGTATAAATTCTTCTTGTTTCATTTTAGCTATATATTCTGCATTAGGTTCAGCTTTCAAACTTTTATTAAAATCATTTTCCTGATAACTTGTCTTATTAATTGTTTCTCTAGTATTTATTTGTTTCTCTACGCTTTCAATTTTAGACTTTCCAAAGATTTTCTTAAAAAAATTTTTAATCTTTCCTATAAAACTTATTTCTTCTTTCATTGGTAAATTATTATTCATATTTTTTTCTCCTTATATATAAATTTATTCATCAAATTCTTTATCTGTTTTTCCTCTTTTAGCTTCTTCAATAGCAATTTCTTTTTTTAACTGTTTACGTTTTTCAATTTTTTCATTTATTGCATCTATTATTTTATTTTTTTCTATCAAATCATCTCGTTTCTCTTCTAATCCGCTATTTTCTTTATCAATATAATCTGCTACTTTTACACTTTCTTTATAATCTAATTTATCCAAATCTGCACCTTTTGGATCTTTTGCTATTTCTGACAATACTACACTTTCTCTAACATCCTCAACTTTTCCTATACCTTTTTCTTCAATTTGTGGTATCACTATTTCTTCTACATTTTTTGAATCATTTAGAAATTCAATAATATCAGTTTGTCCTTCTAAAGCCGGATAAAATTCTTCTCCTTTTGCAATTTCTCTTGATAAATCAGCAGTTGTTTTAATATCTTTACTTAGAAAGAATTCTTTTACCCTTCCATTATATACTTTTTCTAAATTTTCTTCTGAAACTTCAACACCAAGAGTTTCAAAAATAGGTTTTACAAATAACAAATCTGCTTTTACTTCATTCCAACCAATTAATTCACTTGGCATATGTTGATGTTTCTTTTCTCTTGCCATAAACTTCTTTTGATTATCTTTAACCCATCCATCATGAACTTCAAATAATGTATCCATAATAACTTCATTTGGATTTTTATCTTCCATTCTTGCTCTAATAGGTAATTTATCATATGCTCCAAAACGTCCTTCAAGTCCATCATTTTGATTATACACTACTTCTGATAATTTTTCTTTTCCTTCTTCATCTAATAAGCAAGCCTTTGTAATTCCATCTATTGCATAATCCATTGAACCTTTTGCCCAAACTTGTCCCTCAATTTCCTCAAATGATGATTCTTCAATTTTTTTTATTGCTTCTTCTTCTGATAAACCATTCCAACTCATTAGAGCCTCTTTTGCAACTTTATAATATGGAATATCCAATTTACTCTTTTCTTCCATTATCTTTCCCCCTTTTTATAACTAATAAATCTTGTTATTTAAAATTATTATATAAAAGATATTGATTTAAATCAATATCTTTTATATATATTTGTCTAAATTTAACAAATGTAATATTTTTGTAATATTTATGTCATTTTACATTACTTCTGTATTATAACCTATGCAAATTTTCTCTATCATTTCTTGTTTTTTCAGTTCATCTGCATTTAGCCATATAAGATTATTATATTTTCTAAACCAAGTTAATTGTCTTTTAGCATATCTTCTTGTTTCCATTTTAAGTATATCTATCATCTCATCATAAGAATATTCGTTATTCAGATATTTTACTACTTCTTTATATCCTAATCCTTGCATACTTGTAGGAAATGACTTGTATTTTTGACATATCTCTTTTACTTCTTCAATTAAACCTTGATTAAGCATAATATCCACTCTTTGATTTATTCTATTATATAGCTTTTCTCTATCCATAGTAAGTCCATATATCATAAATTCATATTTAGTTTCATTTTTTCTTGAATGCTCATTATGATATGTCATATTTTTTCCTGTTTGATGATATACTTCTAATGCTCTAATAATCCTTTTAGTATCATTTAAATGAATTTTATTTGTAATATCAATATCAATTTTTTTTAACATATTGTATATTTCTTCATTACCTTTTTCTTTTGCAATATCTTCAAGTTCTTCTCTATATTTATAATCTATTTTTGTTTCAGAAAACTCAATATTGTATATTAATGACTCAACATATAGCCCTGTACCACCAACTATTATAGGAGTTTTTCCTTTTTGTAGTATTTCCTCAATACATGTTTGTGCCATCTGTTTATATTTAGCTACATTAAATTCTTCATCAGGTCTTACCACATCAAACATATAATGTTTAATACCTTGCATTTCTTCTATTGTAGGTTTAGCTGTTCCAATATTCATTTCTTTATATACTTGCATTGAATCACAAGAAATTATTTCTCCATTTATTTTTTTTGCTAGCTCTATTGATAAACCTGTTTTACCAGATGCAGTAGGTCCAACAATTACTATTACCTTTTGTTTCATACTATTTCCTTCCAAATTTTCTTTCTAAATCATATTTACTCATCTTTATTGCAGTAGGTCTTCCATGTGGGCAAGTAAATGGGTTATCTAGCTCTAACACTTGCTCAATTAAATGAATTACCTCTTCATCTTTTAAATTCATATTTGCCTTAACTGCTGCTTTACAAGCAATGGTTGAAATAAACTTTTCTATTTTTTCATCACTGCTTGTTTTGACATTTTCGTTTATTCCATCTAATATATCTAAAAATAGTTCTTTAACATCTAAATCTATACAAATATATGGAACACCTGTAATTTTAAATGTATTATCACCAAATTCTTCTAATATGTATCCTGATTTTTCAAACATTTCTATATTATCTTTTATAATATCATTTTCTCTATTTGTTAAAGTAATAATCTGTGGTATTAATATCATTTGTGATAATACCTCATCACTATAATATGATTTTTTTACTTGTTCATATAATACTCTTTCATGCATAGCATGTTGATCAATTATGTACATTTCACCACAATATTCTATAATATTATATGTACTAAACACTGTTCCAATATATTTAAATTCTTTCTTACTTTCTTCGTTTTCATCTATTTTCTCAAATAAATTAATTGTTGAAGCAATTTCCTGTTTTTTATTTTCTTCATTATTATTAATTTCATTTGTTTTGTTATATTCAAATTCATCATTAATTGCTTCATCTATTATATCTTGATTCTTAGCAATATCTTCTTTTTGTACATTGTTGTTTATACCATATCTATTTTCAATATTCTCCCTTAATATATTAACTGAATCATTATTAATTATATTATTTAATGGTTTATTTATTTGATTATACTGCTCATTTGAATTAGTTATTCTACTTATATTATCTTTCATACTAAAATTAGTTTGTTTTATATCATCAATTACTTTATTTTTAATATCTTCTTGTTTTGTATTACTATCTTGTATTATTCTAGACAAATCATTTCCAAGTAAACTGCTCTTAACCGCGTGATATATTGCTTTAAAAACATCACCCTCATTTTGAAATCTAACTTCTAGTTTTGCTGGATGAACATTTACATCAACTAACTGATTATTTATAGTTAGATTTAAAACAGCAAAAGCAAACTTGCCATTTGGTATTATTGTTTTATATGCTTCATCTATTGCAGCACTCATCGTTTTATTCTTTACATGCCTTTTATTTATATATGTAATTTGGTTGTTTCTATTTGATCTTGCTATTTGTGGTTTTCCTATTAATCCATTAATCTTTAATCCTTCATACTCATAATCTACTTTAACTAAAAAAGATGAAACATCCTTTCCATAAATATTATGTATTACATCTACCATATCACCATTTCCACTTGTTGATATAATTGTCTTACCACTATTTATTAACTTAAAACTAATATGTGGATTAATTATTGCTAATCTACAAACAATATCTTCTATGTATCCTGCTTCTGTAAAATCTCTTTTTAAAAATTTATATCTAACAGGTGTATTATAGAACATATTATTAACAGTAATAGTTGTACCTTTTGGGCATCCACATTCTTCACATAGCAATATGTTTCCACCTTCAACTATTATTCTATTACCAATATCACTATCCTTAAAACATGATATTAATTCTACATTTGATACAGCTGCAATACTAGCTAATGCTTCACCTCTAAATCCCATTGTATTTACTTTTAACAAATCATCACTTGATCTAATCTTAGATGTCGCATGTCTTTCAAAAGCTATCTCTAAATCATCTTTTTCAATACCTTTTCCGTTATCCGATACTCTTATATATGAAATTCCACCATTTTTGATTTCAACTGATATACTTGTACTACCTGCATCAATTGAGTTTTCAACTAGTTCTTTTACAACATTTTTTGGTCCTTCGATTACTTCACCTGCTGCTATTTGATTTATTGTAAGTTCATCTAATACTACTATATTTCCCATCTTCTATCACCCACACATATTATACACTATTTTGCTATTAAATTCATTATTTTTTAAATATTTCAAAATAATTCTTTATATATTATGTAAAGTATGTTATAATATTTAATGTGATTTTCACAAAACTATAATAGGAGGAATACTTTATGTATTATTCACAACCCAAAATTTCAGAAGAGGACATGTTACTTATTTGTCAACGGATTATCGTTTATCATGATTCATTAAGAACATTGTCAAAAGTCTACGGAGTTTCCAAAAGCTGCCTGCACCACAATTTGCACAAGAGAATACCAAAACGTTCTCTTTCATTATATTGTTCCTTGTGCCAAGCTTTATTTTGTAACTATAACGAAAAACACATAAGAGGAGGAAATGCAACAAAATTAAAATGGGTTAACCAAAAGAAATTTAAATAGTTTTATTAAATCGGATTATATAATTATATAATCCGATTTGTTTTTCTTGTTTTAATATTTATTATATGTTAAAATATCTTTGGGTGAAAAAAATGTTAGAAAAAATAGAAGAAAAATTACTTTCAACAAAACTATTTCAAATACCTTTAATAAACAAGTTATATGAAAAGTTTGTAAATAAAGAAGTAATATTATATTTAGTATTTGGTGTACTTACTACTATAATAAACATATTTATATTTTGGATATGCAGTGATTACATTTTTAAAAATATATCAGATATAAATACTAATATCGCATTATCAAATACAATAGCTTTTATACTAGCTGTTTTATTTGCTTTTGTAACAAATAAAAATATAGTTTTTGAAGCTAAAACAGAGTCAAAAAAAGAATTATTTTACCAAATAAGTAGCTTCTTTTTAGCTAGAATATTTACATTTATAATTGATACTTTTGGGATATTACTATTTGTAAATATATTATTTATTAATAAAATATTGTCTAAAATAATCTTTAATATTGTTGTTATAGTATTGAACTATTTATTAAGTAAATTACTTGTATTTAAAAAGAAATAACATTGGAATATTTATACTCCAATATTATTTCTTTTATTTTTATTCTATATATCCATATAATCCTTTAATTTTTTACTTCTACTAGGATGACGAAGTTTACGAAGTGCTTTTGCTTCAATTTGTCTTATTCTTTCTCTTGTAACAGCAAACTGTTTTCCAACTTCTTCTAATGTTCTAGGTCTACCATCTTCTAATCCAAATCTTAATTTTAATACCATTGCTTCTCTTGGTGTAAGTGTTTGTAATACTTCTTCTAATTGTTCTTTTAAAAGAGCAAATGATGCTAAATCTTGTGGTGATGGAGAATATTCATCTTGTATAAAATCAGCTAAATGACTGTCATCTTCTTCACCTATTGGAGTTTCTAATGATACTGGCTCTTGTGCAATTTTCTGTATTTCAACTACTTTTTCAACTGGCATTTCTATTTCTTTTGCTAATTCTTCTGGTGTAGGTTCTCTTCCTAATTGTTGTAATAAATGTCTAGATGTTCTAATTAATTTATTTATTGTTTCAACCATATGAACAGGTATTCTTATAGTTCTAGATTGATCTGCAATAGATCTAGTAATAGCTTGTCTTATCCACCAAGTTGCATATGTTGAGAATTTAAATCCTTTGTTATAGTCAAATTTCTCAACAGCTTTAATTAATCCCATATTACCTTCTTGTATTAAATCTAAAAATAGCATTCCTCTACCAACATATTTTTTTGCAATACTAACAACTAATCTTAAGTTTGATTCTGCTAATTTCTTTTTAGAATATTCATCACCATCTAAAACGCCAAGCGCTAATGTCATTTCTTCTTCAGATGTAAGTAGTGGTATTTTACCAATTTCTTTTAAATATAGTCTAACAGGATCATCAACAAAAATACCTTCTGGAACTGACATATCAGTAAGGTTAATTTTCATTTCTTTTTCAACTTTTTCTAATTCTTCAAAATCAGGTTCATCAATATCTAATACTACATCATCACTAACTTTTTCAATTAAATCAGATTCTGTTATATCTATTATATCAGGATTTTCCTTTTCATTTACTACTTCTACACCCATTTTTTCAAATGTATCATAAAGCTTTTCAATTTCATCTGGACTAATTTGTAACTTATATAATTTCTCCAATATTAGTGCCTGATTAATTGTGCTTTTTTCTTTTCCATATTCAATTAATTCATTTATTGTTTTTTCCTTTAATTCAGCCATATCCTTTTTAGCTTGTGTATTATCTGATTTCTTAGACATCAAATCACTCCTTATAATTTATTAATTTTAATCAGTATCTGACTTAGTTGTTTTTCTAATTCTTGTTGTTTATCTTTTATATTTTCTTGTTTTAATTTATTTAGTATTTCACTCTTTTCATTTTCTAATTTGTTTTTCTGAATATTTTTGTACAAATCATTTATAATTTTATTAATATTATCAATACTATATTCTAAGCAAATTGTTGATGTAACAATTTGTATTTCCTCATCATTTTTAAATAATGAAACTATATCAATATTTGCATTGTATTCATTTTCATAAAAAGAATATAACTTTTGTATAATACCTCTATATTTATCATTAGTTATATCTTCTACTGATATCTTTTCCTTTATTTTGTTATATATGTCTTTGTTTTTCTCTAGTAATAGGAAAATTAAATATTTTTCTAATTTATCAATTACATTATCATCTTTTGTAACTTTTTTAATATTAATATAATTTGTTTTTTGCATATTTTTCATATCATTTGAAAACTTAAATTGTATCTTATTTATTTGTGCATATATCGGTTCACTACTAATTCCTGTTTTTTCAGATATTTGTTTAACATAAACATCTCTTTCAATTTCATTATTAATACTAGCAAGAACCACTGCCATTTCATTTAAAAATTTAATCTTTTCATCAACTATGTCAATATTATATTTGTTTAATAAGATTTGTAGTTTAAACTCAACTAATGTAATTGCAGAATTTATCAAATTATTAAATCTACCTGAACCATATTTAATTATGTATTCATCTGGATCTTTTACATCATTAGTATCTAATCTTAATACTTTAACTATGCAACCTGCATTATTTAAAATATCAAGTCCTCTAAGTGTAGCTGCTTGTCCTGCACTATCTGCATCATAACCAATTACAACCTCTGTTGAATATCTTTTAAGTAATCTTGCTTGCTCTTCTGTAAGTGCAGTTCCAAGTGATGCAACTGCAATAGATATCCCCCTTTGATGAACAGATATCGTATCCATATAACCTTCAACTATTAATATCTTTTCCAGTTTTTGTTTTTTAACAATATTTAATCCATATAGATTTCTACTTTTACTATAAATTAAAGTATCTGGTGAATTAATATATTTAGGTTTAGAATCATCCATTACTCTACCACCAAATGCAATTACTCTATCTTTCGTATCAACAATTGGAAACATTAATCTGTTTCTAAATTTATCAACATATCTTGTTTCCTTTTTTTCAACAATTACACTTTTTAATATTTCATTTTCAGTAAATCCTTTGGATTTTAAATATTCAAACATTTCATTTATATTGTTTGAATATCCTAGACCAAATTTTTTGATTGTTTCATCATCAAGTTTTCTTTTATATAAATAATCTAATGCCACTTTTCCTTTTGTGCTGTATAGATTTTTATACCAATAATTTGCAGCTTCCTGATTAATTTTAAATATCTTTTCTTTCACATCTTTATTATTATCAACATAACCAGTATTTATTGGTTTTAGTTCTATACCAGCTTTTATTGCTAATTTTTCCAATGCTTCAATAAATTCAATATTTTCAATTTTCATTACAAAGGAAATTACATTTCCTCCTTCACCACAACCAAAGCAATGATAAATCTGTTTATCTGGTGATACAACAAATGATGGTGTCTTCTCACGATGAAAAGGACATAATCCCATATAATTTCTTCCTGCTCTTTTTAAAGTAACATATTCTGATATTATATTAACTATGTCATTACTATTTATTACATCTTGTATAGTGTTTTCTGAATAACCTGCCACAATTTCTCACCTACATTACAAATTTATATATTTCTTATTGCAATAATTAATATTTCGACAAAAACAAAAAAAATCCTTCCAATTATGTAAATTAAATTTATATAAAATTAACCTTTTAATATAATTCGTTGATATATCAACAAAAAAATCAAATAAATTTTTTTATATAATTTTCAATATTTTTCAATTAACATCTTTTATTAAAATTTTTGCATTTTAACTAGATTTTGTTAAAATTATAGTATATATTTATATTAGAAAATAATATAGAAAGGGTGATTAAATATATGAGTTCAAATGATACATTAAAATTAATAGTTTTAAATGGCTGTACTAAATTAGGTAAAAATGTAAACAACCATTTAAAAGATATTAGAAATTCTACAAAAGATTACATTGTTCCAATTAGTCAAACAAGGTTTAATAACGGAGAAGGTAAAATCAAGATACTGGAAACAATTAGAAATAAAGATGTTTATATCATAACAGATATTGGTAACCACAGTTGTACTTATCAAATGTTTGGTTATACAAATCATATGGGACCTGATGAACATTTTCAAGATATTAAAAGAGCTATTTCTGCTATAAAGGGACAAGCTGATTCAATTACAATAATTATGCCTCTTCTTTATTCATCAAGGCAGCACCGAAGAAAAGGCAGAGAATCACTAGATTGTGCTATTGCACTTCAAGAATTACAAAGTTTAGGTGTAAAAAATATAACTACATTTGATGTTCATGATCCAAATATTCAAAATGCAACTCCATGTTTTTCTTTCGAAAATTTCTATCCAACTCATACAATTTTAGATAAATTTATTGATAACGAAAATATTGATTTTGAAAATCTTCTTGTAATTAGTCCAGATACTGGTGCAATGGATAGAGCAAGATATTTTGCAGACATATTAAAAACAGATGTTGGTATGTTCTATAAAAGAAGAGATTTATCAAAAATAGTTGATGGAAAAAACCCTATTATTGCACATGAATATCTTGGAAAAGATGTCAATGGAAAAAATGTAATAATCGTTGATGATATGATATCATCTGGCCAATCAATGTTAGAAGTTGCTGAAGAATTAAAAAAACGTGGTGCTGAAAAAATATATTTAATTACTACATATTCATTATTTGATAAAGGTGTAGATAACTTTAATCAAGCTTATTCAAAAGGATATTTTAACAAAGTATATTCAACTAATTTGTCATATATTGCAGATGAAGTAAAAAATCAGCAATGGTTTTGTGAGGTTGATTGTTCCAATTTCATAGCAAATATAATTAATGCATACAACAATCATGAATCTATATCACCTTTAATGAATGGTAAAGATAAAATATTAGATAAAATAAATAAAGTTAAAAATATATAATTAGTTATAAAAGTGTATATAGAAAAAGTAATGATAGAATATAAAATATCATTACTTTTTTGTTATATAATATTACAATTAGTTTTTATTAATATGGTTGTGTACAATACCAATAATAATTCCCATCTTCTGTTTTTTTAAATGTATGAATATACTCTAGCATATTAAAAGCTTCTAACTTTTCTTCAAAATCCGAATCATTAATTTCTATACTTCCAACTTTTTTTTCGAGAAGTGAATTTGTATATATGTCAAATTTTTCTTCAACATCATTTTCATAAACTAAAGATAAATATCTGTCAATAATATATATATTATCTTCTTTGATATATGCCCTTACTCTTTTTGAATATGTTGTATAAACAGGTCCTTCCATACCACTTGGAATATCAAACCTAGTTACATACTTTCCATTGCTATATTCAAAAGCTGAATACCAATTTAACTTAGTAAATGTACAATTTTCTAATTCTTTTCCATACATTTGCTTACATATTTTTTGTAAGTCCTTTGCTTCAAACGTTTCTGTTACAATTCCTATACTTTCTTTTTCATTCTCCCATTCATATTTAGTATCTATATTTATACTATCATAATATCTATCAAACGCATTTGCTAATAAATATTCGAGTTCTAAATCTTCTTTTGTTATATTTTTTGATTGATATGCATTTTTAACATGACTATTTATTTTAACAGAGCGAGGTATATAATTATAAAGTCTTTCAACTTGATTACTATTAATATCTAATTCTGTTATACCTTTGTCATTTATTATTACTTTATCATCAATAAAATCTATATTATTTCCAAGTACCGTTCCTAATTCTCTTAATGCCAAATATGTTCTTCCTTCATAATTCAAAACTGGAATTTCATTACTATATTCAGCTCCATTTAATATAATTTTAAATGGAGATAAATACACATCTTTTAGTTGAGTAGTACCATATACAATTCCTCCTAATATAAAAGAAGAAATACTTCCTAATACAAAAAATTTCATTTCCTTTTTTATAGTTAACCTCCTTTTTATTCTAAATTAGATTTAGTGAAAAATGCTGTAAGTATTGTTCCTAAACCATTTAATGATAAACATATGCCCATATATGTATTAATTAATTCTTTTGTTGTTTGTCCATCTGCTGTAATTAATAAATATCCTAACACTGTTACAAGTATACCAATAAATAAGATTGCTGGCCAATATTTTAATCCTAGTCTTTTAACTGTAATTGATGTTGATATTTGTGTTATTCCATTAATCATTATCCAAATACCTACTATTATATTAATAATTCCTAAAATAACTGTTGATTTTGTTATTAACACAAGTCCAATTACTAGGTTTAATGCACCAGAAATAAACCCAGATTCACCATATGATGTATCGTTTTTCTTCATTATTAATAATAAAGTTTGTACAATACCAATAATTAAAAAAGCTACACCTGTAACTAAAAATATCATTGTTACTAAATCGATATTTGCAAAAATTAATAACATACCAATTATTATTTGTATAACACCTATTAATAACATAATTAAATTTGACGCTTTATTCATACTTTTACCTCCTTAATATATTTCTATTGTAATTAATATAAAACAAAATGTCAATAAATATAATTATTTAATTTATATCATACTTTCTAATATTTATCATATATTGTACTAATAGTAAATTGAAAGGATGTTTTTTTATGTTTATAAATATTAAAATTAATCTAAAAACTATTATTGCAATTTTAGGTATAATCTTTATTGTATTTTTCGCATTTTTCGCATATAAATTTATTTCAGAAAACAGATATAATAAAAATGATAAATTGATTATAATGGACAGTGAAAACTATACAAATATATTAAAAGAAATACATGATTTTCCTGATACATATATTGGTAACCCCATTGAAACATCAGGTTTTGTTTTTAGAGCAGATAATTTTTCAGATGATGAATTTGTTGTAGCTAGAAATATGATAGTATGTTGTGAGTCTGATTCAATTGTTGTAGGGTTTTTATGTAAGTACAATAATTGTACTGATTTTCCAGATAATACTTGGGTAACTGTACAAGGCAATATTGAATTATATGAAAAAGATGGAACCCCAATACCTATAATTAAGGCTAATAAAGTTTCAAAATCTAAAACACCTAATAATATAAATGTATCACCACCAACTATTTAGTATATATTATATAAAAAAATACTCATATATGAAAAACTTCTTTTACACACTGACAATATAAAACATGTCAGTGTAAAAAAGAAGTTTTTTGTTTTAGTAAAATTCTATTATACCTTCATTAATTAATATTTCTCTAACAAGTAATGCAATATTTGCATATCCAGCTAATTTTTTATTATTGAAATCTAATGCAAAATCTATATCATACCAGTTATACTCTCCTTCATAATTTTCTGGTATATCTATTTCATCAATAAAATCATATAATACATTTAGCTGTGTACCTGCATTTGTTTTAGCTGTTTCAGGATAAGTATGTGTAACATGATGTACTGGATTAGTAAGTCTTACACCTATTTCTTCATAACATTCCCTAATACATGCATCAATGACTGTTTCATTTTCTTCTATTTTACCACCTATTCCATTATTACAATTAATATATGGTGGTTTTTTTCTTGTCATTAATAATATCTTATTTTTTTCTTTATTAAATAGAAAAATTACTACATATTTTTTCATTATTTACTCCTCTGTTTCTCCAATATCTTCTAATTCTTGGTCTAATGCTTTATCAAATGCTTTACCATAGTTTTCTCTAATTTTATCTTCTATTTCTTTTGCAATTTCAGGATTATCTTTCAAATATTGTTTTGAATTTTCTCTACCTTGTCCTATTTTTTGTGAGTTATATGCAAACCATGCACCAGATTTATCTATTATATCTAAGTTAACTGCTATATCAAGTATATTACCTACTTTAGATATTCCTTCACCATAAACAATATCAAATTCAGCTTCTCTAAATGGTGGTGCAACTTTATTTTTAACAACTTTTACTTTTACTCTATTTCCTATAACATCTGTACTTTGTTTTAACATTTCTGACTTTCTAACATCTAATCTAACAGATGAATAATATTTTAAAGCTCTTCCACCTGGTGTTACTTCTGGATTTCCAAACATTATTCCAACTTTTTCTCTTAACTGATTTATAAATATTGCAACAGTATTAGTTTTACTTATTGCACCTGATAATTTACGTAAAGCTTGTGACATAAGTCTTGCTTGAAGACCTATATGTG
>CAZFOR010000007.1:0-44791 GCA_964520895.1 uncultured Eubacteriales bacterium | reverse complement strand
TCTCTAACTTCTCTTGCTTTTTCTCCAAATATAGCTCTTAATAGTCTTTCTTCTGCTGTTAATTCAGTTTCACCTTTTGGAGTTACTTTACCAACTAATATATCTCCTGGTACAACTTCTGCACCAATTCTAATTACACCTCTATCATCAAGGTTCTTAAGCATGTCATCACCAACATTTGGAATATCTCTTGTAAATTCTTCTGGTCCTAATTTTGTTTCTCTACATTCACAATCATATTCTTCTATATGTATTGATGTAAACACATCTTCTTTAACTAATCTTTCATTTATTAAAATTGCATCCTCGTAGTTATATCCTTCCCAAGTCATAAATCCAATTAATATATTTTTACCTAATGCTAACTCACCATTTTGAGTAGAAGGTCCATCAGCAATTATATCACCTGCTGATATTTTTTCATTTTCTTTTACCATAGGTCTTTGATTAACACATGTACCTTGGTTAGATCTTTTAAATTTATGAAGTGGATATTTATCTTCACCTAATTTAGTTTTTACTGTTATTTCATCTGCTGTTACTTTTTTAACAACACCATCATTTTCAGCAACAATAACTACACCGCAATCTTTTGCAGCTCTATATTCCATACCTGTTCCAACTATTGGTGAATCAGTTTTTATAAGTGGAACTGCTTGTCTTTGCATATTTGCACCCATAAGTGCACGGTTAGCATCATCATTTTCCAAAAATGGTATCATAGCAGCAGCTACTGAAACTAATTGTTTAGGTGATATATCCATAAAATCAACCTTTGATGCTGGTACTTCCAAAATCTCTTTTTGGAATCTTACTTTTATTTTATTATTTACCAATTTACTATCTTTATCTAATGGTTCATATGCAGGTGCAATAATATATTTATCTTCTTCTTCTGCATCCATATATATTATTTCATCTGTTACTACACCAGTTTCTTTATCAACTCTTCTATATGGTGTTTCAATAAAACCATATTCATTAATTATAGCAAATGTTGGAAGTGAAGATATAAGTCCTATGTTTGGTCCTTCAGGTGATTCTATTGGACATAATCTACCATAATGTGTATGGTGAATATCTCTAACTTCAAATCCAGCTCTATCTCTTGACAATCCACCAGGTCCTAATGCTGATATTCTTCTTTTATGTGTTAATTCAGTAAGCGGATTTGTTTGATCCATAAATTGAGATAATTGGCTACTACCAAAAAACTCTCTTATTGCTGATGAAATAGGTTTTGTATTAATTAATGTTTGTGGTGTTACAACATCTAAATCTTGAATTGTCATTCTTTCTCTGATTACTTTTTCTAATCTTGCAAGACCAATTCTAAATTGATTTTGTAATAACTCACCTACACCTCTAATTCTTCTGTTACCTAAATGGTCAATATCATCTGTACTATCTAACCCATAAGCTAAATTTAATAAATAGTTAATTGATGCCATAACATCTTCAATAGTAACATGTGTTGTAACTAAATCTGCCATGTTTTCTTCTAATTTTTGTTTTAATTCCTTTTTAGAAGCATTTTCCATAACATTTTTTAATACTGCATAATTAACATATTGTTTTACATCTGTCATATCTGGTACAAAACAAGCTAAATCTACTGTACCATTACCAATAATCTTAACTTCTTTTTCTCCAGCTTTTATAAACACCTCGTTTTGTCCACTATTTTGAATATCTCTAGCAACTTCTACTGATATAACATTATCCTTTTCAACCATGATTTCACCAGTTTCTGGATTAACTATATCTTTTGCAGCTATTTTATTTTCAATTCTAGTAGCTAATGATAATTTTTTATTATATTTATATCTACCAACTTTTGATATATCATATCTTCTATCATCAAAAAACATTGCATTAAATAAATTTCTAGCAGCTTCTTCTGTTGGAAGTTCACCAGGTCTTAATTTTTTGTATATTTCAACTAATGCCTCTGATTGTGTTTTTGTAGTATCTTTTTCTAATGTAACTTTTATTCTTTCATCATAATTAAATAACTCTAATATTTCAGAATCTTTAATTATACCTAATGCTTTTATTAAAGTAGTTACTGGTAATTTTCTAGTTCTATCTACTCTAACATAAAACACATCATTTATATCTGTTTCATATTCTAACCATGCACCTCTGTTTGGCATAACAGTTGCAGAATATAGTTCTTTACCAGTTTTATCATGTGTCATATCAAAATAACAACCTGGTGAACGAACTAATTGGTTTACTATTACTCTTTCTGCACCATTAATTACAAAAGTACCACTAGGTGTCATTAATGGAATTTCTCCCATAAATATGTCTTGTTCTTTTATTTCACCTGTTTCTTTATTAATTAATCTTACTTTAACTTGCAACCTATCTGCATAAGTTGTATCTTTTTCTTTTGCTTTATCAATAGTATATTTAGGATTTTTTTCCATATAGTAGTCTACAAATTCCAATATTATATTACCAGTATAATCAATTATTGGAGAAATGTCTTTTAATGCTTCACCTAAACCTTCTTTTAAAAACCATTCATAAGAATCTTTTTGAACAGCAATTAAATTAGGCATTTCTATCATATCCCCTATTTTAGAATAAGTCTTACGTATAGTTTTGCCTTGTTTTAAATCTTTTACCAATCAAATCACCCCATATTTTAAAATTTTTTGTTTACTATGAAATTGCAATAGAATGTTACAATCCCTAAGAAAAAATATATATTAAAGCAAGTTATTAGAAATAGAATGTTTCTAAACTTGTTTTAGATCAATGTAATTTTTTAGACAAGAAAACAAAGGAGTAACATTATTTTGTTCTCCTTTGCTTAGTATATTTAAATAGTTTTTCCTATAAATTTTCTATATATATTATACTTTATTGTACTCACCCCTAATAAAGTTTTAAATTACTTTTTTAATATTAACATAATATACGTTTAATGTCAACTAGTTTTTTCAAAAAATTGTAAATTTTTAAAATATTTTTCTAGGGATAATCAGTTTTTAGATTATTATACATATATTAATTGTAATAAATATTTTTTCAAAATTATTTATTACTAAAATGGAGGGTTTCTATATAGAAACCCTCCATTTTTTTATTCAATGCCATTACTGCATTTACAGCAATCGCAGGTATCGCAGATATCATCATCAAATATTTCGCACATTGAACACGCATCTTCATTGTATATCTTATTGTTGTACGAATTTCTTCTGTGTCTTAATCTTGTAATCTTTTTTTGCTTTTCCTTTTCAGAGAAAACATCTCTTTTTTTCCTGCACTTTTTTTCATAAAGCTTATCACACTTTTCCTGAATATCAGACAAGGTTTTTCTTTTTTCAAATCCTTTGTCTATTCCCCGTGGGCGAATAGGCTCCCTTACAGCTATTTTACGTTCTAAATCATACATCATCTGGTTTTCCTCCTAAAAAATTTAGTTTGGTTTTTATAGTTAAAAATTTTTTAACCATTATTATTATACCACGTTTTTTTACCATTTTCAATTACTATATAATATTTTTTATAGCATTATTGAAGGTTAATCAATCATTTGTCACAAATTCAATTAAAAATATATTTTTTTATTGTAATATAGATTTTTTTGTGATATTTTATATATAGATTTATTAGTGGAGGGTTTAAATGAAAAAGCGAACTAGAAAAAAAATAACTATTGCTGTAATATCTTTAATACTAATATTTACATTATTTTATATATTTAATATATTAAATATTAGATATTTATTTTCTCGGAATTAAGTTAGAAAAAATAACCGAAAACGGTAAAACAACTACTACTTTTTCTGGAAATAAATTAGATTTACCTAATGAATTTGTTGCACAAAACATACAAATAATTGAAGGTGATAATATAATTAAATATCAAGAATCAGTTAGCGAAAACAATACTAGTAAACCATCTAGTATTACTGTAAAATCAACTAAATCATCTCAAGAAATATTTGAATTTTATCAAAATATATATGTTAGCAATAATACACTAATATCTGAATCAGATGAACAAAAAACAATTATTACAGGTGATGCTACATCAGTAATTAAAATTATAATTAAAGATGCTCAATATATTATATCAATTGAAAAAAGATAATATAATAACATTAATTAATACTTATATTATATTGTATTGTAACCATAATCTAAAACAAAACCACCAACTGGTGGTTTTGTTTTGTTGCATACACATATTTAACTTTTAAGCTATTTATTAATTTTCATATATTTTATTAAAATTATATATTATTAACTTTTTTTGCATACCATTTATATCAATATATGAATCTTCTTTAATAATTAAGTCACTAACTTTAACAATTTCATATTTCATGTTAATTAATTTTTCAATTATATATGGCAAAGCATCTGCCGTATTTTCTGCTCCACTATGCATTAAAATTATACTCCCTGGTTGAATTTTTTTTTCGATTCTATTCCACATTTCTTCTTTAGTTAATCCCTTATAATCAAGGCTATCTATATTCCACTGTATAGTTTGATGTTTTGTTGCATTTGCCGCTTCTATGACAGTGTTATTGTACTCTCCATATGGTCCTCGATATAGATTAGTACCTATACCTATAACTTCTTTGATTTTATTACTACAATTTTGTATTTCCTCAATATTTTCTTGCAAATCAAGTTTATTTACATGTTTATGCCCATCAGAATGATTAGCAATTTCATGTCCTGAATTATGTATCTTTTTTAGGCTTTCCGGATATTTATCTACCCATTCACCTACCATAAAAAATGTTAATTTTACATTATAATCATCTAATGTATTTAAAATACTTTCAATGTCACTATCATCCCATGCACAATTTAATGTTATTGCAACTTTTTTCTCTTCAGTTTCAACATTATATATTGGTAGTAATCTCTTTCCACTTACTCCACTTGTTTGTATAGTAGCATTCATATATAAACTTACACATGTAATTACAATTGTTGATAATACTAGTATACTTAAAATTTTATTTTTATTTAACACTAAAAACATAATAAAACCCTCCCATATAGCTTATGCCATCTGAGAAGGTTTTATAACTTTTACTATTTTATTATAAAAGTATTATATAGTAATAAATCAACATATTAATAATAAATAAAGCAGATAAACTATAAGTTAACAAACTTTTTAAATTCATAAACTTCACCCCTTTATATATTTGGTTTAACAATTATACTAATATTTGATACATTATTACCTAATACTATTAGATAATTTTCATATTTCCATGTAAATTGAGTTGATAGTTCTTCTGTATCATTATTATATTCAAATGTATCACCTAATATTTCTTTCAATTTATTTAAAACTTCATAAATAGAATTATCACCTAAAATATATTCAATATATTTTACTTTCATATCATCATCATAATAAAATATATTAGTACTATTATAATCTAATATTTTATCAGTATATACGGTCGCAAAAATCTTATTATCCATATTATAGTTATCTGTACCTTGACCATATATTGAAATAATATCATCATAAGTTTTACTTATATTATCAAAATAAAATACTTGTGATAAATCTTGTTTAGGTGTTTCATTAATATTATTATCTTTTTTACTTACAAAAAAGATGATTAGTAATATTATTACAAGAATAGCCAGTAATAATCCTATTTTCTTTTTATTCAATTTTCTATTTCGTCTTACTTTTCTATTTTCCATATTATTTTCCTTAAACCTAAAAATATACTAATAAAGATATTAGTATATTTTTATATTATTCTATATTATTTATATTGTTCTTTTAATTCTAAATATCCTCTTCCATTTTTAGCTATATCAGTCCAATCTAATAATGTACCAATTTCTGATACAGTTTTCTCAACTGTTTGTCTTTTCTTCTTACCATAAACAGTAGCTGCAACATATCCTTCAACTGAATCTAGTGGTAATTCTTTTCCACCCAATTTTGCTTTTGTTGCATCACCTTTTATTGCTTTTCCTTCTTTTTCTTTTAATATATCAACTGTTGCAAAAAAAGCATCCCATGGTAATTGTTTAACTTCTCCTTTTTTAGTTTCAAAACATATTCCACTTTCATCATCTGCATATGATACTTTAAATGATGAGTTTCCACTTTTAATTGTTGTTTCTCCACCTACTTCATTTAATTTTGATTTTATAGTACTTGCTATACTATTATCCCAATTATGAATTGGTACAAACATTTTCTTCTCCATTTCTAAATCTCCTTTTAATATATTTTAATAATATATTTTTATCACAAAATAATCTAAAAGTAAACTGTTTTTTACAATATTTTCATTTTTATTCTAAATTACTGGCACATCTGTTACATAATGTTGGATGTTTCTCATTTTTACCTACGGTTTCACTATATGCCCAACATCTTTCACATTTTTCTCCATCTGCTGGTGATATTGTTATTTTGATTTCATTATTATCATTTTCAGTATCTTTTCTTAACTCAACTTGCGAAACTATAAACACATCTTTTAACATTGGTAGAAGATTTAATAAGAACTCATATTTCTTACTTGCTGATAAAGATACTTTTGCATTTAATGAATGACCAATAACTTTATTAGCCCTAGCTAGTTCTAACTCTTTTGCAACAGCTTCTTTTACTTCTAATATATGATCCCATTTTTCCTCTAATTGTGGGTTTTCATATTGTTCATTTTGTACAGGCCAACTTGAAAGTAATGGACTATCTGTATTTACACCGTCTATATGTTTTATATTTTTCCAAATTTCCTCTGATGTAAATGCAAGTATTGGTGTTAAAATTTTAGTTAATGCAACTAATATCTTATACATTACACTTTGAGCTGATCTTCTATTTATATCATTTATTTTTAAAGTATATAGTCTATCTTTGATTATATCTAAATAAATATTACTCATATCTGTTACACAGAATTTATTAATATTTTGATATGCTACATGATATTCATAATTATCAAATGCTATATTACATGTTTTAACTAAATTATTTAATTTAATTAATGCCCATTTATCTAGCTCTTGTAAGTTATCATATTCTACCATGTCTTTATTTGGATCAAAGTCTGATAAATTTCCAAGCATATATCTTGCTGTATTTCTAACTTTTCTATAAACCTCTGATATTTGTTTTAATATTTCCTTAGATATTCTTACATCTGATTGATAATCAGTAGATGTTACCCAAAGTCTTAATATATCTGCTCCAAACTCATTTATTATTTCATTAGGATCAACTCCATTACCTAATGATTTAGACATTTTCTTTCCTTCACCATCAACTGTCCATCCGTGTGTTAGTACTGTTTTATATGGTGCCTGACCTTTTACTGCTATAGATGTTAATAGTGATGATTGGAACCATCCTCTATATTGATCATTTCCCTCTAGATACATATCAGCTGGCCATAATCCTTTTTCTTCTAATACTGAAAAATGAGTTGTACCTGAATCAAACCAAACATCCATAATATCTGTTTCTTTAACAAAATCTTCACATCCACATTCACATTTAGCTCCTTGTGGCATTAATTCTTTTTCTGTCATTTCATACCATGCATTAGAACCTTTTTCTCTAAATATTTGTGATATTTTCTTAATACTCTCGTCTGTCACATATTCTTTTTCACAATCTTTACAGAAGAAAATTGGAATTGGAACACCCCATACTCTTTGCCTAGAAATACACCAATCATTTCTATCTTTTATCATATTAGTAATTCTTTCTTCTCCCCATTTTGGTGCCCATTCAATTTCTTTAATTTTCGCTAAAGTTTTTTCTCTAAATCCTTCAATTGAAGCAAACCATTGAGAAGTAGCTCTATATATAATAGGTTCTTTACATCTCCAACAATGTGGATATGAATGCTCTATTACTTCACTTGCAACTAATGCATTGGTTTCTTCTAAATGTTTGATTATTTCACCATTTGCTTTTTCATAAAATAGCCCTTTAAATATACCCGCTTCTTCTGTTAAATATCCCTTACTATCAACTGGAACAATTATATCTAAACCATTTTTCAATCCATTTTGATAATCTTCCATACCATGTCCAGGTGCTGCATGAACACATCCAGTACCAGTATCTAATTTAACATCAACTGTATCTTCTGAACCCATTACAACTCTTGAACTTCTATCTAAAAATGGATGTTTGCATAATATTCCATCTAATTCATCACCTTTAAATGACCCAATTATTGAATATTCTTCTATACCAGCTATATCCATAACTTTTTCTACTAATTCATGTGCAATTACATATACTTCTTTATTGTTTTTTTCTACTAAATCATATGTAAAATCTGGTGAAATTATTATTCCAGTATTTCCTGGTAATGTCCAAGTAGTAGTAGTCCAAATTATAAAGTAGATATCTCTGCTACTAAATGTAGAAAATTTACCTTTATCATCTTCTACTTTAAATTTAACATATATTGATGTTGTTTTATCATCTTGATATTCTATTTCAGCTTCTGCAAGTGCTGTTTCACAGTCAGTACACCAATATACAGGTTTTAATCCTTTATATATATATCCTTTTTTAAACATATCACCAAATACTTCTACTTGTCTTGCTTCAAAACTTGGTTCTAGAGTAATATATGGATTGTCCCAATCACCTATTCCCCCTAATCTCTTAAATTGTTCTTTTTGATTAGCAACATATTTTAAAGCAAAATCCTTACAAGTATTTCTAAATTTAGATATTCCTATCTCATCTTTATTTACACCTAATAATTTAATTGCTTGTTTCTCTATTGGAAGTCCGTGTGTATCCCAACCAGGTATATACGGAGTATAATATCCTTGCATTGTTTTATATCTTACTATAACATCTTTTAATATTTTATTTAATGCATGACCTATATGTATATCCCCATTTGCATAAGGAGGTCCGTCATGTAATACATATTTATCATTGTTTTTGTTTTTCTCTAAGCATTTTTCATATATGTTTTTTTCATATATTCCTTCTAAAATTTTAGGTTCATTTTCTGGTAAATTTGCTCTCATTTGAAAATCTGTTTTAGGCAAATTCAATGTTGCTCCATAATCTTTCTTTTCTTGTTTGTTTTCTTCACTCATTTTAATCTCTCCTTCTTTCTATTTTTTATATAATAGTTTTATACTATTTTTGTAAAAAAAATACACAATTAATCATCCAAGGGACGAATAATCGTGGTACCACCCAATTTCATAAAACACTTACCTTTTGTATTTTATCTTATTTAAGTTATATCGTAACTACCGGTTCATTCTTACTACTATTTCAGAATAACTGTTCAAAGGTGATTTTCATTAAACATCATTTATCACAATTTCAACAAACATGTGACTCTCTAAAAACTAAGATTAATTACTCTTCCTTATCATTACAAGTCTATTATGCGTAATAGTTTATCACATATTTTTGTGTTTTACAATACTAAAATAGAAAAAAAATCAGACATTTGGGGACGGAGGCATTTTGTCTGATTTTTTTGTTAATTTATTATAAATGTATTTACATTTTTTTCCATATATGTTATTCTATAATTATATTATATTAAAAGGAGTTGCCATGGCCCGTATTTCCAGAAAAAACTATACTTCTAATTTCCTTCATTTAATTATAAAAGGAATAAATGGTGAATATATATTTAAAAATAGCATTTTTATCACGACATACAAGTCTATATTAAAAAAATACATAAAACAATATAACATTAATATTATTGCATATTGTTTTATGTCAAATCATCTTCATCTTTTAGTTTATTCAGAAAATATCATTTCAGTAAGTTGTTTTATGAAATCTGTTAACACCATGTTTGCTATAAAATACAACAAATTTAATAATAGAATTGGATATGTTTTTAATAATAGATTTTTTTCTCAATCCATTTCAAATCCTCGTCAACTCTTAATATGTATCGCATATATACATTTTAATCCAGTTAAATCCCAGCTAGTGGAACATCCATCAAAGTATAAATATTCTAGCTTCAATTCATACTTTAATTCAGATGACTTATTATCAACAAATGGAATTAAATTGGCTTTTCAAACTAATAGTATTAATGAAATAAAGCAATTATTTTACTTATTACATAATAACTATTCGCCAAGCATGTTTAAAAAACTAGGTGATTTGGATAAAATTAATGATAACTATTATTTAAACATTATAGAAAAATATCTTTTATTATATAATTTAAATATTGAAGAAATAACAAAATCAGATAATAAATTTAAAATTCTATTATCTGATTTAAGAATTAACACTAATTTATCTATTAGACAATTAGGAAATATATTTAATGTTTCAAAATATAAAATCGAAAAATTAATTAAATAACATTTTCTCGGACAAAATACCTCCGTCCCCATTTGTCTGATTATTTTATAGATATGCATCAAATAAGAAGCTACCCATATATACTTGCATTATTGGAACCATTACAATAATTACGAATATAACTAATATTACACCAACTATTGCATAAGAAAGCTCTGGCAATACCTTTATAGTTCTTGCTATTTTTCTATCAATTTCTGTTTTCATATATTCTTCTATCTTTTCTAACATTTCACCCAAATCTGTACTCATACCAATTTTAAGCATTTCTGGTAACATATCAGGAAAAATATTTGATCTTTCAATTGGTTCAACCCAATCTTCACCTAATATTAGATTGTTCTTACATGTTTCTATAATTGATAAAAATACCGTATTTGCAACAACTTCCTTACTAACATCTAAGCTATCTTGCAATCGTATTCCATTTTCAATATTTAGTCTTAATGCATTTAAAAATTTTTGAGTATCTAAAAAGACTATTAGTTGTCCAAATACAGGTAATCTATACTTAAACAAATCATATTTGTATCGCCCCTCAGGTGTTTTAATATACATATATATAATAAACACAATTGCAGCTACCACAGCAACAACTACATACCATATACTCGTTAAAAACTTTACAAAATTAGCAAATTTCATTGTTGCTGGTGGAAGTTTGTCTAATAAACCTAAGGAACTATATATGTCTTCTATTTTTGGTATTACAAGTATAACACCTGCGAATAATAATATCATAATTACTACAAACTGAGCTACATTAGGTAGTAATATTGATTTTAATCTTGTTTTAATTGCATATGAAGTTTCTAGGTAAACTCTTGCTTGATATAATGAATTAACAAGAGTACCTGACAATTCTCCAGATTTAACAATACCCACAAATATTGGTGGGAAAACATCTGGATAATACTCCATAATTGTATACATGTTTTGACCTGATTCAACACCATTTAAAATATCATCAATAATAACTCTAAATTTTTCATTTTTAATATTCTTTAATAGTGTTTCTAATGCATGTATGTTATTAAAATCTGCTTTTTTAAGTAAATATAGATTTTGTGCAAATTGAATTACATCATTAATTTTTATAGGTGCATAAGAAATAGAAATTTTCTTTTTTTCATTGACCATAAGTCTATCTTTACTTACTCTGTTTGATAATTCTTGTCTTCTTACTTGACCTTTTTTTGATTGTAATTCTTTTCTTCTATTATTTTGCATCTTTTTTACTTTTAAAGGCATAATGTTGTTTTTACTTAATCTAGATATTACTTCAGACGCACTTTCAGCGTTCATTCTACCTCTAAAATTCAATCCATATTTATCTACTGCATCATATCTATAGACTGGCATAATTACCTCCTAATTTTTAACTGCATTATTATTCTATTCAAAGCTTCAAAATTCTTTTCTTCTGTTAGTTCCTTAACTTGTTCTAATGTTAATTTTTCTTCAACATATGCTTTTGCTAATGAATATACATAACTTATATTTCCTTTATCAAATCCTGTTTGAATTAAGTCTTCAATTTCTGCTACACTAAATTTATCTTTTCTTATACTTCCTGCCATAATATTATCTATTATCATTACCTCTGGTATTAATACTAAATCACCATTAATACCTTTTACTAGTCTCTGACTAATTATTGATTTTAATAATGTTGACATTAAATATTTTATATTCATTTGGTCTTTTACTTCATAAAAGTTAATAATTCTATCTATTGTTTCAGCACATGATTTAGTATGTAGAGTTCCTACCACTAAATGCCCTGATTCTGCCATTTCAATAGCAGCATCCATTGTTTCTCTATCTCTAATCTCACCTGCAACCAATATATCTGCATCTTCTCTTAATGCATTTTTAACACCTTCACTAAATGTTTTAGAATCACTAACTTCTCCTACTTCTTTTTGCACAATTATACTTTGATTACTTTTATGCATAAATTCAATTGGATTTTCTAATGATATTATTTTCTTTTTTTGTGTTTGATTTATTCTATCTATCATTACATTTAAAGTTGTTGATTTACCTGAATTAGTTTTACCTGTAACTAGTAATAATCCTTGTGGCTGTAAAATTAAAGATTTTACAACTTCCGGTAAGCCTAATGATTCAAATTCAGGTAAAGTATTTTTAATTAATCTAATAGTTAATGTGTGATATCCTTCACTAAGAGAAACATTGACCCTACATCTTATATCTTTATGTTTATATGATGTATCTAATTTTCTTGCCTGCTCAAAATATTTAATTTTATATGGATCATTTTTAATTATAGTTTTAAATATTTCTTCTGTATCTTGTGGCTTTAAAACATCAAGATCAGAAAGTTCTATTAATTCTCTTTTTACTCTTAAATATGGTTTTATTCCTTGTACAAGATGTAAATCAGATGCATCTTGCTCTATTGCAATATCTAATAATTTTTCTAGCATATTATTATCTCCTATCCATTTAAATTAATTTTCTTCTCAACTTCACTAAATGTTGTTATACCATTTAATATTTTTCTTAGACTCTCAACTTGTATTGGTTGATAACCTTGCTCTAATAAATATTCTCTAATTTCAAGTGCTGACTTTCCTCTGTTTATCATATCTCTAATTATATCATCAAATTTAACTATTTCATACACGGCTATTCTTTCATAATATCCTGTTCCTTCACATCTTTCACATCCAACTGGTGAATATGCTTTTAATTGTTTATAATTAAATTCCGTATTATATTTATTATTAATATTTTCAATAATTTTTATTTCATCAGGTGTAAATTCTCTTTCTTTTTTGCAAGTACATAATCTTCTTACTAATCTTTGAGAAACAATAGTAGATATTGTTCCACTAACATCATAATCAGTCAAACCTAATTTTCTAAGTCTAGTTATTGCCTCTAATGCACTAATAGTATGAAGTGTAGTTAACACATAATGTCCTGTATGCGCAGATTCCGCAGCAATTTGAGCTGTCTCTTGGTCTCTAATCTCACCTACAAGTATTATGTCTGGATCTTGTCTCAATACAGTTCTTAATGAATCTGAAAAACTTATATTATCACTTACTTCAATTTGGTTTAATCCTTCAATTCTAATTTCAACAGGATCTTCAACTGTAGTTATATTTATTGTTGGATCATTTAATTGTCTAATTATTGAATATAACGTTGTTGTTTTTCCTTCACCAGTAGGTGCTGTTAGTATTGTCATGCCATTTACTTGTTTGAAGTATTCTTTCATAAAATTATTATCATTTGGATATCCTAGTTCTCCAAAATCTAATACATCTGCATTTTTCTTTAATAATCTTAATACAAACTTTTCACCATGTATATTTTTTTGTGAAGATACACGGATATTATAATCAGGATATAGTGTTATTCTACCATCTTGTGATTCTTGTCTTTCTTGGAACATATTTGAAATAGCTTTTAATCTACCAATTATTTGTTGTTTATGTTCTTCTTCCACTATTCCATAAGTTAATAATTCACCATCAATTCTAATACGAATTCTAATTCCGTTCTCTACTGGTTCAAAGTGAATATCACTTGCTCTTTTTTTCATTGAATCTAATATAATTTTATTTACAGTAGATGATACATCTCCAATTATTTTTATCTTTCTAATATTTTGTAAAATATTAGAACTTATAGCTTCATCAATTAAATTAGAAAATGTTAAATATTTTTCTACCTTTAATCCCATGTCTTCCATTCTTTTTTCAACATCTTGAATTAATACAGTATTATCTATATCTCCAAAAGCTATATTAATTACATTTCCATCTATTGAAAAAGGAATAACTTTTTTTTCTTTTATATAATCCATAGGCAAGTATTTTGAAGTTGATACTTTTATATCAGCTTTAGTTAAACATATAGTTTTTTGCCCAGTTGTTTCCTCAATTATATCTAATATTTGCTTTGCTGAGCATATACTTAATACATAGAAAATTTCTCCTGTTTTCATTTTAGGATGCTCTCTTTGATATGCTATTACACTATCAATATCATTTTCTGTAACTAATCCTCTACTTAATAATTCAACACCTAATGGTCTTTTACTATTCATTGTTTATATTCCTCCCTATTTAATAATTATTCGCTTACACTAGCACTTGGTATTTGATCAATAAATCCTTGGTATATTTGAGATATTGCTGAACTTGTACTAACATCTTTTTCATATATTTGCTCAATTTCTTGAATTTGCATTAACTGATTTATTTGTGCATTTGTTGTACTTGCATATATATACGACATTATTGTACCAAGTACTAATACAGCAATGACTACATAAATTACTGCTGAACCTTTTTTAGATGGCATCGTATCCCCTCCCAACTACAAAATTTATATTTTGTGGTTCATATAATGTATTTTTAATTTTAAAAGTAATATCTACTGAAACTATACCTTCAGATAAATTCGTAAACACAAGATTATCCACATATTTACACACAACTATGTTATTATTTACCCCATCACTATATAATACTGTTCTATCATTGCTATTATATGTATATGTTTTTGTACCATCTATAGTAACAGTATTACTTGTAGCAGTCATTTGTGTTGCATTTTTAATTGTCTTCAAAAAATACATGTTAAAAATTGTATATTGCTCATTTATTTTAGAAATTGCAACAAATTCATTTGATGTATCCATAATATTTATATTAAATGCTGCAACTATTCCAAGTATTGTTGAAAGTCCAATTATATATATTATTAATGATGCTAGACTTACACCTTTTCTCATATTCTCCTCCGTTTATACTGTTGGTTCCTCAACAGGTATTAAAGTCATTGGACCAACCCTTAATATTTTAATCTCAACTTGCTCATTGTTTCCACCAACTTTGTATGTTATATTAACTGTAACTTCTTTTATTAAATTATAGTAATCAACTAATTCTGGTGGATTTGTAAGTTCATTAACCGTTACAGTTATCAAATAATTTTGATTTTCTATTGGATAATATGTTTCATTATCCACACTTTCATATGAAACAGCTTGTATTTCTTCTAGTTTTTTTATTATTAAATTAGTCGCAACAGTTTGTCTTTGTATTTCTTTTACATTTTTAAGTGCATTTACGTGTATCATAATATTTGTAAGTATAAACATTGTTAAAAATATAAAACCAAATATTAGTTCTGCAACTACAAATCCTTTTCTTTTTTTCATCATAATATCCACCTATTACTAACTATAATATTATATATCAAATCAAAACAATCAATATTTATAGCTACAATCGTTATTATACCAAATATTGATAAGTATTTTGCCACATTTTCTTTTTTTCTAAACACATATTTTTCTGTAAGTACACATAATATAGTTGCTAATAATATTATTATTGCCATATTCATTCCAAATAAATATGATATAAATGAAATTAATAAAATTATACTAAATAATCTATCAAATATTTCATCCTTGTTTTCCTTAAATATTAAATACATAACAAAATATATTATCAATGTTATTAATAATATTTCAAAGCCTTGCATAAAATATGTATTAAATAATACTACATTAAATAGTACTAAATAAATTGTTCTAACTAATATTCCAAATAATATTACTGAATTATTTATAACGTTTTTTTCTTTTGCAATACCAAATATAATAATTAACACAGACATAAGTAATATATTTTGTGCAAATAATATCAAATCGTAAATAGTTGAACTTACAGATATTTTCATTGTATATGCTAAAAATACAAATATAAAACCTGTTAGTGCTTCAAAAATTATATATCTTTTACCGATAGGCTCTTTACAATATCTACATTTACCATTTAAAAAAATATAACTAAAAACAGGTATTAAATCCCAAAACTCAAGTCTGTGCTTACATTTTGGGCAATATGACCTTTTATATATTATATTTTCATTAAGTGGTATTCTATATGAAGCTAATGTAAAGAAACTACCAAATAGAATTCCTATTATCCATATTATTATGTATAAAAATATATTCATACTCTCTCCTTATAGAATTAAAGGCATATACATTAATCATTATGCATATGCCTTAATTTAAGTATTACTGTTTGTATTATAATGAATAGTTTGCTATTGAAACAGCTCCTGCTACTGCACTTCCTACTATTGCAGTTTTGTTATAGTAAGTTTGTGTAATTGCACTTCCTGAAGCATCTTTACTATCAATTATAACACCTGTTCTTAAATAAACAATACCTGTTGCTGGATCTACTGCAAATTTGTTTAATTGTGCGTTAGTCATTGATAAATTCAATGCAACTTCTGCACCTGATGCAAATCCTTGACATGTGCTGATACCATTAACTTCTACAGCTCCTGAAGCAAGGATACCTGTCCATTCAGTAACAGTTGTATCGCCTGTATTTGCTGCTACATAATTGTTTAATCTAGCTAATGTTACAGCTTCTTGAACTGTTGTAACGTCGTTAAAGAAAACAGCTTGTTTAGCTTGTGCAGGTGAATCACCTCCAGTCATAATAACTGCAGCTGTTAATATAATTAATACGATAATTGTAATAATTAAAGCTACTAAAGATATACCTTTTCTCATATGTTTCACCTCCTTTCAATATTAATTTAAATAGTAATCTATATTAACTTCTATATATTAATATAGAATTTGATAAGCAATTTAATTTAGTCTAATATAATATCTATATCATCATTTCCATTATTACCTTGTACATTTGAAGTACCAGTATCATTATCAATATCTTTATCTGAATTACTACCTTTATTAAAATCAGGCATTGTTACTTCATTTCTGTTTTCTGATACATTAAATGGATTGTCTCTCCCTTTATAATATTCCTTTAAATCTTCATATCTATCTAAATCCTTATCAGTAAATTGAAAATTTAATGTATCAAACAATGTTCCATCTAATTGATCATCGTTTATACTATATTCAGTTCTGTCTATAGGAGTATAATCTATTTCTGTTATTTCTAATTGCTTTGGCGCCATGAACATATTATATACAAACAATAATATAATTACAAGTACTAAACTCACAAAAATTGATATTATGTTATTTATAATTACATTTCTCTTTTCATCCATTATATTACTCCTTACATAATTATATCAATATTCTTAATCACAAACGTTGCTACTAGTCCGTCCCCTTGTGGTACAATTGTTATATCTTCAGATTTAAACTGTAAATCCATATCAATTAATATATCATATATATAATTTTTTATTGATAAATAATCACCTGTTAATGTTACAGCTATATCATAATATGTTGTTTCTGTTGATTTGTTTAATTTGAAGTTTGCTCCTAAATTATTATTTCTAGCAAGTAAATCTAATTTTACCCATACAAATTCCAAATTATATTGTCTTCCTATTGATAATCTAACTAGTTCATCATAAGAATTTACACTTTTTATTTGTTCAAATCTTTGTTTTGCTTGTTCATAAGCTTCTTTTTCTTTATTTAAATTTGATAATGCACTATTGTAATTTGTATCAACCAATTTGTTATAGTCATTTAAAACAACTTGATAAGCTTCTTTTTGCTGCTTTAATTCCTTATATGAATATATCTTAAAATCATTTGAAATTTTAAGTCCCCATACTGGACAAACAACCATTAAAACTATAACTATTAAATTAAATATTACTAATAATCCATTTTTATTCATATTATTTCTCCACTAATAATTATTTTTTGAATAGCCCCAATACTACCAGCACTAACACCTGTTTGACCTTCATTTGATATACTACCAGCTGCTTCTTCATCTTCTACAGAACTTTGAGTACTATCAACTATTTGTGTTGTTATATTCTTCATTATTTCTTCATCTTTAAGATTTGTAATAAAGAAACCTAATGGTGCATATGTTGTACATTGTGCATCAATAGTAATTTTCTTATCTGAAGATATATATATTTTAGTAACCAAAACATCATCTGGTATAACTAATGCCACTCTTGTTAGAAAACTAGGCACATCATATGTTACTCCATTAATTTCATTTAATTGTTCTGAAAGTTCATTTATTTTAGCCTGTAAATCGTTGTATTTTTGTATATTTGTCGTTATTTCCTTTTTGTCTGCATCTATAGTAGCTATAGTCTGATTAACTTTAGCTGTTTGAGTAGCAAGTAATTGAGTATTAGTTTTATATTTATTTGATATAAATGCTGTTATACATATATATCCTATCAAAAGAAATGTAACAACCATATTTTCTCTAACAATTATGTTAAAATTAAAATTTAATTTTTTATCTAATTTAGGTGCCTTTACCTTAACTTCTTTTTCTTTTGGCTTAATTTTTGGCATTTTCTGAGATAAATTTGAAATAACTTTATTATCTTTAATAGCTGCGAATTGTTCGCCAATAAGGTTTTGTGCAACAAAATTCATATCATAATCATTAATTTTGCCATTAGAAATTGCTAAAGCAATTGCTGCATTTACTTCTGTAAAATCCTTAATCTTGTTTGATAACTCAAGATTTTTCATAACAAAATTTGGTTTTAATATTTCAACACTTATATCGTTTAGCATTTCTTCGAAATACAAATCAACATTATTTATTGCAACACAAGAACCTGTTATATAAATCTTATTAATTATTCCTTGATATTCCCTTAATAATGCAACTATTCTTTGTCCCAAATCATATAACAAAGGTGTAATTTGTTCTGAATCATCAGAATCATCTTGAAGTAAATCTTTACTTCCCTCTGTATATATTGTTGTAGCCTTACATCTTTCATATGATTTTGAATATGAACTGTATTTTTGATTTAGTTTTGATAATATATTGCTCATACCAATATTTATATTAAATACTTTTTTAACTTGTCCTTGTAAGACAATAGTTAAAGTAGTGTATGAATCAATATTTAATATTGCTGTATTAGTAGTATCATCAATATCTAGTAAACTTAAATTTGCAATACTAATAGGTAATAACTTTTTCATTTTATTCTTAAATGTTTGTTTTTTTGATAATATATCACTTTTATTAGCAGATACATATACTACTTCTCTTTGATCATTATCAAATTTTTTATTACCCACTATATACCTAGACTCAATTGATGAAGGATTAATGTTTTTTTCAGCACAAACTTGTTCTGCAAAAACTAATTTTAAATGTTTTTTTAAACTTGATTGATTTATTCCTGAAAAAACATCAAAATAGTTATAAAACTCATTGTTCAAATTAGTACTTATATCACAGTTATAGCTATATGTTTCCTTAATAATTTGTTCTAATGCCATACTTAAATTGTCATAAAAAACAACACCATGAGTTTCAACTTTTGGATCTTGTTCTTTTTCGTTTAAAACTTTTGCATATTTTATATAATTATCTTCAACATACAAACCCAAACAATATGGCATTCTTCTCTCTCCTTTGTAAAATATTTAATAAACTACATTCTTGATAAGAAAGTAGTAAAATGTGCATAATTTAATTTAACTGCCAACATAAAATTGTTGTCATATCCTTTTAATACGTTTTGTTGTATATAATAACCAATACATTGTCCTGTAGAAAATGTATTATTATGTGCCTGAGAATATTTATACATTAAATTCAAAAATTCTTCTCTTGAAATAACACCATAATATGGTATTAGTCTATATTCAATAAATTTAGGTCCATTTAACGGAACACTAGCATATTGTGTTAATTTAAATTCATTATCATATATTTTTTCACGTAATAAATATCTCATTACTTTTAAATAATATTCTATATTTTGTTTTTCCTCATCTGTAAAATACTTACCATTTTTATTTAAAATATTTTGAGCATTTTCAATTAAAGTAATTCCTTTTTTATATTCTGCGTTTGTAATCCACTCTTTAGCAACAATTTTAGTTAACTCTCTATCCATTGAAACCAAAATATAATTATCAGTTTTATAATCATCCATTTTAAAATAATCATCTTGATATTGTACTGAAGCATAAAAAGCTGTTGGATTTTTATCAAAATATTTAAATAACATTGTATAAAAGTCTTCTGCTGTCATATTTTTTAATAATTGTGAAGTAGTTTTTGTTCCAATTATCCCATTATTTCTCGCCCATGAATATCCGTCATCTATCCAAGATGCAAATGATACATTACAAAAAGCAATAACAATTATACATATAAAACAAATTACTTTTTTCTTCATAAAAGACCACCTTATCCTATTTTTTTACATTTATTTTCTCTACCTTATTTTTTCATATTACTAGTATAAAATCAAGTATTTTTTTCTATTTTAAATATTTGTAATATTTTTGTAATATTTTTGTAATATAACAAAAATATTATTTATGTGCATCACAATTTTTGCAACATCCATTGCACATTTTTATTTCAATATCTTCTCTTCCTGATTTTTGTAAATAATCTTTAATAGCTGATTTTACAGCTTCTTCTGCAAGAACTGAACAATGTAATTTTACTGGTGGAAGTCCATCTAATGCTTCAACAACAGCTTGATTAGTTAATTTAAGTGCTTCTTGTATAGTTTTACCTTTTATTAATTCTGTTGCCATACTACTAGTTGCAATTGCTGCACCACAACCAAATGTTTTAAACTTAACATCTACTATTACATCATTTTCTATTTTAAGATACATTTTCATTATATCTCCACATTTAGGATTTCCTACTTCTCCTATTCCATCTGCATTTTCTATTTCCCCAACATTTCTCGGATTTGAGAAATGATCCATTACTTTTTCTGAATACATATATTTTCCCTTCTTTCTTCATTTATTATATTATTTATTACCATTTACAAAGTCTTCATATAGCGGTGACATTTGTCTTAATTTACTTACAATTTCTACTAAATTATCAACAGTATATTTAACATCATCTTCAGTATTTTCCATTCCAAATGTTATTCTAAGAGAACCATGGGCAATCTCATGTTTTAACCCAATCGCAAGTAGTACATGTGATGGATCAAGTGAACCTGATGTACAAGCTGATCCACTAGAAGCATAAATACCTTTCATATCTAGCATTAATAACAATGACTCACCTTCTATAAACTCAAATGAAAAATTCGCATTTCCTGGAAGTCTTTTCTCCCTATGTCCATTTAGTCTTACATAAGGTATTTTTGTTTCTATTTCTTTAATATATAAATCTCTTAATTTTATTAAATGATTATTATATTTATCAAACTCGTCATATATAATTTCAATTGCTTTTGCAAGTCCTACAATTCCTGGTAAATTTTCAGTACCAGCTCTTTTACCTTTTTCTTGATGTCCTCCATTTATTATACTATCAAAAGGAATACCTTTTTTAATATACAATGCTCCTATACCTTTAGGGCCGTAGAATTTATGTGCTGATAATGATAATGCATCTATATTTAGTTTCTCAACATCAATTCTTACATTACCTACTGCTTGAACAGCATCTGTATGAAAATACACTCCTTTTTGTTTAGCAATTTTGCCTATTTGCTCTACATCTTGAATAGTACCAATTTCATTATTAGCAAACATTATACTAATAAGTATTGTTGTAGCTCTTATTGTTTTTTCTAACTCACCTAATGAAATTAATCCATTTTCATCAACATCTAAATATGTTACTTCAAATCCTTCTTTTTCTAATTGCTTACATGTATTTAATACTGCTGGGTGTTCAATTTTACTTGTAATAATATGGTTCCCTTTTTTTCTATTTGCATACGCAATGCCTTTAATAGCTAGATTATCACTTTCACTACCACCGGCTGTAAAATATATTTCTTCTGGTTTGCAATTTAATATTTGTGCAACTTTTTGTCTTGATTCTTCTAAAACTTTTTTATTTTCTCTTCCTATTTTATATATTGATGAAGCATTACCATACTTTTCATTAAAATATGGCAACATCTCATTTAAAACTCTTTTATCCATAGCAGTTGTTGCTGCATGGTCTAAATATATTTCTTTATTTATCAAAATTATCTCCTTCTTTCTTAATTCATACTATATTTTATACATTAAATCTAAATAATGTAACATCTCCATCTTGCATAATGTATTCTTTACCTTCTGATCTTAATAATCCTTTTTCTTTTGCATTTACCAAACTACCCACTTTTATTAAATCATCATATGCTATAATTTCTGCTTTAATAAAACCTCTTTGTATATCTGAATGTATCTTGCCCGCAGCTTCTGGAGCTTTTGTGCCTTTCTTTATTGTCCATGCTCTAACTTCTGGCTCACCTGCTGTTAAAAAAGATATTAAACCTAATAACTCATAACTTGATTTTACTAATTTATCAAGTCCTGATTCACTTAATCCAAATTCTTTTAACATTTCTTTTTTGTCTTCATCATCTAACACCGCAAGTTCTTCTTCAAATTTTACACATAATGGTATTACTTGTGCATTTTCCTCTTTTGCAATTGCTCTTAATTCATTTACATTTTTATCATTTTCTAAATCATATAATTGATTTTCAGATACATTTGCTACATATATAACTGGTTTTGATGAAAGCAAATATAAATCTTTTAATACTTCTTTTTCGTCATCTGTTAGTATTTTAAAATCTGCTTTTTTACCTTCATCTAGTAATTTTTTTAATTTTTCAAGTGCATCTATTTCAACTTGATATTTTCTATCACCTTTCAGCATTTTTCTAGCTTTATCTAGTCTTTTATCTAGTGTTTCCATATCTGCAAAAATTAATTCTAAATTTATAGTTTCTATATCTCTTTTTGAATCAATTGTTCCATCAACATGTATAACGTTTGCATCATCAAAACATCTAACAACATGAACTATTGCATCAACTTCTCTAATATGTGATAAAAATTTATTACCTAACCCTTCTCCTTTACTAGCACCTTTAACCAAACCTGCAATATCTACAAATTCTGTTACCGCATAAGTAATTTTTTCAGGGTTATATATTTTAGCTAATGCATCTATTCTTTCATCTGGTACCGCTACAACTCCCACATTAGGTTCAATTGTACAAAAAGGATAATTTGCACACATAGCTCCAGCTTTTGTAATTGAATTAAACAAAGTACTCTTACCTACATTAGGTAAGCCAACTATTCCTATTTTCATAATCCATCATCTTCCTTTCTAGCTACTACATTTTATATCATTATTTACTATTATTCAATATTTTTTTAATTTTTTATAAAAATTTTTAAATTATATATTGACAAGTCTTAAATTTTGTTTTATACTTTAAAAGCATTTAACAAATGCGCCTTTAGCTCAGTTGGTCAGAGCAACCGGCTCATAACCGGTGGGTCCGGAGTTCGAATCTCTGAAGGCGCACCATTTTTATTTTATATATACGGGTAGGTGGCCGAGTGGCTAAAGGCGGCAGACTGTAAATCTGTTCTCAACGAGTACGATGGTTCGAATCCATCCCTGCCCACCAAGTACTGTAAATACTGTGAATAATAGTATTTGCAGTATTTTTTTATGTGCGTTTTTTGATATATTATGTATACCTTTTCTTGGTAGATTTGGCTCTTTTGGTAATAAAATCTGTCAAAAATCTGTCAAAAAAATTAGCACAAAAAAAGAGAGGATAATTTAACTTATCCCCTCAAAAAATTCATTAATTCCTTCAATTATTTCCTGATGTGTAAACCCTTCTTTTAATGCTACATTGTATGTAAGTTCCATAAACTCATAACTCTTGCTATACTTCTTTGCCAGTTCTTCCAATTCAACCATATCAAATCCTTTCTGCTTACCACTTTACATCGTACAAATCTTCTACTTTTTCTAATTTTAATGCTTTTTTTAACAATTCAAGCATAATTATAGTAGGTTGTTTTGTATTGCTTTCAATATAATTTATATGGGCAATACTTATACCACTTAAATTAGATAGTTGTTGTAAGGTCAGACCTCTTTCTTGTCTGATTTCTTTGATTTTAAATATGATTTTCATATATTATTACCTCTTAAATTAGTATAACCTACTAATTTTATTTTATTTAATCATATTTCTTTTTCACTATGGTGGAAATTTCAAAATTTATTATTGACAATTATTACCAAATAATGTATAATAAATATGCTCATGGAAGGAAGCTTGTTTAAAGGATTAGGTAACATTTTAAAGAATGTTGCCTTTTTCTTTTGTTAAAAAAAAAGCTTAGAAAGCAATAATAAGCGTACCATAAATCGACCTTACAAGCAGTTTAATGTAATTTCATTACTTGCTTATTAAAGTCGATTTTTAGTACTGTTTTGCATAAATTTAAATCAATATTTTATATTGTGTTTCGCTCTTATTTTCTTCAATCCATTGATTAGTTTTGTTTTTAGATAATTCATTAAACACTTTATCTAAACTTCTTTGTGCATATATTTGCATTCCTTCTGGTGTTAATCTTCTTAATATACTAAACATCTGTACTTGCTGACCTGCTTTTGTTCCCATTTCTGCTAATTTCTCAACAATATTTACTGCACCTTCAAAATCTCCTTGTTGTTGATACCTTTCAAGTAATACAATTCCTTCTGCAACATCTACATTATCAGTATTTTTAATATCTTTTGATAACCATTTGTCTACTTCTTGTCTTCCTCCGTTATCAAGCCTTTCCATTGCTTCTTGCATTGATTTTTCATTAGTAATTTGATTATATGTTTTAGGTTCTAATAGATTTTTAATATCTTTACTTATGCTTTCTGCTGTACCTACATTTTCATAAAAACTTCTTTCATTTATTGTTCCTGCATCTTTTAATTTATATTTTGGTGTAGGTGGTAATTCAGCATCTTCTTGTGTCATTTTTGAGATATCAACTAAATCTACTTTTTTAGGTGGTGTAGCTATTTCTTGTCTACTTGGTAAAGGTGTTATTGTTCTGTTTGGTGGTGTTTTAGGCATAGAAAAAGAACTAGATTTGTTTTCTAGTCCCTTGTTATAACCTTTTAATTCTATATATTTATTAAAAAACTTATTTATATTATTTTCCGTTTCTGCCGACAATATATTTTCATATTCTAATTCTAATTTATTTTGAGTTTCCGCAAAGGCATCACACAATATATCCTTTGCTATTAACACATCTGGCGGAATTATACCTTTTTGATTTTGCCAAAATAGTTCCTTTTGCTTTATAAAATTTGTATCATTTATAATACTGTTAATAACTTTTGTTGATAATTGCTTTGTTAATTTATTATGATTTATATCACTTTCTAATACTTCATGAGTTCCTATTCTATCAATACCAAATTCATTAGCTGCTTTTCTATCAATAAATATCTTCTTAGGGTCAATTATAGATGCTCCTCCACCAAACTCACCATCTCCATCAAAAAAATCTATAGTTTTATTATATCTATTTTCATATCTAGTAATTGCTTCTTTTTCTTTCGGTATTAATCTTGCTTGTTCAATTGGTTTGATTGACTTTTCAAATCTCTCATATTGTTCTCTTGTATATTTTTCGTTTTTCTCGTACTGATCGTTCTCGTATAACCTGGACGTTTCATCATTTCCATTATTAATTCTTCCTCGCTGATTTCCTTCATTTATATCACCTCTATTATCATTATATACTAAATTGTTGTTGTTTGCAATGCTTTGCTCGTTAGTTAGTCGAGATACTTGCATATTATTGCCGTTTTGTGATATAATATTAGTAGAAGTAGATTCATTTAAAAACTGTCCTTCTAATTTATTAGGAGCAGTATTTGAATCTGCTTTATTTATTTTATACACTCTTTCTAATCTAAAATGTCTTTCTTGTTTTCCACTTATTCCAGGTTGTAATCTTGTATCAAATTCCACCACATAAGGCTCTCCATTAATATATACATTTGAAACATAATATTTATAATCATTATATTGTTCTCTATTTTTATTATCTATTGGGCTGTTAGCAATTTCTTTTCCATTTTCTATTATTTTATCTATTTGTGAAAACACAGCAACATTTTCTTTTATATACTTATTTTGTTCTTTATTTTGTAGGGTTTCTTTTATACTTTTTTTAATATCTGAATTAGTTACAAATATATCTTCTCCATTATTTTTAAATATTCTTCTTTTCAACTTATCAACTAAGCTTTCTGCTTTTTTAGATAAATAAGATTGTCCTAATTTATTATTTTTTATATCGTTATAATTAATTTCATTAACCATCTCTGTTCTTATATCTATTTGTGATTTAAAATCATTTTTTGTTTCATTTATATATCTATTAACTATTTCGTTTATCTTATTAGGTTTTGTTGTTTCATTTGGCAAAATATTATTAACCATATCATTTTGTGCATTTACACCATTTTCAAGGCTAGTATTTATATTACCCTGCTCTGAAAAATCAATTTTTGGGGCATTTATGTTCGTTGTACTATTAATGCCTTGTGGTTGTAAGGTTTGAGGTGTGTTTTGTTGTATTTGTGGTAATAGTTTAGGTGTATTCACATTATTTTGTCTATTAGTCCCTATACTACCTCCTATTTGTGCTACTGAACTAATAATTGACCCAACTAAAAAACTTTCTAATTTTTCTTCATTACTTGCTAGTTCTGCTTTTTCATCATAAGTTAATCTTTTTAAGTATGGGTCAATAGATGTAGAAATATATTCCTCTGCTCCCTCACCAAGAACATCTGTAATTTTACTTACTATTCCATTACCTGTTACTTTTCTTACTACATTGGAAATTACACCATCAGGCATCAATTTTCCTAATCCTCCAAATGCGTTCTCAACTGCAACCTCTAATCCACCACTTAACCCTCCATATGCAGTTGCTTGATTTATTGTTGCACCTTCATTTAATGCTTGTTCTGAACTACCACCCATTGCATTTGCACCTATTGTAGCTATCTGTAATGGTTTACTATATGCACCTACTAATGCTTGTGGTATTAATCCTCCTATTCCTTCTGTTATTTTACCGCCTAATGCATTTTCTGTGTCTTGATAATTACTTCTACCCCCAAATTGTTCATTTACCGCTTTTCTTGCATATCCTCCAAAATCTTTTTTTATTTTTTATTGTATGTACACTTTTAGTATGCTATAATAATATTGGGAGTGAGAAAAATATATGAATATGATAAAAAAATTAAGAGAAGATTTTAATATGACACAACAAGAATTAGCAGATAAATTAAATTGTGCTAAAAGTACTATTGCAATGTATGAGAATAACTCGCGTACTCCATCTGTTAAAGTTTTAGAAAAACTTTCATCTATCTTTGGAGTAACAACTGATTACTTATTAGGTAAAAAAACAGAAATAGATAATGTGTCTTTCGCTTTCTCATCAGAAACAGAAGGTCTTACAGAAGAACAAATTGATGAAGTCAAAAATTATATTGAGTTTTTGAAGAATAAAAAGAAGAAATAAGTAAGGAGTAATTAGATGAATTATAGAATAAATGATGTTTTAGAAGAATTACCATTTAATGAATATCAAGATATATTTAATGCAGTAAAAATGGGGAAAGCAAATATGAAAATGAATGCATCTGATGCAATGAAAATTGCTGATATTAATCATCCTTATGTAACTAATTTATTGTTTTTCTTACCAATTTTACTTTCAATAATTCCTGTTATTTGGTATTGTATAACTGTTGAAAGTTGGTGGATGTTATTAATTTTGCCAATCAATTTTATTCTTTCGCTTTTTATACGTTTTATGCCTAAAATACACTATTTGGCTTATATAATTTTAGCATTAGGCTTTTTTATTGCTATACCACTTCAATTTATTGTCATCGCTATTTGTTTAATAATAATTCATTTTTCATACGAATTTTGGTGGGGAATTACTTATACAAACGCTTTTTCTGAAATGCAAAATAATCAAGAAGTTTTTTTATGGGCATGGAATAGATTTGGTATATCAATTATAGATAATGTTGGAAACACTTATCATAAGAAATTTGATTATGAAAGAAACAATGAAGAATAAAAATTAGAAGGAGTGTGTAATATGTATAATATCATAAATGTTTGTATAAAATTTATACATTATTTATTACTTATTATTTTCGGTATTGGATTAGTTTTTGGAACAATATTATTTTTTACTAATATGTTTATGCATTTTAATCTTGGAAATAATTTAAGTTATGTTTTTCTTATGATATTATATGGAAACTTTTTTTATTATTTAACAATGGAAGAACAAAGATATAAAAATAAATTGGAAAAAGAGTTTAAGAAAAAACATAAAACAGATAATATTTAAACTAAAATTTCAAAAATAAAAATAGGAGGTTTATTTATGGAAAAAGTTATTAATATATTTCGATATGTATTTACTATACCTGTTGCTATTTTAGGAGCTATTTTAGGCTCTATGTTTATCCCTTATATATTTACAATGTATTTTTTACCTGGTTCTTTAATTTATAGTATAGTATTTGCTGTATCATCTAGTATTAGTTTAGTATTAATATTTTTCAATATTTTATATTATATGCCACCTAAAAAACATACAAAAATAATTACTGTTTTAGGTGCTTTATATATTTTAATGTGGATTATTTCTTTAATTCTTTCTATTATACTTGAAATATTTGAAGTAAATCAATTAATAAATGCAATAATTCAAACTTTAGCAATAATTGGTTTTTTAATAAAAATTAACGAAGAAGAAAATAATTAAACTATGAATATTATTATTTAAAATAAATAAAGAAATAAAAAATTACAATATACTTTTATAAATAAAAAGGAGTAATAGATGACTAAATTAGAAGAAACATACGATGTATTAGATAAAGAAAATATCGAAGTAAATAATGTACCACAAAAACGGAAATGCTTTTATTATTAATTATGATAACAATTATTATATTGCTCTTGATAAATCTAAATTAGACAGTGTTAATGAGTATATTGTCCTTAATGAAGAATTAGGGCATTATTATACTAATTCATTGTATAAAGTATATAACAACCCTACTTGGATAGAAAAATGCGAATATAGGGCAAAGAAATGGCAAATAAGCACACTTATACCTCTAGACAAGTTAAGGAAGTATATTGATAAAACAATATATGAATTAGCGGATATTTTTGATGTTACAATAGAGTTTATGAATAATGCAATAAAGTTTTATGAAGAAAGAGGGTTGCTATGTCTGGAAATATAATAGATTATAAAAATGGCAAATATAGATTGAGATACGACTATAAAGGAAAAACACATGCAAAAACTATTACTTGTGATAATACAAAAAAATTGCCAAAATTATTAAATGATTTCATCTATGAAATAGAACATTCTGATAATACAAGTTCTATATATTTCAATGATTTTGCTAAACAATGGTTAAACGACTATGTATATACTAATCTGGAATTAAGAACACAAGAATTTTACGAGGGACTATTAGATAATCACATATATAATTATTTTAACGGATTAAGACTTAATGAAATAAAAAGAAGTGATGTCATTCTATTTTTAAATGAATTACAAGATAAATACACAAAATCAACTTTAAAACAATATAGAAACTGTCTTGTAACAATATTCAATTATGCTATAAAACTTGATTTAATTACTGGTAACCCTGCTACACTTGTTGACTTGCCAAAAGGAAAGGTACTAAATAAAAAAGAAAATGTATTGCAAGAAAGTGATATTAAATTATTATTAGAGAAATTAGAAGATGTTGACTTAGAAAAGAAACTTATAATAAAATTAGCATTGTTTGGTGGACTTCGTAGACAAGAAATATTAGCACTTACTAAATCAGATATAAATTTTAATGAGAATTCTATTTCAATTAACAAAGCTGTATCAAAATCAAAAAGAAGTGGTGTATTTACAAAAGCACCTAAAACTGCTAAATCTAATAGAATTGTTTATCTTCCAGAAAATCTAATACAAAAACTAAAAACTTTACCTAATGAGAAATTGTTTGATATTGATATGGATTATATGTCTAAATGGTTTTACAGGTGGGTATTAAAGAATAATCTACCACATATTACATTGCACGGTCTTCGACATACTACTGCTACAATGTTAATATCTCATAATGTAGATTATAAAACAGTATCATCTATATTAGGACACTCAAATACATCTACTACTCTTAATATATATACTCACAAGGTTGATGAAAATATAAAGAACGCAAGTAAAATATTCGATAATCCGTCATAAATCTGTCAACATAGTATTCAAAATATATTCAAATAAGTGTTTTCAAAATACTGTAAATCTGTTCTCAACGAGTACGATGGTTCGAATCCATCCCTGCCCACCAAATGATGTAAATACTATTTAGTGTTTACATCATTTTTTTATTATTTAACACAAATCATTTCCTTTATATTATTAAATTTACTTTCACCTATACCACTAACATTTTGTATATCTTCAATTTTATCAAATTTACCATTGCTTTCTCTGTGTGATATTATTTTTTTTGCAGTTGAATCACCTATTCCAGGTAATGTTTTTAAACCATCTATATTTGCTGTATTAATGTTAATCTTTCCACTAGTACTAGTATCACCTTCATCTAACTGCTCTGTTATTTCTTCATCCATACTATATATATGTATTTTTTGTCCATCATTTAACATTTGTGCTAAATTAATATTAGAACTATTTGCATCATCAGTTAATCCACCTGCAATTTTTACTAAATCATCTAATCTGCTTTTACTATCAATTGTATATACACCAGGATTATTTATAGCTCCATCAATATGTATTACTATTTTTTCGTTATCTTCGTTTTTATTATCTTGATTAGTATTTTCACTTGTATAATAACTTTTAATATTTTGAATATCCTTATCTTGATTAATATAGTTAAATACATATATTACAATACTTATAACTATTAATATAATCACAATACTCTTATATTTAACTACAATTTCCTTTATTTTTCTAATTATTTTATCTATATTATCATCCATATTTTAAATTCCTCCTTAAAAAATTGTCTAACCCCTTGTTATTTTGTATAAATTTATGTATATTATATTTGTATGAATAAATAAAAGGGGGATTTGGTTTATGAAAAGATTTTTATTAGTTTTATGCCTATGTATTACTCTTTTTTCTACATTATCTTTTGCAGATATAGATTTTGATATATCAGCAAATGCAGCTATATTAATGGATACTACAACAGGTCAAATAATCTATGAAAAAAACAGTAATGAAAAAATGTATCCAGCAAGTATAACAAAAATATTAAGTGCAATAGTTGTTTTAGAAAAATGTAATTTAACAGATAATGTTGTTGTAAGTGAAAATGCATTGAAAAATATGCCATCTGATTCAAGTACAGCAAAACTAAAAGCAGGTGAAACATTGACAGTTGAGCAATTACTTTATGCAATGCTTGTAACATCTGGCAATGACGCAGCAAATGTGTTAGCAGAGCATGCAGGTGGTTCAATTGAAAGCTTTGCTGCAATGATGAATACAAAAGCAAAAGAATTAGGTGCAGAAAATTCAAACTTTGTAAATGCAAACGGATTACATGGCGATAACCATTATGTAACAGCATCTGATATGGCAATAATTGCAAAACACGCTATGCAAAATGAAACATTTAAAAAAATTGTATCAACTAAAACATATACAATTCCTAAAAATGCAATTTATACAGATGGTGATAGAGAGTATAAAAATAGTAACTTGTTATTATTCCCAGATCCTGTACCACCAAATACAAAAACATATTATTACGAATATGCAACTGGTATAAAAACAGGTAATACTTCAAAAGCTGGAAACACATTAGTCGCATCAGCTAAAAAAGATAATATGGAACTAATTTGTATATTATTAAAAGTTCCATCAACAGATAATTCAAATAGGTATACAGAAGCAAAAAAATTATTTACATATGGTTTTAATAATTTTTCATTAAATCAACTACCTAATAATATACCTGCAATTAAAGATATTCCTAGTGCTAAGAAAAATGCAGAGCTTACTGTTGAAATAGAAAATGGTGGATATATATTAGTATCTTCTGGTGTAGATGTTTCAACACTACAATACAAAATCACACAAAAAGCAGGTTTGCAGGCACCAATACAAGCTGGTAGTAATATAGGTACTATCACATATGAAATTGATGGTAAAGTATATGAATACAATTTAATTGCAAAAAATGATTTAGAAGAAAAATCATCTTTTGGTGAAATAATTTTAAATGGATTAAAATTCATAGGTAAATTAATATTATATATTGTAATTGGTTTAATATTCCTTATAATATTAATAAGAATTATTAATAAAATTAGAAAAAAATCAAAAAGAAAAGCTAGAAGATATAAAAACTAGGAGGTAATAAGCTTGAAAAAAATAGATGAAAAATTAACTAAACAAAAAGAAAAGCTAAAACAAAAATTAGAAAAACAAGATAAAAAAAATAAAGAAACTGTAAAAGAATTTAAGAAATTTGCTTTTTCTGCTAATATAGTAGATATGTCAATTGGTGTCATTATTGGTACTGGTTTTAAAGCAATTGTTACATCATTTACAAATGATATCATAATGCCAGTAATATCAATATTTACAAAAAATATAAATTTTGAAAATATGTTTATCTCATTAGATGGTACAAAATATGAAACACTAGAACTTGCAAAAGCTGCAGGTGCTTCAACAATTAATTATGGATTATGCTTAACCGCTATAATTGATTTTCTAATTACTGCAATATTTATATTTATAGCATTAAGACAATTAAAGAAAATAACTAATACAAACGAAAAGAAAAAAGAAGAAACTACTAAAAAATGTGATTATTGTAAGACCGAAATTAACAAAGAAGCAACTCGTTGCCCACATTGTACTTCAATTTTAGTTGCCGAACCTGTTGAAAACAAAGTTGATACTCAAACTCCAGCTGCAGAGGCAAACTAATATTATTATATAATTTTAAATATATTTGTAAATAGTTTCGACAAAACTAGTCAAACAAAAAGATAAATAAATTTGAATTAATTTATTTATCTTTTTTATTATAATATATTTTTAAGTTGTATTTTCTGAATTTTAGGAATATGATCTATCATAAATTCAAATTCCCTCATTTCAGCTAGCGCCTCTTCTTTTTCTCTAAAATTAGCATATGCTTTTGATTTAAATAATGATACTGTAATATTATCAATTTCATCATGTTCAACTAATACTGACCACTTTTCTCCTACCTCTTCCCATTTATTAACTAAGTCTTCTAATTGTTTATCTGCTACATCCCAATTTTCATCTTCCATATTTTTTGTAACCTCTGTTATGTCATTTAAAATATTATTAGCACTGTTTTGTAATTTATATTGAACAAACATTGATATACATACAAATATTATTATTGTAATAGTTACATAAATTATTTTCTTCATACTATTCCTCCGTAAAAAACACAATGTTATCTTGTTCATCAATACATAATAATATTATTTCATCTAATTTTAATTTAAGTTTTTTTATTGTATCTAATAACCATTTTTCATTTCTTCCAACTCTTTGTAAATTATTTCTTTCAATTTCTTTATTTATAACCAAAGACACTTGCATTCCCTTTTCACCTTTTTGATTTTCATCATTATCAATCAACCTTTTTTCAATAACAGATATTTGACCACTTGTTTCTAGTATTGCATAATATACTTCTTCTATATATGGATAATTAGTTTGCCTTAATCTTTCTAATAATTCATTTATTGTCATATTTTGTTTTTCTAATTCTTTAATATTAATTTTTCCTCTTTCAATTAACATTGAAGGTTTCCCAGCAGTTACTTTATACATCTTTTTACTTTTAATACTGATTACTGAAATTATTATATGAACAACTAATAAAGCTACAATTGATACAACACCATTTATTAATGAGATACCTGGATTTTGCATTGGAACTATTGCCAAATCTGCTATCATTATTGCAATAACAACTTCAAATGGTTGAAACTGACTTATTTCACTTTTACCCATTAATCTCATTACAATTAAAACAAAAAAATATATAATTATTGTTCTAATAAAAATAACTAACATATTATATATATCCCCCTATAAAGCAAATAAGAGTTAAAATTAACTCTCCATTTGTTTTCCTAATAACATTGCTACTGATTGTGATAATTTAAGTTCAATATCCCCAACCTTGTTTTTACTATCAGTAGATAATAACGAAATTGAACCCACTGTATCACCATCTGAAATTATTGGATAAATTATTTGTGAATTATATTTTTCATTATCATCATATAAAGTTATTGGTATAGTTTTATCATTCTTATCCTTTGTAAAAAAATACACCCTATTTTCGATTAACTTTTCAAGTTCACTACTAATATTTTTTTCAACATATTCTTTTTTAGAAACACCACTACATGATATAACTGTATCCTTATCTGTTATAACACAAGCAAGACCAGTAGTTTTAGCAAGTGTTTCTGTATATTTATTAGCATATTCACTAAGTTCTCCTATTGGTGAATATTTTTTTAATATAACTTCACCATCTTTATCTGTAAAAATCTCTAATGGATCACCTTCTCTAATTCTCAAAGTTTTCCTTATTTCTTTTGGAATTACAACTCTTCCTAAATCATCTATTCTTCTTACTACACCTGTTGCTTTCAAATTATTCCCTCCTTTTTATGTTTATATGTTTATTATGACAAATAAGGAAATTTTTATACATAAAATAATAAATACACAAAAAAAGAAGAATACTTTATATTAAATATTCTTCTTAAATATTATTTATGGCCTTTGACAATTACATAATTCATTTGCCCAAAAATATTCATTATCTACTTCTATTACTTCATAAATATTTGCAAATTCCCTTAATGTATCGAATAACATCTTGCTATTATTAGTAGTATAATGAATATAGTTTTGTGAACATATACTATATCCTTGCTGATTAGCAAATTCCCTTAATGTTGTTCCTTCATCAACCTCATATTCAGTTTTACTTAACATTGTGCTATTATCTCCAATATAAAATTTGACTTTTGTGTTTACTCCATCTACATTTAATTGACTTAACCATTCAGTTTCTTTAGACTGTATATTATCTCCACCTACTAATTTTCCATTTGATATTTTTACTATTCCTTCGTATTCTGATTTAAATTCTGGTATTATTTCTTTTATTTCACCTGCTGTTGTCGCATTTGTTTCTTCTACTGCCACTTGTTCAGTTGCTGCATTTAATTTTTTGTTCATTTCATATATTGCTAATGAATCTCTATATGTTGTTATATCATTTTTAAATACCGCTTCTTTTGCCTTATCAATTGTATTATTTTCTCCTGTTATATTCATTATCACTGCCCCTGTTAATATAATTAATACTATTATTGTTATTATTAACGCTACTAAACTTATTCCTCTTTTTTCTTTATTCTTCATATTTTTTCCTCCTCATATATTTTTTCATTTTCATTACTTTTTGTTATTCTATCTATATCACCTTCCTTTTCGCATTAAAAAAAATCTAAAACTAGTTATTAGTCTTTCACTAATAACTTTGTTTTAGATTTTATTATTAATATTTTTATGTATGAAAAAGCTAGAGTTATACTATTGCTAGTACCCCCCCCATGGCATTTTCGGCTATGGAGATGTTATCATATTTTTGGACAACTTTTATAGAGGGTTTAACTTCAAAATTTTTCATACTTATTTACTCCTTTATTTTATTCTTTATAATATCTTATTTTTTGTTTTTCTCAATTATAGCTTTAAGACTATCTGAAAATTCATCTAACAATACAATTTTAACAGTTCTAACCTTTGATTGAATATATTCATCAATAGTCTTTTTTAACAATTCAATATTTTTAATTTCTGCTTCATATATATCTTCATTTTCTAATCTTTGTTTCATTATTTCTTTTAATGTAACAACATTTTGATTAGATAATCTTAACATTTTTTCAAACAACATATATGGGTCATAATATGCAAATACTGGTATACTAGCATATTTAGTAGTAAGTTCACTAAAGAATGTTTCAGTTTTTGCTGATAATAAAGTAAACAATTCATCTGAAAATTCTTTATTCATTTTATCTTTTAATTGATTGTTTATTATATAGAAATACGCAAATACCTCTTCAACAACCTCATCCATATCTAATACTTTTAAATCAGATAAATATTCAGCAACATTATCATAATATGATGCTTTTATTGATGCTAAATTCATACCAGCCATAAACTGATTTTTCAAACTATTTATATCTTCTCTAATTAATCCTTTTTTATTAAAATAATTAAAATAAATAAATAATTTTAAATATTCAATAAGCTCCAATTTACCAGTTCTTACTGCATCTAATGTTTCATAAACTACTTTATCAAACTCAACATCTGGTATTTTCCAATATTCTTCATGCAATATTCTCTTATAACTTGGTAAATTACCTTTGTTATTCATTCTCTCAATTTCATCCATTTCCCTTTTAAATACTTTTGTGTCAAATATTCTAGTTCTAACATATATCTCAACAAATTTAAAAAATCTATATGAATACTTAGCATTAAAATAGTAGTTATTATCAAACTCTTTTAAATAAAACTTTTGATTATTCTTTTTACTATCTGTTGCTGTTAATATTAGTTTATACTCCTCATTAGAAGATATATCAGTAAATTTATTTTTTGTAACTTTACCTGCTTTAATTTCAAATGAAACTGCAATAGTAAATATAAGTAGTGATTTCAATATATCATTATCAATATCAGGTAATACCTTTTTAACACTTTCAAATATTTTATGAAAATCATTTAATGCATGTTTTAATATCCTTAAATTTCTCGTACCTGTCTTATTAAATGTAGATATAATTATACCTGTATTTTTCCTTAAAAACTGCATTAATTCTGGATTTACTTCATATCTCATAAGTAGTCCGTTAATTATATAATTAAATTCAGGTATATATTCAAATGTTTCTCCAATTAGTTTTTCTTTAATTCTTTCATAATCATTCGCTTTATCAAAAATATATTCAATTTTATCTTGAATTAAATCAACCATTGGTTTATCAAGTTTAGCATTATTACCAATTTTACCTTCTTTATCTAATAGATATGTAGCAATAAATGTTTTCATTTCAACATTTGAATTTTTAAGTTTATTAGATAATTCTTTTTCATTACAAATTATTATTGTTTTAATATGGTCATGTTCAACAAAATTATTAATATATCCAAGTACATCAATAACATCAACATTTGCTCTTTCCAAATCATCAAAACATAATACTTTATCATCAACATTTAAAAGTTTATTATAGTCTATTTTATCATTCCATTGACTAACACCAAATAAATTGGCCATATCAAAACCAGTTTTTGCATATTCAGGTATTGTCATTCCAACCCTACTATCAACAAATTTCTTAACAGATTTATTCATTAATTGAGTTGTCTCCATAAATAACTTTTTACTTATTTCCTCTAAGTTTGATATACCATATAATGACATATATATTGTTTTATACTGTTTACCATTTAACTCCATTGTCTCTATTTTGTTTTTAACTTTATTTTCCCAGAAATATGTTTTTCCGCTTCCCCATTCACCATTTATCATTATAGCATAATCTGTATAATCTCTTCTTACGTAATCTAATATAATTTCAACTAATTCGTCCATTTATTACACCTCACATTTTCTAGTTAATATTTGTGTACATATTATATCATAAATATTGTATATATCAATGCTTTTTTTTAAATTCAGACAATTAGGGACGGAGGCAATTTGTCTGATTTATATAAACATTTCTTTTAACTTATATTCTAGTCCTGTACTTCTTTCCTTTTGTTTAGCATTATCCACCATTTTATATACTTCATTTTGATCTCCTACTATCACTAGTAACTTTTTAGCCCTGGTCATTCCTGTATACAATAAATTACGAGTATATAGCATTGGATATCCCTTTATAATTGGGATAATTACAACATCAAATTCACTACCTTGACTTTTATGTATTGTAATAGCATAAGAATGCTCTAATTCCTCAAATGCAGATTGTGTATAAACAACACTTTTGCCATCATCAAATAGCACCTCTATTTCACCTAGTTCATTATTTATTCTTTGTATATATCCTAAATCTCCGTTATATATACCTTGTCCAGTAATTCCATCCTTTTCCCATTCAATATCATAATTGTTTTTGACCTGCATTACCTTATCCCCTAGTCTAAACACATTATTTCCAAATACCTTTTCCTTTTTATATTCCTTTTTAGGATTTAATGCAAACTGTAAACATTTATTCAAGTTCTTAGTACCAACATCACCTCTTTTAGTTGGACATATAACTTGAATATCTTTCATATTATCATAATTGCCATAACCTGATAATCGTTTCTCACAAAGCTCAATTACTGTATTTAATACAACTTGCATATCTTGACTTTGCATAAAAAAGAAATCCTTTTTCTTTTCATCAAGTATTGGATATTCACCATTATTAATTTTATGAGCATTAACAATAATTAGGCTTTCTTTTGCTTGTCTAAATATTTCATCCAAATAAATATGTTTAATGGTATCAGAATTAATCATATCTTTTAAAACATCACCAGGTCCAACTGATGGTAACTGATCTGCATCACCTACTAATATTAGTTTAGTAGTATTCTTAATTGCTTTTAAAACACAATTAAACAGCATAGTATCTAGCATTGACACCTCATCAATAATAACTACATCTTTATCTAATGTAGATACATCTATATCAAATTTATCAATCTTCTCATCTATTTTAGTAATTTCAAGTAATCTATGTATTGTTTTAGCCTCCGTACCAGTAAGTTCTGTTATTCTTTTAGCAGCTCTACCTGTTGGAGCACATAACCCTATATCTAAGTCATCTTGTTTAAATAGCTCTATTAAACATTTAATAATAGTAGTCTTTCCAGTACCTGGTCCACCAGTAATTATTGACACATTATTATTATATGACATACTAATTGCTTGTTTTTGTAATTCAGATAATTTAATATCTTGCACTTTTTCAATTTTATCTATTTTTTTATCCAAATTATAGTGTGTTGGTTCTTGTTTTACAAGTCCAATTAACTTTTGAGCAATAAACATTTCAGATTTATATATATTATATAAATAAATAAACTTCTCATTTTCCCTAGTTTCAAGTACAATATCTTTATCATTTATTAACTCTATTATTGCATTATCAACTAGTGTTCCATCCACTGCTAAAAAGCTTGTTACTGCACTTATTAATTTATCATATCTTGCACAAGTATTTCCATTAAATGTAGAATTAACTAAGCAATATTTAATACCACTTTTAATTCTTTTAATATTATCTTTATCAAAATTCAAATCAGCTGCTATTTTATCAATATAGCTAAATTCGACACCAACAAAAACATCTGTTAAACAATATGGATTTTCATAAATAATATCTAATGCAGTATTATTCCATTCTTTATATACATTATTAATATTTGTATTACTAATACCATATCCTTTTAAATATTTAGATAACTCTAAAAAATACCACTCATTATTTACAGTTTCTTGTATAACTAATGCTTTATCTTCACTTATACCTTTAATTGTACATAACTTTTCCGGGTGATTTTTTAATATATCTAAACTATCACTACCAAATCTGTCTACTATTTTTTGTGCTGTTTTTTCTCCAATTCCTTTAATAAAACCTGATGATAAATAATCTAATAAATCTTCTTCATCAGTTGGTACAGTTTTTTCAAAAGTATCTACTTTAAACTGTTTTCCATATACCTTATGTTCTGTATAATCACCTATTAAGTTAAGTTTATCACCTAACTTAATAAAAGGTATATACCCAACACAAGGAACTGTTTTTTCGTCTGTTTTGAACAAAAAAACAGTATATGTATTTTTATCATTAAAATATATTATCTCTTGCACTTTTCCATTTAGTTCCACTTAAATTTTCACCTCATATTTATAATCTTTATTCCAAAATCATCTTCAATTTTTTTTATTATATCACAACTTTCTCTATCATTACTATTGTTTATATAAATAATGTTTTTAAAATACCATAATTTATATAACATTGTTCTAATAATAAATTCCAAATTGTCTTTTTTATTTATTTTAATAACTAAATCAATATCTTTATATATAATTTGGAAAAAAACATTTATACATATATTTAAAAAACCATATATAGCAAGTATCCATATTATACAATCAATTAACATATTTTCACCTCTTACCCCTATTATATTCATTTCTAATTTATATAGTTCTCAAACAAACATTAACTATATGATTAACCTTGCACTCTACAGTAATATTTTTTTAGTTAATATATAGTTGTTTTTTAGTTACCAATTTTTCAATTACACCTAGAATTCACTTTTAATATATGGTATACTTTATCGCAAATATATATATTTAATAATTTTAAATGTTTCTCATTTAAAAAGAAAATCCAACAAATATTTTAATGGAGGTTTATTGTATGAAAAAATTCATTTCAAAACTATCTAAATTTCAAATTGGCGCAATTTTATTAATACCTGGGATTATTTGTATTGTGTTAAATTTTATACTTTTTAAAAACAATGATTTCTTGTTACCAAACATAATAATAATTATTATTGTATTTTGTTTGATATATACAAAATTATGTTTGATGTCAAAAAATGTCCCAATAAGAAAATGTACACAATACTGGAAAGAAAAAGTTATTCAAGTATTAAATTATGATTCCTTTTTTCAATTATATTATCTTCCTCCAAAGTCAGATAACTATAATTACGAATCAAATTTAATATATGAAATGGCAATTTTTTTGAATGTATTTTCTTAGCCAAATTAAGTCCTGATAACGAAATAATTTTATTAGTTAAAGACAAAAAAACTAATGAAATTATACATGAATCTCGACTAACAGATTACAAAAAATTCTATAATAGCTATCTTGATATTTAAACAAATTCTAAAAATGTGTAAATAGGCATTCAAAATAATTTGAATGCCTACAAATTTTATTATATTTTTTATCTTGCTATTGTTGACCTGCTAAATATATACACTTTACATAACCTATTCTACCATCATCAAGCCTTATTTTTAACATTTCAATATGACCTTCTTCTCTAATAATTTTCATTATCTGAAATGAAATAGAACTATTTAATTTTAGTAGTATCTTTTCTCTTTCTTCATTATTATATATCCAAGAATTTGCTGTATTTAAATAATCAATATTTTCAGAGAAAAACCAAAGTCCACTTTTGTCCACTATAATTTTAAAGTCATCTGTTTCGCTTATTTTTTCAATATAATGAGGATTACTTTCTTCTTTTACTGTTCCATTATGTATTGTAAAATAATCAAAATATATATTTGGATATGTTATTCCATTATAATCATTATCATATATAACTGTACCTTGTTTATCTGTTTTTAGATTTTCTCCTCCAACCGAAATTACATTTATCATTTCATTACCATTTTTAGTATAAATTTTATAACCAGGGTCAGCACTTGGTCCATCATCAAATGTAATTAATTCAATATTTGAATCGTTTTCATTTAAATCAACTATATATAGTTCGATTGATGGATAAATATTTTCATCAAATTCTACATCATTTAATTTTAAAATAACACTATCTCTTTGTTTATTATTTATAATCGTAATTTTATCTTTTATATTATCACCATCTAAGTCATAATACAAATCTTTAAAATCATCAATATAATAACTATCCATATACTCTTTAAAAATATCTTCCAATTCATAAAAATCATTAATAAATTGTGACATTTTAATTCTATCTTCTACTTTTTCTTCTTCACTATCTTTATTTTCAATGTTTTCTTCATTACTAACTACTGGAATTTGTGCTTTATCTTTATTTATAAACATAAATATTCCAAATGCCATTGAACAAAGCAATAATAATACTACAACACCTATTATAATTTTTTTCATATATATCATTCCTTTCTCTTTCGTTTTTTCTACTAGTTTTATTATATCATTATTTCTTTTTTTTTCAAAAAAATATTTTTTTATAGAATTTAAATAAGTATTCAAAAGCACCTAAACACTAGTTAAATTCTAATGTTTAGGTGCTTTTGAATTTTACTATGGTGAGCCAGGAGGGATTCGAACCCCCGACCCCAGGCTTAGAAGGCCTGTGCTCTATCCAACTGAGCTACTGACCCATAAAAAATAGTTCGTATGAACATTTAATATATTAACATTTTTGTAACCATTTGTCAACATGTTAGAAGAAAAAAATAATAATTTCATGTAGTTTATGTATGCATTTATACTTAATTGTAATAATATACATTAGGAGGTTTTTATGGAATTATTAAAAATATGTATCTTATCTTTTGGCTCAATAATAGTATTATATATATTGACTAAAATAATGGGCAATAGAGAAATGGGACAACTTAGTATGTTTGACTATATTGTTAGTATTACTATTGGTTCAATAGCAGCTGAAATGTCCACATCTATTGAAGATAATTTTTTCGAACCATTAATTGCTATGATTATTTATGCATTAGTTACAATACTAATTTCAGTATTAAATAACCATTCATTAAAAATACGAAGATTTTTTAATGGAGCTTCATTAATATTATTTGATAATGATATATTTTATATAAAGAATCTAAAAAAAGCTAAATTAGACATAAACGAATTGTTAATGCAATGTAGAACTAATGGTTATTTTAACTTATCAGATATCCAAACAGTTATATTAGAATCAAATGGAAAAATAAGTATATTACCTAAAAGTGATAAAAAACCTATTGTACCTTTTGATATGAATATACCTATGGAACAAGAGAAAATTACAACAAATGTAATACTAGATGGTTATTTAATAAATGAAAATCTAAAAAAATCTCGACATGATGAAAATTGGTTACAAAAAGAATTATCAAAACAAAATAATGCAAAAATAGAAGATATATTTCTTGCAACTTGTGATGATAAAAATAATTTAACTATATATTTAAAAAACAAAAAACAAAACTCACATGACCCATTTATTTAAAAATCATTTCTAATATACCTAAATGCTCAATTAATATTTTTGAGCCCATTAATATTAATATAATACCACCTGCAAGCTCCGCTTTTGACTTATACTTAATACCAAACACATTGCCTATTTTAACACCTGAAAATGACATTATATATGTTATAACAGCTATTACTATTATACTAAGTAATATATTTACATTTAAAAACGCAAATGTCACACCAACAGCTAATGCATCAATACTTGTTGCTATTGAAAGTATTAACATTGTTTTAAAATCAAGTTTGTCATTTACATTTTCCTCATCTTTTTTTCTAGATTCAAGTATCATTTGTATTCCAATAAAAACTAATAATACAAATGCTATATAATGGTCAATACTTGTAATTGCATTTTGAAATTGGTATCCTATCATATATCCTATAAAAGGCATAAAACCTTGAAAAAATCCAAAATACCCTGCAACAATATTTGAATTCTTTACACTATATTTCTTCATTGCTAAACCTTTACAAACAGAAACTGCAAAAGCATCCATTCCTAGACCTATTGCAATTACAATTAATTCTATTGTTGTCATATTTCCCTCCTGAAATAATTATATTCAATTTTTTATTTATTATTTAATTTTCTATTTATTATTTAATTTTTTATTTTATTTCTTCCACAATCTATTAACTCTACTTTCCATATCCTGTTTTTTTTCTTCTGTTTGAACATTATCAATTACATATTTACCGTTTTTAAATGTTATAATATCACCTTGTTTTATCTCATTTGGTAAGTTTGTAAGTAAAATATTTATATATTCATTTGTATCCATATTTTCACATACTGCAAATTCATCTTCAACTCTATCTACTACATATTTTATACTATTACACATATTTAATTCACCTCATCTAGATTAATTTTCTCTATATTATTTGTATTTCCATCACTTGTTAATAATATTGTACCATCTTCATTTGTCCTATATATTGTTGCACCAATATTTTTTAATCTTTGAATAACACTATCTTTTGGAAGGTTATAGTCATTATCTTTTCCAACAGATATTATTGCTATATCAGGTTTTATTTCATTAACAAACTTCTGACTAGTACTTGTGCTAGAACCATTATGACCTATTTTTATTACATTAGTTTTCTCCCAAGTTCTAAGTTTTTCATTATCAGTTTCAGCATCACCCATAAATAAATAGCTTTGATTTCCATATACCATTCTAATTACAATAGAAGATAAATTAAGTTCATCAGGCTGTGAATGGTCAACGCACATTATTTCACATTTAGCATTTCCAATATCAAAAGTATCTCCTAGATTAGTTTGTGTAATACTCAAATTTTTATTTTCTATTGATGTAATTAGTTGTT
>CAZFOR010000006.1:7273-45787 GCA_964520895.1 uncultured Eubacteriales bacterium | reverse complement strand
TCAGGAAGACAAGGTGATCCAGGTGCATCTCAGTTCTATATTTCACTTGAAGATGATGTAATGAAACTATTTGGATCTAAATCAATGCTTTCAGTTTTTAATACGTTACAAATACCAGAAGATATGCCGATTACTCATAAATTCTTATCTTCAACTATTGAACAAGCTCAAAAGACTATTGAAGGTATACATTTTTCACAAAGAAAGAATGTACTTAGATTTGATAATGTAATGAGCCAACAAAGAAATATTATGTATGAACAAAGAAGAAAAGTTTTAGATGGAGAAAATGTAAAAGATTTAATTATTAAAATGAGAGATCAAGTAATTAGAGAAACTGTTGATATGTATTGTGAAGGTAAAAAAGAAGATTGGGATTTAAAATTACTTTATACAAGATTAATATATTTACTAAATATTGACTTTTCACAATTACAATTACAAATAAATAATAAAGAAGAATTATATGAAAAGATAATTGAATTATCTAATGAAAAATATTTAGAAAAAGAAGAACAAGTTGGAGAAGACAAGATGAGAAATGTAGAAAGAATGGTACTTTTACAAGTTGTTGATGATAAATGGATGGCTCATATTGATGATATGGAACAACTTAAAAATGGTATATTCTTACGTGGTTATGGTCAAAGAGATCCAATTATTGAATATACAAATGAAGGATTTGAAATGTTTGAACAAATGAATGCATCTATTAAAGAAGATGTTGTTTCATTAATACATAGAATAAAAATAGCAGATAATATACAAATGAAACAAAATGTTGTAATTACTGGTACTAGTGCAGATGATGGTACAGTTGCCAAACAACCTATTAAGAAAAAAGAAGAAGTAGGTAGAAATGATTTGTGTCCTTGTGGTAGCGGAAAAAAGTATAAAAAATGTTGTGGAAAAGACGAGTAAATATATAGTGTTGAAAAGAACAAAGATATGACCACGATATAAATAATGCAGTAGTAAGTAATGGTATAGTGCATGATGAAGTTATTAGTGGATTAATTAAATTATTATAATCAAATTAATATTTAAAAAATCAAAATAATTATCTCAAATATTAATTTACATGAAAAACAATAGAAAATTAAAAATTCTATTGTTTTTTTTTGAGATATGTAATATAAATATTATGTAAAATTATTTGAAAGGAAAATATGTATGATTGAATTAGAAGAAATTAAAATAAGTTTAATTGAAATAAAAAAAAGAATAGAAAGTTTAGAGGGGTCTCTTTGACTTATCTAGTATAAGAAATGAAATTGAAAAATTAGAGAAAGAAACAACAGGTGATAACTTTTGGAATGATAGTGAAAATTCAAAAAAAGTGTTACAAGAAATAAAAATATTAAAAGACAAAGTTAGTAAAATAGATGAATTAAATAAAATTTATGATGATATAGAAACATTAATATTAATTGGAATAGAAGAAAAAGATGAAAGTGTAATATTTGATGTTAGACAAATGTTTAAACAAATAGAAAAATTAGTAGAAAAAACAGAAATGGAAACATTGTTAAATGGTAAATATGATAAAAATAATGCAATTATTTCACTTCATCCAGGTGCAGGTGGAACAGAGTCACAAGATTGGGCTGAAATGCTATATAGAATGTATAACAGATGGGCTACTAAAAATGGGTTTGAATTTAATGAATTAGATTATCAACAAGGTGATGAAGCTGGAATAAAAAGTATTACAGCAATAGTTTCAGGAATAAATGCTTATGGATATTTAAAATGTGAAAAAGGTGTACATAGGTTAATTAGAATATCACCATTTGATTCATCAGGAAGAAGACATACATCATTTGCTTCATTAGATGTAATACCTGAAATAGATGATGATATACAAATAGATATAAAATCCGAAGATTTAAGAATTGATACATATAGAGCTTCAGGCGCGGGTGGACAGCATATCAATAAAACAGATTCTGCAGTTAGAATAACACATATACCAACAGGCGTTGTAGTATCTTGTCAAACACAAAGATCACAGATGCAAAATAAAGAAAGTGCAATGAAAATGCTTAAATCAAAATTATATGAAATAAAAGAAAGAGAGCAAAAAGATAATATAAATGATATAAAGGGAAATTATATGGATATTGCATGGGGAAGTCAAATCAGAACATACGTTTTTCATCCATATAATATGGTAAAAGACCATAGAACTAATTTTGAACAAGGAAATATAAATGCAGTAATGGATGGGGAAATAGATGAATTTATTGACTGTTATTTGAAACAATTAAACAAGGAAAGGAATGATTAATATGGAAAAAGTATCAATAGTTGTCCCATGTTATAATGAACAAGAAGTAATACTAGAAACATATAATAGACTAAATGAAATAGCAAATAAATTTGAATCATATGAACTTATATTTGTTAATGATGGTAGTAAGGATAATACACTAGGTATTTTAAAAGAAATCGCAGGTGGTAATAACAATGTTAAGATAGTGAATTTTGCAAGAAATTTTGGACACCAAATAGCAATAAGTGCAGGTCTGGATTTTGCAACAGGTAATTACATTTCTTTTATAGATGCAGATTTGCAAGATCCACCGGAATTAATACCTCAAATGATACAATTAATGAAAAAAGAAAGTTGCAATGTTGTGTATGGTACAAGAAGTAAAAGAAAAGGTGAAACAATATTCAAAAAACTCACAGCTAAAATATATTATAGAGTGTTAAAAGGTTTTTCTGATATAGAAATTCCAGTAGACACAGGAGATTTTAGAGTAATAGATAAAAAAGTAGGAGATGTACTTCGTAGTTTAACTGAAAAGGATAGATTTGTAAGAGGCCTTGTTTCATGGTCTGGATTTAAACAAATGGCAATAGAATTTGAAAGACAAGAAAGATTTGCAGGTGAAACAAAATATACACTTAAAAAAATGATTAAATTATCTTTAGATGGAATATTATCATTTTCAACAAAACCATTAAATCTTTCATCAAATATAGGAGTTATAATGGGAATACTTAGTGTTGCTATATTAATATTAAGTATAATATTTAAACTATGTAATATACCTAATATTGCAATATTATTAGCTATATTAATAATGGGTAGTATTAATTTGGTTTGCTTAGGAATTTTAGGAGAGTATATAGGTAGAATATATAATGAAGTAAAGGGTAGACCATTATATATAGTAAATGACCTTATTAATTTCGATAACTAATAAACTACTACAGATAAAAGAAACATTTAGGATAAGAACACATATAATTAATATGTAATAACAAATATACTTAATTTTGTTAATGGAGGTGCAATAATATGAGTATAGTAGTACAAAAATTCGGTGGCAGTTCAGTTGCTGATAAAGATAAATTAGAAAATGTAGCAAATATTATATCAAAAACATATGATGAGGGAAATAGTGTTGTAGTTGTAGTTTCTGCACAGGGAAAAACAACTGATGGATTAGTTCAAAAAGCAAATGAGATAGAGAATAATTCTAATAAAAGAGAAATGGATGTATTACTTTCTACAGGTGAGCAAATTACAATATCATTACTTTGTATGGTTTTAGAAAGTATGGGTAAAAAAGCTGTTTCATTTACTGGTTGGCAAATACCAATTGTTACAGATAATAATCATACAAATTCAAAGATTAAATATATAAATAATGATAAGATATTAGAAAAAATAGAACAAGGATATATTGTGGTTATAGCAGGTTTTCAAGGAATAAATGAAAATGGTGAAATAACTACATTTGGCCGTGGTGGTTCTGATACAACAGCAGTTGCCATAGCAGCATCATTAAAAGCAGATAAATGTGAAATATATACAGATGTTGATGGGGTTTTTGTAACAGATCCTAGAATAGTTAAAGATACAAACAAAATAAATGAAATATCTTATGATGAAATGTTAGAACTTGCAAGTTCTGGTGCAAAGGTATTGCATAACAGATGTGTTGAAATTGGTAAAAACTATAACATACCTATTTATGTTAAATCTAGTTTAGAAGAAGGTAAAGGAACTGTTGTAAAAGAAAATGACGATTTAGAAAAAACATATATAAGAGGAATTGCAAAAGATGATAATGTTGCACGAATAGCAGTTGTGGGTGTTGAAAATAAAATTGGTAAAACATATAAAATATTTGATTTACTTGCAAAACAAGGTGTTAGTGTAGATATAATAGTTCAATCAGGAGGAGAGCATTTTGAAAAAGATGTATATTTTACTACATCTAAAAACAATGTTAAAAATGTATTAAATATATTAAAAAGTAATATGGAGGAAATAGGTGCAAGAGATATAAGGCATAGAGAAGATTTATGTAAGATATCAGTTGTAGGTGTGGGAATGATAAATAACCCAGGTGTTGCATCAAAAATGTTTGAAGCATTATATGAAAATAACATTAATATGCACATGATTAGTACATCTGATATAAAAATATCAGTACTAGTAAATTTTGAAGATGCAGATCTTGCTGTAAGAGCTATACATGATAAATTTTTTAAGTAATTTAATTAAAATATTAACAACTATTAGTTATCTAATAGTTGTTTTTTTATATAATTAATTTAGTTCTAATAACTTGTATATATGAATATATATACAATAGTAAATATGTATTTGAGGAGGATTAGTATGGTTGAAGAAAAAAATAAGTTGCAAAATATATTAATGGAAAATAGACAAAGACTAAATATATCAGGTGTTATTGATGTAATTAATTTTGATGAACAAACAGTATGTGTAAATACAGAACTGGGATTGCTTACAGTAAAGGGAATGTCACTTAAATTAAATAAATTAAATCTAGATAATACAGAACTTATGATAGAAGGTGATATTATGAGTTTAGTATATACAGATAATTATTCTAGAGGTGGATTTTTTCAAAAATTATTTAAATAGAGGTATAATATATGTATATGACAAATGAGCTAATTATTTTTATAAAAACCTTGATATTTGGAATGGGTGTAGGTATTATATTTGATATTTTTAGAATTATAAGGAAGACTATACCACATTATGATTTCTTGGTTATAGTACAAGATTTTCTTTTTTGTATATTATCAGCTGCATATGTATTTTTACTAGTATATTTCTTGAATTTAGGAGAAGTTAGATTATATATATTATTAGGAATATTATTAAGTAACATAATATACTTTTTATGTTTAAGTAAATATCTAATAAATGTATTTACATGGATATTTACACCATTTAAAATATTATTTGTAAAAATTAGACAAAAAGTTAAATAAATTTCAAAAAACCCTTGCAAAAAAAGGTATAAAATAGTACAATAATTATGGTACTAATAAAATAATGTTGAAAGGTAGTTATTGTTAATGGGAAAAAAACAAAAAACCAAAAAAAATGTAAAAAGCAATAAGATTTTAACAAAAGTATTATTAATATGTATATTAGCATATGTTTCATATGTTTATATAAATCAGCAAATAAAGTTGAATGAATATTCTAGTCAATTGTCATATTATGAGGAAAAATCTTTGGAAGAACAAACTAGAAATAGTAAATTAGTTTTGGAAAAAGAGAGTATAAATTCTGATGAATATATTGAACAAGTGGCTAGAGAGAAGTTGGGCCTATTAAAGCCTAATGAAACTATGTATGTTGATTCTAGTAAATATTAAAATTTGAAAGGGGAAGTTGAATTTTTATGCCAATAGCAGTAGGTGACATTATTGAATGCAGTATAATTAATATTACACAATATGGTGCTTTTGTACAATTACCAGATAATAAAAAAGGTTTAGTTCATATATCTGAAATATCTGATAAATATGTAAATGATATTAGTACTGTATTAAAAGCAGGTCAATTAGTTAAAGCAAAAGTACTAACAGTAGGAGAAGGAAAGATTAGTTTATCAATTAAACAAGCTAATGAGAATGGTGAAAAAACATATACAGAAAGAAAAAACAATTTTAAAAATAATTCCTACAAAAAGGATAATAATTATGAAAATAAAGGTGATTTAAAAAAACCACAAACATTTGAAGACATCTTGTCTAAGTTCATGAAAGATAGTGAAGAAAGACAAACTGATATTAAGAAAAGTTTTGAGTCAAAAAGAGGTAGTGGTCCAAGTAAAAAGATGTGAGTATTGGTTTAAAATACTCATTTATTTTTATTCTAGTAAGTAATCTAAAACAAATTCCAAAAAGATAATAATAAAATTTAATATATAATAATAAGGAGGAAAAGATGGATTTAAAAGATAAGAATCTAGCTGATTTAAGAGAAATTGCAAAACTATTAGGACTAAAGGATTTTTCAAAATTAAGGAAAGATGAATTAATAAAAATGATAATGGAAACTGATAATAGTGAAGAAAGCAAAAAGAATGATATTAAAATTGAAAAAGCAAATATTAATGATATAAAACCAAATAATGAAGATGATATTGTATGTGAAGGAATTCTTGAAGTAATGCCAGATGGTTTTGGATTTTTAAGAGGAGATAATTATTTACCCACATCAAAAGACATATATATTTCACCTGTACAAATAAGAAGATTTAAATTAGAGACAGGTGATAAAATAAAGGGTATTGGAAGAATAGCAAAAGAAGGAGAAAAATTTCCAGCATTAATATTTGTTAATACTGTAAATGGTGATATTCCAGATGTTGCTATAAAAAGAAAATATTTTGATGATTTAACTCCAATATATCCAGATGAAAGATTACGTTTAGAAACTAACTCACAAGATTATACAATGAGATTAGTAGATTTAATAGCACCTATTGGAAAAGGTCAAAGAGGTATGATAGTTGCTCAACCAAAAGCTGGTAAAACAACAATATTAAAGCAGATAGCAAATAGTATTTCAAGAAACCATCCAGAAGTAGAATTAATTGTATTATTAATAGATGAAAGGCCAGAAGAGGTAACAGATATGAAAAGATCAATCAATGGCGAAGTAATTTATTCAACATTTGATGAACAACCTGATCATCATGTTAAGGTTGCAGAAATGGTATTAGAAAGAGGTAAAAGATTAGTTGAACACAAAAAAGATGTTGTTATATTATTAGATAGTATTACAAGATTAGCAAGAGCATATAACTTAACAATACCTACAAGTGGTAGAACATTATCAGGAGGATTAGATCCAGCATCATTACATAAACCTAAAAGATTTTTTGGAGCAGCTAGAAATATTGAAGAAGGTGGAAGTTTAACTATTCTTGCGACAGCTTTAATTGAAACAGGTAGTAGAATGGATGATGTAATATTTGAAGAGTTTAAAGGTACTGGTAATATGGAAATACATTTAGATAGAAAATTATCTGAAAAAAGAATATTCCCAGCAATTGATATAAATAAATCAGGTACTAGAAGAGAAGAATTAATATTAGAGCAAAATGAATTAGAATGTGTTTGGACAATAAGGAAAGCAATGGGTAATATTAATAATCAAGAAATTATTGAACAATTAGTAAGTCAAATTGTATCAACTAAAAATAATGAACAATTTATTAGCAATATTAAAAGGATTCTATAATTATATTAGTTGAAATAAATAATTGAATGTAACAAAATAAAAAGCTAGAAATTAATCTAGCTTTTTTTGTTTACTTTTTACAAAATCATTGAAACAAGTCCCCAAATTACTGATATGAGGAATAATATACCTAAAAGCTTAATAAAATATTTCAGTGCTTTGAAAAATAAGCACAATAGGAATAAAACAAATAGGATTTGCAAAAAGTTTGTAAAAAAAGTACCTAATAATGTTAACATTTACATCATCCTTCCTTTTCAAAAAAATTTTGAAATAAAATTATATATTTAATTTTTCATATAAATGATAACATTTTATTAATAATTAGTCAATTGGGTTATGTAAACAATTCGTAAATATTAACAAAATACAGAATAATGAATACAATATAATAATAAAATTTTTTGTATGGAGGTAAATATATGAGTTTAGGTTTAGCCCTTGGTGGTGGAGGAATAAAAGGTATTGCACATTTAGGAGTAATTAAGTATTTAGAGGAAAAAAATATTGATATACAATATATATCAGGTTGTAGTAGTGGAAGTATAATAGCCACATTATATGCTTGTGGATATACATCTGATGAAATATATAGTTTAGTTAAGTTTTATGTTAATAAAATATTAAAAAGTATTGTTAAAAATAAAATTAGTAGTTTGTTTACTAAAAAGAATGTGATGGGAATAAATAGTGGAAGTATGATTGAAAACATTATTAATAAATGTTGTAAAGATAAAGGAATTGAAGATATATCACAAATACCATTACCAATATTTATTCCAACTGTTGATTTGCATACAGGACAATTAATATATTTTACTAATGTACATGTGAATAATAGATATTTAGATACTATAAAATACATTTATGGTGGTAATATTGGTGCAATTGTTAGAGCTAGTTGTAGTTATCCAGGTGTATTTGCTCCAAAACAATATGAAAATTACTTATTAGTAGATGGAGGACTTAGAGATAATGTTCCTGTGATGCCACTTGTTGAAAATTTTACTAATAATGTGCTTGCTGTTACTTTTACTGATGACAAAATTGATAATGTAAATAATATATTTGATGTTATAACACAATCATTTTCAATACTTGCACATGATAGTAAATACGAATCATTAAAAAATGCTAAATATATTTTAAATATTATGTTAGATAAAGTTAAATTGTTAGATTATACAAAAATAGATTATGTGTATAATCAGGGATATGAACAAGCAAGAAATATATAGTTGTTTAAATATATTGCTATAGTAAAGCATTTCAAAATTTGTACTTCTTTTTAATTAAAATGTATTGTAAATATTATGTAAATAATGTATAATTTGTGGACAAATATATATTTTTAAAATAAAAAAACAATATGTTTTTTTAGATTAAATTGTAAGGAGGTGTAAACGATGAAAGTTATTGATCTTCACATGCATAGCTGGTACTCAGATGGCGAAAATAGTCCTAGTCAATTAATTCAAATGGCAAAACACAGCAATGTACAAAAAATAGCGTTAACAGATCACAATACTATAGAAGGAATGGAGGAATTTAATTATTTTGCTCAAAATGAGGGAATAGAAGCTATAAATGGTGTTGAGATTGATAGCTTTTGTCCTAAAACTAACAAAAAAGTTCATGTATTAGGGTATGATTTTAAGGATTTGAAAGGATTACAAGAAGGCTTAAAAGTGGTTAATGAGATAAGAAATCGTAGTATAAAAAACTATATATTTATGTTTAATCACATTGGAATTCCACTAACTATTGAAGAAATCAAGTCTTTTAACTGTAGCAATTATATAAATGAATTTAGTATTGCTAGAGTTGTTGAAAGTAAAACTAAAATGACACTACCTGAAATACGGATTAAATACTTTTCTAACAATATAGGTATTAATAATCTTAATTTACAAAGTGTTATTGATATAATAAAAGACTGTGGTGGAATTGCTGTTTTTGCTCATCCTGGAGAAACCTTGAGAGGATTCTATCAAAAAGAGTATTCAAATAGGTTATTATCACTGTATAAATTTGATGGAATTGAAGCAATATATCCTACTCATGGCTATGAACAAATGCAATACTATATTTGGCAAGCAAAAAGAAATAATTTACTAATAACATGTGGTTCAGATTATCACAGAAAGAGTAATATTCAAATAGGAGGTGTTTGTAATCACAAATACATAGATATTATTAATAAGGTATCTATCTTTAAATAATTGCTTGGAGGATATAATTATATGGAGCGGAGAGTGTTAACAGATAATGATATTAAAAAGAGAAAAAGAGTTTTAAACGGAAACTTGTCAGAAGTTTTTGAAGTAATTTTGGAACCTAATAATGAATACTGGTATGAGAAGTTTGCAAGATATGTTACTCCTGTAAAAACAATATCATTTGATGTGTATGAAAAATTTGCATCTGATATGGGTAAAATACTAAAAATACAGCATAATCTTGTTGAATTAGTAATAGATAAAACAATTATCGGAAGTAAAAGAAGAGCAGTTATGATTAAAAGCTTTTTAAACAGTCAAGAGTGTTTTAAAGATGCACATAGTTTTTTAAGCCAATATCATATTGATACACATGAGATGGAAGAGGATTTTTTATGCTACCAAGTATTGACCAATTGTTATAACAGAAAATATATTATATCAAATAATACATTTGATATGGAATTTCTTTATCAGGAGATTAATAAGGCATTAATACAACAGATGCAAATATTAAACAAACAACAAAACATCGATATTCTTATGAAACAACTTTCAAATGTTTTGCTGCTTGACTATTTATTAGGTAATAGTGACAGAAGTGCAAAAAATTGGGGGATAATATATGGTGTAGGAAATGAAATAAGGTTAACACCTTCTTTTGATAATACACATATATTTTCTCCCAAGTATGTTCATATTCATGGATTGAATATAACCCCTGAGGCTCTAATAACATTTCTTTTAGAAAATAGGTATTATGAAATAGAAGAAACTGTTAAGTGTTTAGATATAATAACAGACCAATTAATAGCAGATTTGCTTTTAAGTTATGAGGATGAATTTATTGATGTTCAAGAGATAAAAGCTTTTGTGCTTGGAAGAATCAGTAAATTAAAGGAAAAGAAAAACGAAATAATCGGAAATTAGTATTACAATTGTCATAAAAACCACTTTGTATAATATATATTATATAAGGTGGTTTTTTTATGTATCAAAAATTAGTTAATGAAATATATCCATATTTAAGTCAAAATATATTAAATGTAATAGAAAAAGAATATAACAAAAATAATGATATGTTTAATAATATCTGTGAAATTAGAATTAGAAATGGTGTTAATCTAATAATAAAACTATTTGATAGAGATATTGTTTTTGAATATATTGTAACAAAAATAGATATGGAAAAAATACTGGAAAAGATATCTAATTACTCAATATACTCAGTGCAAGAAGAATTAAATAATGGATATATAACAATAAAAGGAGGGCACAGAATAGGTGTATGTGGAACAGTAGTTATATCAAATAATGAAATAAAAAATGTAAAAAACATATCAAGTATTAATATAAGGATTGCTAGACAAGTTGTTAATGTAAGTAATAATCTAATTAATAAACTATATAAAGATATCAATTTTGAATCAACACTAATAGTATCACCACCTAATTGTGGTAAAACAACCTTACTTAGAGATATGATTAGGAATATTAGCAATAATGGACAAACTATATGTATAATTGATGAAAGGTCAGAAATTGCGTGTACGTTAAATGGGTTTATGCAAATGGATTTAGGTATAAGGACAGATGTAATAACAAATGTACCTAAACATATTGGAATTAGACTTGCCATTAGAAGTATGGGGCCAAATATAATTGCAGTAGATGAAATAGGTTCAAATAAAGATATTGAAGCAATTAAAGATGGGTTAGTATCTGGTGTTAGATTTATTGCAACAGCACATGGAAATAATTTAGAAGAGCTAAAAAAATCAAATATATTGGAACTTTTAAATATGAATATTTTCAAGTATATTATATTTCTTAAAAAAGAAAAAACACCAGGTGTTATTGATAAAATATATAAATTAAAAGATGATATTATTTTTTAGAGTAAAACAAAGTGTAAGAACAAAGTGTAAGTAAAATATTAAATGGAGGTATATGTGTGTATATTGTTAAATTGTTTTTATGTTTCATTATTTTTGAAATACCAACATATATAGGTTTTTGGCTAAGTAAAAGGTTAAACAGAAAAGTAGCCGAATATAACCAGATAAATGATATATTACTATTTTTAGAAACTAATATTAAATATAATAATAGTAATTTAATTGAGATATTTGATGATATAGTTAAACAAACTAGTAATAGTAATTTTAAGTTACTTTTTAATGATATTAGTAATAATCTAAAAAAAGGTGATTTGAGTATTAATGAATGTTTTATACAAAGTATTGATAAATACAAAAATGAGTTTTCTTGTGATTTAGATATATTTATAGAATTATCTAAAATGCTAGGAAAAAGTGATATAGAAGGACAAATTAAGAATATTGAACTTGCAAAAGATAAAGTTAAAATATTAAAAGATAATGCAATTATACATAAAAATAAAAATGAAAAGATGTATAAAAGTCTGGGGGTTATATGTGGTGTAATGCTTGTAATTATGCTACTTTAATAAGTATTATAATATATAATGTTGATTATTGTTAGAAAAAGTTTATAGCTAAAAACTTTTTCTTTTTTTATATGAATATTACTTCTAATATTGTACAAGCAGAATATATATAAAATAGATAAATAAAAAATATAAATGTGAGGTATATATGGATATAGATTTATTATTTAAAATAGCTGCAATTGGTATATTAGTTGCAGTATTAAATCAAGTATTATCACGTGCAGGTAGGGACGAGCAAGCTATGATGACTACACTTACAGGTGTCATAATTGTACTTATGATGGTAGTAAAAGAAATTAGTGTATTGTTTGATACTGTTAGAACAACATTTGGGCTATAGGTGGGGTTATGGATATTGTTAGAATTGTTGGTATAGGTATAATTGCACTTTTTCTAAGTTTAGTTATTAAACAATATAGACCAGAGTTTACAATATATATTTCTATAATTGCAGGTATAATAATTGCTTTTCTGGTTATTGATAAATTAACAAGTATATTGTCAGTACTCCAAAATCTAGCAGATAGAAGCGGTGTTAATTATGAATATATAATTATCTTATTTAAAATAACAGGAATTGCATATTTAACAGAGTTTGGTATTAATATTTGTAATGATTCAGGTGAAACTGCAATTGCATCTAAAATCGAACTTGGTGGGAAGATTATAATGATATATTTATCCATCCCTATAATACTTAAATTAGTTGAAACAATTACAAATATAATCTAATAAAATATATAAATCAAATAAAGGGTAGGTGATACAAATTATAACAAAAGATAAAACAGTAAATAAATTGATAATACATATATTGATTTGTTTAGTAATATTATTTAGTTTAAATAATTGTTATGCATCAGATTTAATAAACAGTCAAGCTAATAATATAGGAATTAATACATATATAAATGAGATAAATACATATATAGATGATGATTTTAAAATTGATTTTAATGATTTATTTCAAAACCTTATTAAAGGTGATACTAGTAAAATTAAACAAACTATGTTTGATAAGATATTTTCTGTTTTTGGAAAAGAGGTAAAAGAAAATGTTTTAATAATTATTAATATTTTGATAATTATATTAATTTCTAGTTTATTAAGTAGTCTAACAAATGGGTTTGGTAAATCACAAGTTTCAAATATACGGTTTTTTTATAGCATATATTACTATAATTATATTAATAATGACAAGTTTTAATAACATATTATCATTAGTAGTAGAGGCGTTAGAAAGATTAAATGCATTTATGTATTCAACAGTACCTATAATTTTTTCACTTATATTATCAACTGGTAAGTTTGCAACAGCAACTGTTTTTCAGCCTATAATATTGTTTTTAATAACAATAACAAATGTACTTATAAATAAGTTAATAATACCAGTTATTTTAATTTACACAGTATTAAATATAGTTTCAAATATTAGTGAAAAAAATCAATTAAGTAAACTTGCAGGTTTTATTAAATCAACAACTATATGGATATTAGGATTATCACTTACAATATTAGTAGGTGTTATGTCATTAGAAGGTGGGCTTACTAGTAGTGTTGATGCTGTGACAGGAAAAACTGCAAAAGCAGCAGTTACTAATTTTATACCAGTTGTTGGTAAAATATTAGGTGATGCAGTAGATACTGTATTAGGATGCACTGTTATTCTTAAAAATTCAATAGGTTTTATTGGTGTAATGATAATAATATTAATTTGTATAATGCCTATAATTAAGATTACAATTTTGATGGCATTATATTACCTGACCTCGGCAGTTGCACAGCCTATCGCAGATAGTAGGATTATAAAGTGTATTGGCCATGTTGGTGATAGTTTGAAATTAATATTAGCAATAATGGTGGCTAGTATGTTTATGTATATTATTTCAATAACAATTATAATTAAAATAACTAATGTTGGTATTTAATCAGACAAAAGGGGACGGAGGCAATTTGTCTGATAATATCTTTAATATTTATATTACAAATATTAAATTTTATAAATCAGACAAATTGCCTCCGTCCCCTTTTGTCTGAATTTAGGAGGTTACAAATGATAAATGGTTTAATAAATTATATTTATACAATATTATTTTATGTGATTTTTGTAGTTATTTTAGAAATGTTATTACCAAAAGGAAATAACAGTAAATATGTTAAATTAGTTTTAGGTCTTGTATTAACATTTATAGTAATATCACCTATTACAAAAGTATTTAGTAGTGTATCTGATATTAAAAATGGTATACAAGAGGAACTTGCTAAAACAGATGTTAATTATACAAAATCATTAGAAGTATTAAATCAAGATGTATATATTGATAATATATTAACAGAAGGGTTAAAAACAGATATAAAAAACAGGGTAGAGGATTTGGGATATATTGCAGATAATATTGAGGTTGAATATGAGAAAAATGAAAAAGGTGAATATGGTCAAATTACATATATTAGTTTTAATATAACTAATAAAAAAGAAAACAAAGATGATTTAAATGTTAAAAGTATACAAGATGTTGAAATACAAGTCTTTAATAATGAAGAAAGTATAGAAGCGGATAAGATTATATTACCAGATATTGATAAACAAAAGATTATCGAAAATATTGCAAATAGGTATGAAATAGATATGTCTAAAATAAATATTATATAGGAGTATTTATGGATAAATTAAAACAATTAATTAAAAAATATAAATCAAAAGAAGTTAATGATAAAAAGAAAATAGAAAATTTAGTTTTCTTTTTAGTTATGTTAGTTATTGTTGTAATTGGCATAAATATGATATTAGGTGATAATGATAAAAAAGAAGATATACAAGCAAATGTAAAGCTAAGTGGTAGTAATGATAGTATAGTTACTAATGGTGATAATAGTTTAACAAATCATGGAAATGAAATGGAGCAAAAATTAAGTACAATACTTGAAAAAGTAAATGGCGTAAGTAATGTATCTGTAATGGTTACATTTGAAAATAATGAAGAAATATCACCTATATATAATATTGAGCAAGGTGAAACTATAACAAAGGAAACAGATACATCAGGTGGAACAAGAGATATTACTCAAAAAGAGTATAACAAACAAATTATATTTGAAGAAAAAGATAATAACAAATCAGTGGTTATTGAGAAAACTGCTACACCTAAGATATCAGGTATTATTGTTGTAGCTAATTTTAATAATGACTTAATACTTAAACAAGAGATTATTAAAGCTGTTTCATCTGTTGCAAACATAAGCGAATATAAAGTTCAAGTATTAAGTAGTAAATAAAAGGGGGTTAAAAATATGGTAAAGATTTTTAAGAAAAATCAGATAGTTTTTATGACATTAGGTTTAATGCTTATTGTTGCAGGATATTTAAATTATACATATAATCCAGAGTTAAGGTACCAAACAGAGCTTACTGGTAGAATTGATGAAGGGTTAGGTGATACTATATATGTAAATACACTTCCTGTTGATACATCTTTGCAAACAAATACAAATGTATCTAGTAGTGATAATCAAGAAAATATTAATACACAAACGAATATTGTTAAAGATGAATATTTTACACAAACAAAAATAGATAGAGATAAAATGTTTGATAAACAAATTGATTCATATAAAGAGATAATTGAAAATGCTAATATTTCAGAAGAACAAAAAAATAATGCACAAGATGAGATTAAAAAAATAAATCAGCTTAAAAATAATATTATGATAGCTGAAAACCTTATACTTTTAAAAGAAGTAGACAATGTAGTAATTATGACAAACGGAAAAAGTGTTAATGTAATAGTTAAAAGTAAGCAGGAACTAGATAAGGATAAGGTAGCACAAATTTATTCAATTGTAACAAGAGAGTTATCTGTTGATATGAATAATATTCAGATATTACTTAAAAAGGATTAGATTAAATTATATTACATATGATAAAGAATGAAGTTTAAAAAATTTATTGACAAGAAATGATAAATATAATAAGATATGAAGGAAAAGAATTAACTTTATTAGAAAATGGTGTGAGAAAGGAAAGCGACATATATGCATGTTATGTAATTGATAATGATAATAAAGTGAATTGCTTGATAGGAAAACCGGAGTATGTTGTAAATAGTACAGAGACAAAATTAGTTACAATAAATAAGATAACAAAATATCATAACACAGCATTTAGTGATGAAAGTCCAAATGCATATTATTCTGAGGAAAAGAAGATAGACATATTGTATATGCCCCTTGAAGAATAAAAACTTTGGAAAAATAATAAGAAAAGGTATATGATAAAGAGATAGTAGCAATCATTTGATTGCTACTATCTCTTTATCAACTCACACTTTGTTTTAACATTTTAATTAACTAAATAAAAATAATACAAATGAATAATTTTGGAGATTAGGTTACTTTTTTTATTTATATATTGTAAAAAAAAGCTATTTGAAGTATAATGTTTTGGGAGTGATTTTATGAAATATTATGTAATAGCAATTGATGGTCCTGCAGGCACTGGAAAAGGTACTATTAGCAGAATGGTTGCAAATAGAATAGGTTTTGCATTTGTTAAAACAGGAGAAATGTACAGAGCGATAACATATAAGATGATAAAAGAGAATATTAATCTTAATGATACTGATCAAATAAATGATATGTTAGATAATATAGACTTATCATTTAAATATGAACATGAAAAACAAATTAGTATATTAGAAGGAGAAGATATAACATCATATTTAGATTCAACAGAAGTAAATAATATAGTATCACAAGTATCTAGTATAAAACAAGTTAGGGAAAAAGTTTTAGAATATGAATTAAAATCTGCCGAAAACAACAATATTGTAATGGAAGGTAGAGATATTGGAACAGCTATATTTCCTAATGCAGATGTTAAAATATTTTTAACAGCAAGTGTTGAAGAAAGAGCAAAAAGAAGGTATAAACAAAACTTAGCTAAAGGAATAAAATCATCATATGAAGAAATAAAAGAAAACATCGAGTTTAGAGATGAAAATGATAGAATGAAAGAAATAGGTGCACTAAAAATGGCAGAAGATGCTGTTTTAGTTGAAAATAATAATAGAACAATAGAAAGTGTTGTAAAAGAAGTAATTGATATAGTAAATGAAAAGATTGGTGATAATTTATGATATTTTGGTTTATTATTACAAGACTAGCTTGGCTTTTCTATAAAATAGTATTCCAGGTAAAAGTTGAAGGTGTTGAAAATATACCTAAAACAGGTGGAGCACTTATTTGTCCAAATCATATTAGTAATTTTGATGGACCATTAGTTGTAACAATGGTGACTAGAAGAACTAATATCATGACAAAAGCAGAAGCGTTTAAACCAGTTATTGGGTTTTTTATGAAACAACTAGGTTGTTATCCAATTAGAAGAGATAAAAAAGATTTTGGTACATTAAAGAAAAGTGCTACTTTATTAAAAAAAGGAAATCTAGTAGTTTTATTTCCAGAAGGAACTAGAAATGGTTTAGCAAAAGGATTTAAATTAAGAAATGGTGCAGCTTTTTTATGTTTAGCATCAAAAACACCATTAGTTCCAGTTGGAATTAGTGGTAAATACAAGCCATTTGGTAAATTAAAAATAAAATTTGGTAAACCAATAACATTTGAAGAATTTAGTTATATAGAAAATGATAAAGAAAAATATGAAAAAATTAATGAAAAAATTTTGTCAAATATTAAAAATCAATTGACAAATTAGAAATAATATAGGATAATATAAAAGCGATTTTAATAAAGAAGGGGAAGAATTATTTATGGAAAATTTTGAGGAAATGTTTGAAGAATCACTAAAAAGTATTAAGGAAAAAACAATAATTGAAGGAGAAATAATATCTATATCAGATGATGAGATAATTGTTAATATTGGATATAAAGCAGATGGAATAATTAGTAAAGATGAATTGTCATATGATGAGTCTGAAACTACTACAAGCAAATATAAAGTAGGAGATAAAGTTAATGTATTTGTTTTAAAATTAAATGATGGTAGAGGAAATGTTGTTTTATCATTGAAAAGATTAGAAGATGACACTAGAAAAGAAGAATTTGAAACTATTGTAAAAAATGATGAAATCATTACAAGTAAAGTTACTGAAATACTAGAAAAAGGTGTTAGAGTTAATTTTAAAGGTATAAGAATATTTATTCCGGGAAGTCAATTAATTGAAAATGATATTAATTTTTATCAAGGAAAAACAATTTCATTTAAGATAATTGAAAATGAAAGAAACAGAATAATAGGTTCTGAGAAAAAAGCTAATAGAGAAGTAAGAGAAAAGTTATCTAATGAAACAATGGCTAATATAAAAGAAGGCGACATTGTAAAAGGAATTGTTAGAAGAATAAATGACTATGGAGCATTTGTTGATATTGGTGGAGTAGATGGATTATTACATGCATCACAAATGACATGGAAAAAACATATTAAACCAGCAGATTTTGTAAGAGAAGGACAAAAAGTTGAAGTTGAAATAATGACAATTGATAAAGAGACTAACAGAATTGCTTTGAAAATGAAAAAAGAAGAAGATAATCCATGGAATAAAGTAGGTACTGAATTTAAAGTAGGAACTGTATTAGAAGTTACAGTAACTAAATTAGTATCATATGGAGCATTTGTAGAAATTGTTGAAGGGTTAGATGGATTTATCCATATATCACAAATTTCAACAAATATAATAGAAAAACCTGGGGATGTTTTAAAAGAAGGTCAAGAAGTTGAAGCTAAAATAGTTCAAATTGATTTAGAGAATCAAAAAATAGAATTGTCAATTAAAGCATTACAAGAAGGTATGCCAAATAATAATGATGAAAATATTGTAGAAGAAGAAAAAGAAAATATTGAATAAATAAAATATTGATTACGTATAAAGAGAAATGTTATTATTATTAAATGTAAAATAATAATATTTCTTTTTTTATTGATAAACAAAAAAAGTTTACATAATAGTAAAAAGCGTATGATTTTTATTGATTTTATATAATAATTTTGGTATAATTAATACTGTTTTGTAAAAAGATAAATTTGAGAGAAGGTAAAATATGAAAAAATTAAGAAATATTGCAATAATTGCCCATGTTGATCATGGTAAAACAACATTAGTTGATTGTCTATTAAGACAAAGTGGAACATTTAGAGAAAATGAACATGTAGAAGAAAGAGTAATGGATTCAAACGATTTAGAAAAAGAAAGAGGTATAACAATATTATCTAAAAATACTGCTATTGAATATGATGGGTATAAGATAAACATAGTTGATACACCTGGACATGCTGATTTTGGCGGAGAAGTTGAAAGAGTACTTAAAATGGTAGATGGTGTAATACTTGTTGTAGATAGTTTTGATGGGCCTATGCCACAAACAAGAGTTGTACTTAGTAAATCATTAGAATTGAATTTAAAACCAATTGTTGTTGTAAATAAAATAGATAGACCAGGTGCTACACCAATTGAGGTAGTAGATAAAGTTTTAGAATTATTTATGGACTTAGATGCAACAGATGAACAATTAGATTTTCCAGTTGTTTTTGCATCAGCTAAACAAGGATTTGCTAAAAATAATATGGAAGATCCTGATGTTGATATGAAACCACTTTTTGAAGCTATTATTGAAAATGTACCAGAACCATCAAGTGATTTAGAAAAACCACTTCAAATTCTAGTATCAAGTATTGATTATGATGAATATGTTGGTAGAATAGGTGTTGGTAGAATTGAAAGAGGTAGTATAAAACCTGGACAAATTGTATGTGTTTGTAAAGATGATAAAGTAACAAATAATTTAAAAATAGGAAAAGTATATACGTATGTTGGATTAAATAAAGTTGAAGTTGAAGAAGCTTTTGCAGGTGATATATGTGCATTTACTGGTATTCCTGGTATAAATATTGGTGAAACTATTTGTGATAATGCAAATCCAGAGTCAATACATTTTGTTGATATAGATGAACCAACAGTATCAAGTATTTTTAGTGTTAATAATGGACCTTTTGCAGGTAGAGAAGGACAATATATAACATCTAGACATTTACGTGATAGATTATTTAAAGAATTAGAATCTAATGTTAGTTTAAGAGTTGAAGAAACTGAGACTCCTGATGCATTTAAGGTATCTGGTAGAGGGGAATTACATTTATCAGTATTAATTGAAAATATGAGAAGAGAAGGTTATGAATTACTAATTTCAAAACCAAGTGTTATATTTAAAGAAAAAGATGGTAAAAAATTAGAACCAATTGAAAACTTAGTTATAGATGTGCCTGATGAATTTACAGGTGTTGTAATGGAGAAAATAGGTATTAGAAAAGGTGAAATGACAAACATGACACCTGGTAAACAAGGATATACTAGATTAGAATTTGATATTCCAGCAAGAGGATTAATTGGTTATAGAAATGAATTTATGACAGATACAAAAGGTAATGGTGTTATGAACCATATGTTTAAAGGTTATGAGCCATATAAAGGTGATATTACAACTAGACAAAAAGGTGTATTAATAGCATTTGAAAAAGGTACTTCTAATGCATATGGATTATTTAATGCACAAGAAAGAGGAGAATTATTTATTGGTGTTGGTGTTGAAGTATATGAAGGTATGATAGTTGGAGAAAATCCAAGACAAGAAGACATTTCATTAAATGTATGTAAAGAAAAACATTTAACAAATATGAGAGCTTCTGGTGCGGATGAAGCCTTAAAAGTATCACCACCAAGAATAATGAGCTTAGAACAAGCTATTGAATATATTAATGATGATGAACTTGTTGAAGTTACACCATTAAATATTAGATTAAGAAAAAGAATATTAGACAGTAAATTAAGAGAAAGAGCAGCTAGAAACAGTAAATAATAAATTAAGTAAAGTCATAATAAAATTAATGAATTTTGTTGTGACTTTTTTGTTTTTATGATATAGTATATTTGGTGATTATAGATGGACATAAATTTATTAGATAGCATTAGAAAAAATGCAAGAGAAAGAAAAATACCAATATTAATGGATGAAACATTAGAATATATATTAAATATATTGAAAAAGAGAAATATTAATAATATTTTAGAAGTAGGAACAGCAGTAGGATATTCGGCAATTTGTTTTTCACAGATATTAGATAGTGGTAATATTGATACAATTGAAATAGAAGAAATAAGAGTGAAAGAAGCAAATGAAAATATTAAAAATATAGGCTTAGATGGTGTTATTAATGTTTTGCAAGGTGATGGTGTAGAGGTATTACCAAAACTAATAGAGCAAAATAAAAAATATGATTTTATATTTATTGATGCCTCAAAAGGCAAGTATTTAGATTTTTACAACTATTCTTTAAAATTATTAAATGATAATGGAATAATTATTGCTGATAATGTTTTGTATAAAGGAATGGTTTTAGGAGACTATAATAAAAGAAAACATAGAACAGCTGTCAATAAACTGAGATATTTTATTGAATATATAAAAAATATAGATGGCATAAAAAGTGAGATTATAGATATAGGTGATGGTATTTCCATTAGTTATAAAGTATAGGGAGGTATTTATGGAAGAAAAGATTGAAAATGAAGTTGAGCTTGAAAAGGAAGAAAAAAGATACTTTAAAAAAGTTGCTAAAAAACTATTATCAGTTGTTTTAGTTTTTATTGCACTTATAATAGGATTTAAGTTTGCTATATTTTTCTTACCCTTTGTTATAGCATTAGTTATAACAAAAATAATGTCACCATTAGTTAAATTTATGAAGGAAAAACTTAAAATTAAACATAATATAAGTGTTATAATTTCAGTTGTATTAGTAGTTGCAATATTAGGAACATTACTTACTTTTTTAGTAACTAAATTAATTAATGAGGTATATTCCTTTGCATCTAATATAGCATATTACACAACAGCAATTGAAAATACTTCTACTTGGGTAATGAATGAAATGACAGAGTTATTTAAGGACTTGCCAGAAGCAGTTACTTTAAAAGTATATAGTTCATTGGGTAAAATAGTTGATACAGTACTTGGAAAAGCAGGAGAAGCTGCAAACAGTGTGTTAAATGGTGTTATAGCATTACCAAAAATATTAATATATACAATAATAACTATACTTGCTACACTATTTATTGGATTAGATAAAATATATATTATGGAAGCCTGTTCTGACCAATTACCAGATAGATGGGGTAGAAAAATATATAAAGTAGGTAAAGACGCTTTTAGTGGAATAGCAGCATATGTTAAATCACAAGCAACAATTATACTTATGACATTTGTAGAATTATTAGTTGGATTTAATGTACTTAATTTAATAGGTTTTAAAATTGAGTATGTACTTACACTTGCAATTACAATAGCTATAATTGATGCTTTCCCAATATTAGGTTGTGGAACAGTATTAATACCATGGGCAGTATATAGTGCATTTACTGGTAATATTAGTATGGCAATAGCAATTTTTATATTATATTTAATTATTACAATAGTAAGACAATTAGTAGAACCAAAAATAATATCAAAGAATATTGGTGTACATCCAATATTTACATTAATTGCAATGTATACAGGGTTTAGACTTTTTGGTTTCTTAGGATTTATATTTGGACCAATTATAATGTTTATGTTAAAAAATATATTTTCTAAACAATTAGAAAAAGGATTCTTTAAAGATATTTTTGAAAAATAGTGTAAAAGAGGGACGGAGGCAAATTGTCCGAAAATATTTTCGGACAATTTGCCTCCGTCCCTCTTTGTCTGTTAAAAAATATTATAAATAATTATACCAATTGTTTGAATTATTAATAGATTTGATATATTCGAACTTATTAAATTATTAACAGTTTCTATTATACCTAAATCACTATTACCAATTGATTTGTTTTTAATATAATATTGCTGTGATGATAAAAAGGTAGTAAATTCAGGTAAGCTTGTGATAAACCCTATAATTATACCTAAAACATATTCAGGTATATTAAATACCGAAAAAAGAGTATCAAGGCAGTTACCTAAGTTATCTCCTAAGATATATAAAAGAATAATACTAATAGATAACAAAAAAATATTTAATGATATTTTTCTTTTTGAAATTTTAATTTTTTTAGGTAATAAGGTATTTTTAGTTTTATCTATTTTTTCAGCTTGTTCTTTGTTGAAATATTTATCATATTTTAGATATATTATAAACAAAACAATAAATATGGGAACAATATACAAATTGCTACTTAAATTATTATTAGATAAATAAATTGGAATAATAATAGAGAGTACTACTAACATATATTGAAGTTGAAAATTTTTTCTTTTCAAATATTTTATTTTTTTAAATATAGCTAATGATAAAATAAATAGAAAAACATTAATAATATTTGAAGATATAATATTATATGATACTGTATTTATCATACCTAAGTATGATGCAAATATACTTGATATAAGTTCTGGTGCAGATGTAGCATAACCAGTAATTTTACCTGTTGTACTAGTTTTTAATTGCAGGATTAAAGATATATTCCTAATTGAGAACATAAGAATATATTTTGAAACTAATATAATTAATATACCTAAAAATATAAATTTAATAAATTCAAAAACTACCATAATATTACCTCATTAATTAATTTAATTATATTATGTGTAATTTATTAAATTATAGACAAGAAAAAACAAATGATTAGAATAAATCTAACCATTTGAATTTTTTTCTTGTTTTTGACGAAACATCAATTTATCAGCCTTATCAATCAAGTCTATAATGTTAGTATTTGTTCCACTAACAAATTCATATGAGCCCATACTAATACTAATTGATATATCTGCATGCATATTATGTTTTGCAAGGTTTGATGCAATTCGGTCCTGAATTAAATTACTTTTGCATGGATTGGGTATAATTATTACATATTCATCTCCACCAAATCTTATAATATAATCAGGTTTTCTGTTTAGAGATCTTCTTCTAAGAGATTTTCTCAAAATATTAGATAAATCTATTAAAACTTGATCACCAACCTTATGACCGAATTTGTCATTAATATTTTTGAACTTATCTATATCAATGACAACAACTGTTCCACTTTTAGGAACTTGAAGATGGTTTAAATAATTTCGATTATATAAACCAGTTACTCCATCTCTATATGCAAGTGTTTTGTATTTGCCTATAAAGAGGCAAATAAAGATTAGTGTTGTAATTCCACAAAGAACTTCAAATACTATGTTGAGATAAAAAATTACTGATAAAACATCTGAAACTAATGAAACTAACCCCGCTAATACTATCCACCGGACATTTTTGTTGATTTTTATATCGCTAAGTAGTGATATAAGAAGAGCTAAAGTGGTTATTATAGAAAACATTTCCAATGAGATATTTGTTGGAATATTCATTTGAAGTTCCCTCCCTTTATATTTATTAAAAATTTTAATACTTTTTTAATTATAGCATAGTTTACATAAAAAAGCAAACTACTTTTAAAAAATGTATATATATGGAAAATATATGCAAAAAAATAAATATTATTCACATAAAATGTATCGTATTTTTTATTATTTTTTGTAAATAATATTCTATGAGGAGGTATTTAAAATGGAAAATAATCAAAAAATAAATTGTAATGTAAGTACTTGTAGATATAACAAAGATGACTGTGTTTGCACATTAGAACAAATAAAGGTTGGTTGTCAATGTGGTTGCCATCCACATAGTGTAGATGAAACAGTATGTGATAGTTATAAACAAGGTAATTGCTAGTTTAAATAAATACCAATATCTTATGTAATAATATTTAATAGTTTAGATTATTAACATATTATTACATTTTTATTGTATATAATTTTAAAATATTATATAATATTCCTAGAAATTAAATGAAGGGAAGTAATGAAAATGCTTAAAATTAATAATTTGGAAAAAACATACAAAGGTGGTAAAAAAGCAGTTGATAATATTTCTATACATATTGAAAAAGGTGATATTTATGGTTTTATAGGACATAACGGAGCTGGTAAAACTACTACAATTAAATGTGTTGTAGGAATATTAGATTTTGATAAAGGTGAAATTTTTGTTGATGGTAAATCAATAAAAGAAAATCCAATGGAATGTAAAGAGATAATGGCATATATACCGGATGATACTAATTTATATGATAATTTAACTGGTATACAATATTTAGATTTTGTATCAAATATATATAAAGTTGATACACAAAAAAAACAAGAGTTAATAAACAAATATTCTGAGCTATTTGAAATAAAAGATAATTTGTCAGATGTTATATCATCTTATTCACATGGTATGAGACAAAAATTATCAATTATATCTGCACTTGTACATGAACCTAAACTGTTAATACTAGATGAACCATTTGTAGGTTTAGATCCAAAAGCAGCATTTAGTGTGAAAGAAATAATGAGAGATATGTGTCAGAAAGGTTGTGCTATATTTTTCTCAACACATGTTTTAGAAGTTGCCCAAAAATTATGTAATAAGGTTAGCATAATTAAAAATGGTAAAATTGTTGTAGAAGGAAAAATAGATGATATAGTTAAAGATCATTCATTAGAAGAAGTATTTTTGGAGCTTACAGATGAAACAAAGTAATTTATTAAATCTATTTAAATATACAACAATTAATAACCTTAAATTAAATAAATATAAAAATAAAGAAGAAAGAATAAATAGTAGTAAAGTAGCAATTATCTATTTATTTGTAATGGCCTTTATAGCATTTTATGTTGTAATGTATAGTAATATGTTTTATGATGTTTTACAAAAAAGTAATTTGCAATTATATATTGTTCCATTTTTTGCTCTTTTAACTAGTTTAATACTAATGTTTCAAGTAATTAGAATGGCACAAGGTGCATTGTTTAAATCAAAAGATTATGATATGTTATTAGCAATGCCTATAAAAGATAGTGAGATTTTATCTTCTAAAATGATTTATATTATATTAATGAATTATTTTATGACATTTTCAATAATGCTAACATCAACTATTTTTATGGTAGTAAAAGAAGGACTTCCTATAACTTATGTATTAGTAGGATTTATACTTAGTCTATTAATACCAGTAATACCAATAATAATTGGTACATTAATTGCGATAATAATTGGATATTTATCAACAAAGTTCAAATATACAAATGCTATTTCTAATTTTTTTATGATGACGATAACTATTGTGTTAGTATTTTTTCCAAGTCAACTATCAAGTATGACAGAAATGACATTTACAAAGATTCAATTAGACTCATTATTAAAAAAGACATATTATCCAGCATATATATTTGGTCAGGCAATAAATGAAAATAGTATTTTAGCAATGATTGTATATATATTAGGAAATATAGTTTTATTTGCACTATTTACTGCATTACTTGGAAAATTATATAAAAAAATTAACCAGAAAATGAGTGAAAAATATAAAGCCGAGAAATATGATGGGAAAATTGGAGAAGCTAAACCACCAATAGTATCAATGTATAAAAAAGAATTAAGAAGATTATTTGGAACTTCAATGTATTTTTTAAATACTTGTATGGGTATGATTTTAATAATTTTTGGAGCAATTGCAAGTATATTTGCAGATGATAATACAATTGTTCAAATGTTTTCAGATGGTGGAGAAATTGGATTAATGGTAGAACCATTACTTATAATTGTTTTATCAGTAATTACTGCAATGACTTGTACTACTGGTAGTAGTATATCATTAGAAGGTAAAAATATTTGGATATATAAAACAATGCCTGTTAGATTAAAAGATGTATTTTTAAGTAAAATACTAGTTAATTTAACAATAACAATTCCTAGTATTATATTATGTGCTTTAATATTTGGGTTTAGATTTCAAATAACACCATATGGGTATGTTTTACTTACATTAATACCAATTACTGCATCAGTAATTAGTTCAATATTAGGTGTTTTAATTAATTTAAAATTCCCTAAATTGGATTATGATGCAGAAATATATGTTATCAAAAAAAGTGTTGCATCAATGTTATCAATATTTATGCCAATGACAATTGTTGCTTTTGTATTAGCTATAACTTTTGGAATATTCCCAAATAGCTATTTGATAGCATTTACAGGTGTATTAATATTATTTATACTAATTAGTTGTATATTATGGGTAATACTTAATAAATGGGGTAAAAAAGCATTTGCAAAATTAGGTAATTAATGAGTATATAAAGGAGAAATTAAATGAAAACAAAAGAAGAATTAAAAAATGAATTTGACAGATTTGTTAAAGATTTTGACTTTAATGAATATAAAATAGAATTAAAATATCATCATAGTTATAGAGTAGCAGATATATGTGAATATTTAGCAGTTCAAATGAAAGATGAATATAGCCTAAACGATGAAGATATAAAACTTGCATATTTGATAGGATTATTACATGATATTGCTAGATTTGAACAATTTACTAAATTTCATACTTTTAGTGATTTGGAATCAATAGATCATGGCGATTTTGGTAAAAGAATATTAGAAAGTGGAATAATTAGAAGTTTTATAACAGAAAAAGATTATGATGATATAATTTTACAATCAGTAAAATGGCATAATAAATTTGAAATTGAAGATGTAGATAAATATACAGATAAAGAATTGTTTTTTATGAAATTAATTAGAGATGCAGATAAACTAGACATATTTTATGAAATGGTTGATGATATTATAAATCTAACAGGTGTTGTATATGGAAGTGAATTTACACCAATTATTTTAGAGAATTTCAACTTAGGATATATGACACCGATTAGGCATGAACAAACTAGTGATGATAAGTTTATAAGATTTATAAGTTTTGTATATGATATTAACTATGCTGCTTCATTTAAATATTTGTATGAGAAAGACTATATTAATAAAATAATAAACAAATTAGATATAAAAGAAGAAGCAAAACCAATATATGAAAAATTAAGAAATAAAGCAAATGAACATGTTAAAGAAAAAATGTGTAATTAAACACGATTATTCGTGGTATAAATATGCAAAAATCTATTGACTAATATTATGAATATGGAGGAAGAAAATATGATTAAATATCCAAATGAGTTAAATATATCAGATGTAATTGGTATAACTGCTACATCATCAGGTGCTAATCTTGAGAAGATAGATAAAGCAATAGAGAATGTATCTAAGTTGGGATATAAAGTGATTGAAACGCAAAGTACTAGAAAAAGTGAAAAACTAGTAAGTGCTGATGCTAAAACAAGAGCAGAAGAGTTTATACAGCTTTGGAAAAATGATGATGTTAAACTTATATTAGAGGCAAGAGGTGGTGAGTTCTTAATTGAAACTATACCATATATTAAAGAGTATTTTGATAAGGAAAAATTATATAAAAATCCAAAATGGGTACAAGGATTTTCAGATGTTACAACATTGAATTTTTTCCTTACAACAAACTATAATATTGCAACAAGTGAATCAAACAATCTTTCAACATATGCAATGGATAATTTACATGAAAGTTTATTAAATTCATTTAAAGCAATTTCAGATAAACAAGATTTCATACAAAAAAATTATGAATACTTTGAGCCAAAAGATTATCAAGAAGATTTAACATATGAGTTTGGACTAACTGAAAGAACAAACATTAATGTATTAAATCAAACAATGAATGCAGACAAAATAGAGTTTTCGGGTAGATTAATAGGTGGATGTTTAGATTGTGTTTCTATGTATGTACATACTAAATGGGATAATGTACAAAATTTTATTAATCAATTTGAGGATGAAGGAATTATATGGCATTTAGAAAATTGTGAATTATCAGCAACTGAAATATATAGAAGATTATATTTAATGAAACAAGCAGGTTGGTTTAAAAATGTAAAAGGATTTATTTTTGGAAGAAGTCTTAATTGTGCAGAATATGGGGATTTTTATTATATAGATGCAATAGAAAAAGCATTGTTAGAATTAAATGTCCCTATAATATATGATTTAGATATAGGGCATCTGCCACCTAGATGGACAATTATTAATGGAAGTTTAGGAAAAATTGAGTATGAAAATGGCAATTGTAAATTAACACAAAAATTTATATAATATAACAAAAATATTACAATTATATTACATTTTATAAAAACTATGTAAAAAAACAAAAAGATTATTTACTTTTTAGTATAAATAATATAAAATTATATTGCTGAAAAATAAAAATTATTGTCATACAAAAGAGAGGAGTTTTTAAATGAAAATATTAATGTTAACATGGGAGTATCCACCAAACATAGTAGGAGGAATTGCAAGAGTTGTACATGACTTATCAAAAAAATTAGTACAAAAAGGTCATGAAGTACATGTAATAACATATAATGAAGGAAGCTCAAAATCTGAAGAAAACGATGAAGGTGTATATGTTCATAGAGTAAAAAATTATATGATAAATCCAAATAGTTTTACTGAATGGATAATGCAACTTAATTTTTGTATGACTGAAAGAGCAATTAGTTTAATAAATACAACTGGAAAATTTGATTTAGTACATGCACATGACTGGTTATCACTATATAGTGCAAAAACATTAAAACATGGTTTTGATATACCGATTACATGTACAATACATGCTACTGAAAACGGTAGACAAAAAGGAATTCATAATGATCTTCAAAGATATATAAATGATACTGAATGGCTACTTAGCTATGAAGCACAAAATATAATTTGTAATAGCTATTATATGAAATCAGAAATACAAAATTTATTTGGTGTACCTTTTGATAAAGTGGATGTTATACCAAATGGAATAAATGTAAACAAATTTGATGGTGTTGAAAGAGACTGGGAATTTAGAAGAAATTATGCAGCAGATAATGAGAAAATAATATTTTTTGCAGGAAGAATAGTTCCTGAAAAAGGTATACAAGTATTATTAGATGCTTTTATGAAAGTAAAAACATACTACAATGATGTTAAAATAGTAATTGCTGGTAAAGGTCCAATGATGGATGAATTAAAACAAAAAGCAATTAATTTAGGAATATCAGATAAAGTGTACTTTACAGGATTATTAAATGATAAACAAATAACAAAAATGTATAAATGTATAGATGTTGCAGTATTTCCAAGTACTTATGAACCATTTGGAATTGTTGCATTAGAAGGAATGCTTAGTGGGACGCCAACAGTTGTATCAGATATTGGTGGGCTAAATGAAATAATAAAACATGGTGTTGATGGATTAAAATCATATGCAGGTAATGCAAATTCACTTGCGGATTCAATATTAGAAGTATTATTTAATGAAGAAATGTCAAAAAGAATTGTTGAATGTGCACAAAGAAAAGTTAAAGCAAACTATAACTGGGATTTGATAGCAGATAAAACAGTTAAGATATATGAAAAAACTATTGGAACAAGAGAAAATGTTCAAGAATCAGTTGAAGAGAAAATAAAAGAAGATATTAAACAAACTGTTAAAAGAAGAAGTAAAAAAGAAAAAATGGCAATACCAGCTCTTGAAAGTGGTGTTGACTTCGGAGGAGTTAATTCATACGCATAATAAAATATATTAAATAAGTTTAAAAAAGAACTTCTATGGATATAATAACCATAGGAGTTGTTTTTATGATTTTAAAAAGAGTGTGTATTATAGGATGGGGAAATATATCTAAATATGTTAAAAAAGCAATTGAAAATTCTAATGAATTTGAACTTGCAGGAATTGTTAGGAGAAAAAAATCAATTACAGATAATATAGTTATTCCAGAATTATATAACATTGATATTGTAGATGATATATCTAAACTTAAAAACATTGATATAGCTATTTTATGTGTACCATCTAAAAATATTGAGATACTTACAGAAGAGTTAATCTTAAAAGGAATAAGTAGTGTTAATTGTTATGATGATGAAGAAAATATAAACTATTTTAAAGATAGATTTGACAATCTATGTAAAGAGCATAATGTAACCGTATTACATGGTATAGGATTTAATCCAGGTATAAAAACAGTTATTGATGTGTTATTTAATATAATGTGTAGTCACAAAATTAAATATGAACAAATTGGACCTTGTATTAGTTTAGGATTATCTAGTAAAGTTCGAACTATTGAAGGTGTTAAAAATGCTATTACATTTATTGAACCATTATCTATTTCAAAACATGCAATAAAAATATATTTAGAAATAAATCAAGGGTTTGATTTTATTGATATTAGAAAAGAAATATTAAAACAAATAGAATTTAAATATCAAGATATAGATATTGAATTAGTTGATAATGTAAATGAGTATAAAAGTATGGGTATGAAATATAAATATCTAAATATAGGGACATCATCAGATTCATATAATCAAAATATAGAATATAACATGAATGTGAATTTACCAGCATTAATTGGTCAAATTCTTGTAAATGGTGCAAGTGCTTGTATGAAACAAGAGTCAGGTATTTATGATATATTAGATATACCTTTAAAAAACTTTTTAAAATAAATAGTAATAAAAAAGATTATCTTAAATATACTTGTATTAAATAGTACAAATAGTATATAAGGAGGTAATTTTTTTATGGAGAAATATAATATATATCAAGATATTTCTAAAAGAACTGATGGTGATATTTATATAGGTGTTGTGGGACCTGTAAGAACGGGTAAATCCACTTTTATTAAGAACTTCATGGATTTACTAGTTTTGCCAAATATAACTAGTGAAAACAAGCGAGAAAGGGCAAGAGATGAACTTCCGCAAAGTGCAACAGGTAGAACGATTATGACAACAGAACCTAAATTTGTACCAAATGAGGCAGTAGAAATTAATATTGGTGATAATGTAAGATTTAAAACAAGATTAGTAGATTGTGTTGGGTATTTAGTAAATGATGCTATAGGACATATGGAAGATGATATACCAAGAATGGTAAATACTCCATGGTTTGAAGAACAAATACCTTTTGAAAGGGCAGCAGAAATAGGTACTAAAAAGGTAATTGAAGAACATTCTACAATAGGTTTTTTAATTACAACAGATGGTAGTTTTACAGGTATTGACAGAGAAGACTATATTCAAGCAGAAGAAAGATGTGTTAACGAATTAAAACAAATTAACAAACCATTTGTAATAATATTAAATAGTAGTATACCAAATAGTAATGATACAATAATGCTAGCAAGTAATTTGGAAGAAAAATATAACTGCCCAGTTGTTATTTGTGATTGTAATAACTTAGAAATAGATGATATTAACATAATACTTGAAAAAGTGTTATATGAGTTCCCAGTATCACAAGTTGGTATTAACATACCTGATTGGGTAGAACAACTAGATTCTACTCATTGGCTAAAAAAAGAAATAGTTGATAGCATCAAAACTAGTTTTGTTGGAATCAAAAATCTAAGACAAATTGATAAAATAATTGATAATATATCACAAAATCAAAATATAAGTCAGATATTAATTGAAGAGATTAAACTAGATGTAGGTACTATAAAGGTTAGAATTGATGTTGAAGAAGAATTGTTTAATAAAGTACTTAGTGAATATACTGGATTTGATATAAAACAAAAGGGTGACCTTTTCTCAATTGTATATGAAATGTCAAAAGTTAAATTAGAATATGAAAAGATATTTTTAGCTATGCAAGAGGTTAAAGAAAAAGGTTATGGTATAGTTACACCAAATATGGAGGAACTAATTTTAGATGAGCCAGAGATTGTTAAACAAGGTTCAAGATTTGGTGTTAAGCTAAAAGCAAGGGCTCCAAGTATTCATCTTATAAGGGCTGACATTGAAACAGAGGTTTCACCAATTGTTGGAAGTGAAAAACAGTCAGAAGATTTGATTAATTACTTACTTGCAGAATTTGAAACAGATCCTATTAAAATCTGGGAATCAAATATATTTGGAAAGAGTTTACATGAGCTTGTAAATGAAGGACTTCAAAATAAACTACATAAGATGCCAGAAGATGCTCAAATGAAAATAAAAGAAACTCTACAAAAGATAATAAATGAGGGAAGCGGTGGATTAATCTGCATTATATTATAGCTTCAAAGGTCATAAGAAATTAACTTATGACCTTTAGTATTATATATATAAATAATGCAAGAAAAAAAGAAGAGGACCAAACAGTTAATTGACTGTTTAGTCCTTTTCTTTTATTTGTCGTAGAATGAATGTACAAAACCATCTGGTGTAGAAAGTTTTGTAAGAGTGTTGAACCATTCTTTATTGCTATTACTTATTATAGAATAGTTACAATAATATAGAGCATTTGTTTCACTTTCCATATACATGCAGCTATCTACAATCGACATAAAGTAATCTTTATTGTTGTTAAAAACAGTTCTATCACTTGCTTTTATCAGGTCACCATTTGAATTCATTGGAGTGAACTGATTTTTTCGAGTTATTACCTCAAACACGGAATGCTGAGATGCAAATGTAGAGTAATTGCTTTTAACCCGATTTAATATAGTCCATACAATCCAACGTCGCTCGGTGTCAGATATGTATGACAGTCTACCTGTTTCACCACATATAGTCTTTGCTAGTAACAATTTATCACTTTGAGATATATTGTTAATTATCTGACGTTGTGGTGTTTTGGTTGGCTGTGGTTCAGGTTCTTTAACCTCTTCTACCACTTTTTCTTCTTTGATAACTTCTTGCTTAGTTTCAAGAATTAATACCTGTTTTGTATCAGTATTTTCTTCACCTGCAAGGGCCAATACTGGTATTGAAAACTCAAAGGTGCTTTTATTTGTTTTGCTTCTTTCAAAACAATATGCACTAAATGCAAGTGTCGATATTACTAAAAAAGTAGAAACAGCAGTAAAACATCCTTCTTTAAAATTTTTCTTCCGTTTTTTTGTATCCAAAACGAAATCCTCCTTATTAAAATAAATTTATTAGGATAATAAAAAACATATTAACCTTCTTTAATTATAACATATTTGTCAACTTAAATAAAGTTATGTAAACAATATAACTTTATTTAAAGTAAAAAAATATATATTACTACTTTCATTTTTATATAAAAACATATATAATATGAAATATATAAAGATAATAAATATAGGAGGAGGAATATATATGAATTTAGCAAACAAGTTAACATTGTTAAGAGTTATTTTAATACCATTTTTTGTAGTATTTGCATTTGTATCATTACCAGGGGAGATTTTAGGAATGACTACATCAGCATTTATAATGTTATTAATATTTGTAATAGCAGCAATAACAGATAAGTTAGATGGGTATATTGCCAGAAAATACAATATGATAACAACTTTTGGAAAATTTTTAGATCCACTAGCAGATAAACTATTAGTAAATACTGCATTAATACTATTAGTGGGAATGGGTAAAATTCCATCATGGATTACAGTTATAATAATTGCAAGAGAGTTCATAATAACAGGTGTTAGATTACTTGCATCAGAAGATGGAATTGTAATAGCAGCAAATTTTTGGGGTAAACTAAAAACAGTAACACAAATGATAGCAGTTATATTGCTTTTAATTGATAAATATCCTATTTTTGAATTCGTAAATGGAAGTGTTCATTTGTATGATTATTACATGAATATTGCATCAACTGTAATGATATTAATTGCAACAATTGCAACAGTATTTTCTTGTATAGTATACTTAAAAGATAGTAAAGATGTTTTATTAAAAACAAGATAAATTTTAAAAATAATTGTTAATTGATGAAAGGATTATCACATGGAAAATATCAAACAAAAGATACAAGATTTAGTTAAAGAATTAAATTATTATTCATATATGTATTACACAAAAGATGAGAATGTTGTTTCAGATTATGAATATGATATCAAAATGCAAGAATTAAAAAAGTTAGAATTAGAGCATCCAGAGTATGTTTTGCCAGATTCACCTTTAAAGAGAATAGGTGATAAGGTACTTAGTAAATTTGAGCAAGTTACACATAAAGTTAATTTACAAAGTTTGCAAGATGTTTTTAGTTTAGATGATGTAATTAGTTTTGTAGATAAAGTTAATAAAGATTATACAACTAATTATGTTGTCGAAACTAAAATTGATGGATTATCTGTTTCATTAGAATATGAAAAAGGTATATTTGTTCGTGGAGCAACTCGTGGAGATGGGTATATAGGTGAAGATGTAACAGAAAACTTAAAAACAATTAAAACAATACCTCTTAGGTTAAATGAAGAAATAAATATAATTGTAAGGGGTGAAGTATTTTTATCAAAAGAAAATTTTGAAAAACTAAATCAGCAAAGAGAGCTATTAGATGAAAAACTATTTGCTAATCCTAGAAATGCAGCAGCAGGAACATTAAGACAATTAGATAGTAAAATAGTTGCTAAAAGAAATTTAGATGTATATATTTTTAATATACAAAGATGTAATGATAAAAAAATCCAAACACATTATGAAGGGCTTATGTATTTAAAACAATTAGGTTTTAACGTAAATCCAGGTATAAAGTTATGTACTACTAATAAAGAAATATTAGATTGTATTAATGAATATGGTGAAAAAAGAGGAGATTTATCTTATGAAATGGATGGAGCAGTTGTAAAGGTAAATGATTTAAAAATAAGGGAGGAGCTAGGTGAAACTAGTAAAGTTCCTAAATGGGCTGTTGCATTCAAATATCCACCAGAAAGAAAAGAAACTAAAATAAATGAAATATTATTTCAAGTTGGTAGAACAGGTGTAATAACTCCACTTGCTATATTTGATACAATAAGACTTGCAGGTTCTAATGTATCAAAAGCAACACTTCATAATTTTGATTATATTAAAGAAAAGGATATTAGAATAGGTGACACTGTTCTAGTTCAAAAAGCAGGTGATATAATACCAGAAGTTGTTGAAAGTGTAAAAGAAAAAAGAAACGGAACAGAAAAAGAAGTAAAAGTTCCTAAAACATGTCCTGTATGTGGAAGTATTGTAATTGATGATGAAGAAGAGGTTGCAATAAGATGTATAGGTATTGAATGTCCTGCACAACAACTTAGAAGTATAATACATTTTGCATCAAAAGAGGCTATGGATATTGATGGATTAGGTCCTGCAATTGTAGAGCAATTAGTTAAATGTGATTTAATTAAAACAATAGCAGATATATATTATTTGAAATTTGAAGATTTAGTTGATTTAGAAAGAATGGGTGTTAAATCTGCTAATAATTTATTAAAAGCAATTGAAAATAGTAAGAACAATAGTTTAGATAAATTAATTAATTCATTTGGTATTAGACACGTAGGTAAAAATACAGCTAAATTACTTGCTAAACATTTTAGCTCATTAGATGACCTTTCAGGTGCAAATATGTTTGAACTTGCTTCAATTAATGAAATAGGTGATAAAATAGCAGTTGCAATTTGCGAGTTTTTTGCTAATCCACAAACAATTGATTTGATAGATAAATTAAAACAAGTAAATGTAAATATGAAATCAGAAAAAAAAGAAGTTTTAGATAACAGATTTGAAGGACAGACTTTTGTTATAACTGGTACATTATCAAAACCAAGAGACAAATTTGTAGAAATTATTGAAGGGTTTGGGGGTAAAAGTACAAATAGTGTTTCTAAAAAAACTAGTTATGTATTAGCAGGTGAGGAAGCTGGAAGTAAACTTGATAAAGCAAATGAACTAGGTGTTACAGTTATATCTGAAAATGATTTTAATGAATTGATAAAATAGATGGGAGAATGTATGCAAAGTTATGATGAGTTTATAAAACAATTAAATGAAGGATATGTATTTGAATTTATATATATGGAAAAAGAACATAAAGTAATGAGTTTTGATAAAAAAAATTATGTGCTTATTAAGTATACTACCGATAATCACAATAATAGGGAAGAAAAGAGTATTGTTCCTAGAAAAGTATTGAAAGAAATGTGGAAAGGTATAACTAATATTATTTACTCATATTAGGAGTAGAATAATATATACATTTATTAATAGTTATATTACTATAATTATTAATACCATCTTTTAAATTATTTGTTGGACATATATTTGATAATGTGCATTTACCATCTATTTGATGTATGCAATTTGATGTACAATTAATATTAACCATAATATCACCTAAAAATATTATGGTTAATATATTTTTTTTTATTCTTAAAATTAACATTTCTAAATATTGCTAAATAATATGTACATTTTTAAACTTTAAAAACAAACTTTAAAAACCTACGTAAAAAGTTTGGTGCTTTATATACTACTACCTTCATACTTATCTCACCTCCAAATTAACAAAAAAACCATGTAAAACCTATTATTAACAGTGTAACTGCAATTATAAAAAAGAGTACAGATATTGGTAGAAACAATACCAATAGTATTCCACAAGATAATCCAATTGAGCATAATCCAATTATTCTTCTAAGCCACATTTTTATCACCTATCATTTACAAATTCTTTCTTTTGGTATATTATATTAATATAATATTGAAAGGGTGACTAATATGAATAAAAAAGAAGCTGACTTAATAATTAAAGAGCTAGTAGATATGTATCCAACTGTTGATGTAACTTTAAATTTTAATTCACCATTTGAATTAATGGTATGTTTAATATTAGCTGCACAGTGTACTGATAAAAGGGTAAATGAAGTTACAAAAGATATATTTATTAAATATAACAAACCTGAGCATTTTGCTAATATGAAACAAGAAGACTTAGAACAAATGATACATTCATGTGGATTTTATAGAAATAAAGCAAAAAATATAATAAAAGCTAGTAATCAATTAATAAATGAATTTAATGGAATCGTGCCAGATAATATAGATGATTTACAAAAACTAGCAGGCATAGGAAGAAAAAGTGCTAATTGTATTTTATCAGATAGTTTTAACAAACCAGTAGGTGTTGCAATAGATACACATGCTAAAAGAATTTGTAAAAGACTTGGATTATCTAAAAATGATGATCCATCAAAAATAGAGCAAGATGTTTTGAAATTAGCTGATAAAAAGTATTGGAAGAATTTGAATTTGGTATTTGTAACACATGGAAGAGAGGTTTGTGATTCGAGATTACCTAAATGTGACATATGTAATTTGAATAAATATTGTAAATATTATTTAGATAAAATCAAGGAAAAATAATTCGAAAAAATTTATATTATTTATGTTGTAATTAATTGGTATGTTTGATATAATCTATCATATATGAGAGGAGGATGGATTTGGAGAATAAAGAAAACAAAGAAGAAGTTAAAATAGAAGAGAATATTGAAGAAAAAGTAGAAAATAAAAAACATAAAAAAGTAAAGAAAAT